>CAVERK010000001.1:0-40546 GCA_963618035.1 bacterium
TCACAGGACGTGTAAAATCGGAGTGCGCGTCGCACCCTCGGGCGGAATATCTATGACATTTTGAGTTTTAGCGGACAGCAATAAAGGAAAATATAGTGGATAAAAGAGTAAGAGCCAATCCGCGCACACTTCGTTCCTTTGCACCGGAGAAGCGGAAGCTCAATCGATTATGGCAACAAAGAAACAGCAACAAATAACAGGTAATGAGACAATGAACAGAAAGATTATTGCAACTGCACAGGCAGTGCTGGCAGCCGGAGCTGTCATGGCCCAGCAGCCCATAACCATTGTCAGGCAGGGTGAGTTCACCGTTGGCGGACAGACCATACAGCGTGACGGCGTCTATGATAACAGCAAGTTCGTGGGCTGGGCCGAGCAGGACGAGACAGGGCAGAGCTATCGCGGAGACCATGCGTACGTGGAATATCAGATTCCGCAGAATGCACACAAGACATCGCTCATCTTCATTCATGGCTATGGCGGCAGCGGTGCCTGCTGGCAGACTACACCCGATGGCCGCGACGGCTTCCAGACGCTGATGCTCCGCCATGGATGGCCGACATACGTGATGGACCTTCCGGGACGCGGACGCGCATCGCGTGCTGTCAATGAGGCACAGGTCAAGCCTGTGGCCGACGAAATGTTCTGGTTCGACATCTGGCGAATGGGCGTTTGGCCCAAATGGAACGATGGCGTGCAGTTTCCCCGCGATTCTGTGTCGTTGTCGCAGTTCTTCCGTCTCATGGTGCCCAATCTCAGCAACGGACAGCATGACGTGCCGTCAATCAGGCGGACCGTGGAACGTGTGGGCGAGAGCGTTCTTGTGACGCACTCGGCGGGCGGCATCCTGGGATGGCTTGCCGGATTTGACCCGAAGGTGAAAGCCATTGCTGCCTATGAGCCCGGAGGATATGTATTTCCCGCAGGTGAGGTCCCTGATCCCATACAGGGGCTGACCGGCGGCGTCCGTGGTGTGGAGATACCGGCGGAACAGTTTGCCGAGCTGTGCAAGAAGCCTATTGTGCTCTATTTCGGTGACTACATACCGGACACGGTGTCGGACAGGTTGGGCGACGAGAATTGGCGTGTGCGCCTACAGATGGCACGTCTGTTTGTGGAGTGCGTGAACCGTCATGGCGGCAAGGCAACGCTGGTGGAGCTGCCCAAGGAGGGCATCCGTGGCAACACCCATTTCCTGATGCTCGACCTCAACAACGATGTCCTGGCAGATATGCTCGACAAATGGATCAATGATAATGTGCTCATGACGACAGACAAGATGGTGCAACACGTGGAGAATCCGGCACAACGCGCAGACATGCCGTTTGAATTCGGACGCACGCTGCCGGCCGACCGCTTTCACGGTGAAGCCTGGCGCAACGACATCATCAACCTGGATTCGCTCTATAACTTTCCGCAGACCAACGTCATAACATTCTCTCCGGGAGCACACAGCGATTGGCATCGTCACGGAGCGATGGACATATTGGTGACGGCGGGCGCGGGGATATATCAGGAAGAGGGTCAGCCGGCACAGATAATACGGCGTGGCGACGTGCTGCACATTCCTGCCGGCGTGCGCCACTGGCACGGTGCGGCACCGGGCAGCTGGTTTCAGCAGATTGTGACCTATGACTCCACATGGCAGCCTGCGACAGACTATGCCGATGGCGACAACACCGTTTCCGACGAATACTATGCGTCCATGCAGATGGTGGAGTACCGTCATCAGAACAAATCAGACCTGAGCATGTTTGCTCCCGGTGATTCTCTGCTACAGCTGCCCACATTCACCGGTCCTGTACGCTTGTCCACAACATTAGGGAGCGACAATGTGTCCGGAGCACCTGAGGTGCATAATGTGGTGTTCGAACCCGGAGTCTACAACGCATGGCACGAACATGCCGGTGGACAGATCCTCCTCATCACAGACGGCACGGCCTACCATCAGATAGAAGGCCAGCCGGTAGAAGTGCTTCATGCGGGCGATGTGGCGAAGTGCCCTCCGGGAGTCAGGCATTGGCACGGCGCGGCACCCGTCAGCAGGATGGCACACCTGGCCACAAACACCAACCCTGACAGAAAGGGCGTGAAGTGGTATGACTTCCTGAGCAAAGAAGAGTATGACAAGATAAGAGAGACGAGTGCAACAAAATGAAACATGAACACATAACGATGAACAGATTTAAAACCGTATTGGCAATTATGGCAACATTTACAGCAATAGGCAGTGCCACGGCACAGCAACAGCAGTATGGCGATGAAGGCCCGACACTGACTCCCAACAAGCTGGGGTTGGTGTATGAAAACGCTATCGAAGAGAACATATCAGGTGAGGTGAATATACATCGCGTGTGCTATATGGCCGACGGTATACCCGTCATTGCCAATGTCTACACGCCTGCGGGCTACGACCCACAGAAGAAATATGCGGCAGTCGTGGTGGCTCATCCCAACGGCGGTAGCAAGGACCAGGTGGCAGGGCTGTTCGCACAGTTGCTCGCCGGCGATGGATTCGTCACCATAGCCTTCGATGCACGCTATCAGGGTGAGAGCGGCGGCATGCCACGCCGTACAGACAAGCCGGCAAACCGCATCGGTGACATCATGGGAGCAGTGGACTACATACAGAACTATCCAGGTGTTGACCCTGAGCGCGTGGGGGCTATGGGCATCTGCGGTGGCGGTGGCTACACCTATGCCACGGCGCAGCGCGACCACCGTATCAAGGCTGTGGCGACGCTGAGCCTGTTCAATACCGGCGACGTGCGCCGCAACGGATACATGCGCACGCAGACCGGCGACACGATGCAGCGTCTGTATGAGGCCGACTTGGCACGACAGAAGGAAGCGGCGGGAGCCGAGCCTGAGATGGCAGGCTTCATGAACTGGACACCCGAGGAAGCACGCCAGATAAAGGTCGACCTCTATCGCGAAGGCTACTTCTACTACGGCGTGACGCACAAGACCCCGAATGCTCCAGGCACATATCTGAAGAGTTCGCTCATTGACATGATGGCATGGGATGCCACGGATCATGCCGACCTGCTTACGCAACCGCTGCTCATCATGGCCGGCAGTAAGGCCGACAGCAAGTACATGAGCGACGAGGCCTTCGAGAAAGCCGTCAACGCCAAAGACAAAGAAGAATTCGTCATCGAGGGTGCAACACACATCCGCACATACTTCGTCAAGGAGTATGTGGATCAGGAACACGCCAAGGTGCGCGACTTCTTCCTGTCAAGGCTGAAGTGAGGGTTACCTGATTCCCTCGTCGTTGTAGTTCAGGCGTACACCGCGGCTGCTGTAGACGTTCTTGAGCATACCGCCCTCTTGAGGTTCGCCCTTCACGGTGCCTTCGCGCAACTGTGCGCACAGCTCACCAATGTCCTTGACCCGCTGGAGCGTTTCCATGTTGCTGCCCATATAGTGTCCCGGGTACATGCGCCCGATGCCATACTTCTGCATGAAGTACGCCATCTTCTCGCACGTCGTTATCTGCGTGGTCAGGTTGGTCGTGATCAGCAGGTTGCCCGAACCAAAGGCATCGCCGCTGAATCCCCAACCCTTGGCACGCTCGAGGAACGTGGTCGAGCCGGGTGTGTGTCCTGGAGTGAAGATTGTCTCTATGATGCGGCCTCCAAGGTCGAACGTCTGTCCGTCGGTCAGATACCTCTTTTCTCCCGGGTAGCCCTTCATGAACATGGGTGTGTTCACCTCATCGGCAGCGTTTATCCATATATTCTCCCAGTCGTTTATTGCGTCTCCGGTGTGGTCGGGATGTACGTGTGTCGCGATGAGTGTGACAGGCTTTGACGTGATGCCTTCAACGATTTTGCGCAAGCCGGGGATGTGCGTGCCGGCATCGATAAGTATGCTTTCGTTGTCTCCTTCAACAAGATAGATTGTCTCGTTTGCCATCAGGTGGCCGTTGCCCTCCCATGTGTGGTCGTCTATCTGACGGATGACGACGTTTTCGTCCTTGTAGACCTCTTTCTCATTGTACTTCGGCTCCCATGCGGGGCGGTTGCCGACCAGTCGTTCAATGTCCTCCTCATTGGCTCCGGCCGTCGCGTGAACCACGCCAAACATCCTGTCCGAAGCGATGAGCGCAACGCCTGCAAGTCCGAGGTTCTTCAGTAGTGTTCTTCTTTTCATTGTGTTATCCTTGTTTGAAATGTTCAGTCTGTAAAATTAGGAAAAAGATTTGTTTTTGAGACAATCGTCACAGGACCGAGAAGTCCGGACGGCAGAAGCGGACTATCGGCACGGTATGTCTCGGAATCCACGAATGTCAGTTTCTTGGCACCGGGTTGTTTGTCGCCTATCAGACGGTTGACCCACAGATTGGTGACACGTATCTCAATGGTGTTCTCGCCTTGCCTCAGGACTTTCGTGACATCTGTCTGATAAGGCTCTTTCCACACGATTCCAAGGTTCTGCCCATTGACAATCACCTCCGCAATGTTCTTCACATCTCCAAGCTGTAGGATCTGCTTGTCGCCCTCGAGCTTGCCGATAGTGAACGTGGCGGTGTATATGCCTGTGCCGGAGAAATACTTTATGTCTTTGTCGGCGTTCTTGGACCAGTCTGTCAGCGTCGTGAATGTTGTGCCGGCAGGTGCTTCCACCGTTGCCTTGAACTCAACATCCCACGGCCCGTCTATCGTCAGCACAGGTTTCTCGGTCTGCCTCGGCAGGGTGAGGGATGTTGCCGCTGCGGGTTCTGTCAGCACAATGAACACGGCATCGTCCGGCACCATTGGTATGCTGACTGTAGTCCTGCCACCCGACATGCTGTAGGTAACGTCCTCAACCACGCCCGTGTCTGCGTGCCACAGCATGGGTTTCCGACCGGAGGTGCGCAGGCTGACCTCCACAGTCCGATAGTCTTCCGACGGCTTGTTTATCCAGTATATATCGCCGTTGCCGAGCGTGCGGTGCAGGAACCTGACATCCTGCGGAATATCGGCATCCGGCTCTACGCTGTGACTCCTCAACACGTCCGCAAGGGGAACACCTGTCGTGACATTCGACAGCTGGCTGCCCCACACTTCATCAACCAGACGGTTGAATTCCTCCACATTGTCGGTCATGCCTGCCGGATGCTGTGGCTTTTCTCCGCCGATGACGACACCGGCCTTGGCCAGTGCGGCAATCTTGCGAAGCACCGGCAGGGACATATACTCTATGTTCCTGTCGAGCCAGAGAACCTTGAACTTGGCTCCGCTCAACGAAGAGACGAGACCGCCGGTGCCGTCAGGCTCAAGCACATTGATCAGGGCATGGGGGTTGCAGAAGTCGTACTGGTAGCCGCTTGGAACAGCAGGCATTGACACGCCGCCGTAGGCTGCCGTCACGTTTGATCCCTCACCATAGTACAACAGTACGTCGGCTACGTTCTTTCCCTGTTGCAGGAGATAGCAACTGCGGGAGAGGTAGCCGATCCACGCCTTTGCCTGTTCGGCCCACGTCTCGTGCCTGTTGAACCACTGTCCGGTTCCCATCAGGCTAAGTCCCGGAACCTTGTCGTCGACAGGCTGGTGTGCGCTCTCGTGTATCACGAACCGGTTGATGCCCTCCGACAGCTCAAGGTCTGCCGTACTCTTCAGGTTACCAGGGTGGAAGCTGTAGTTGCCCGCTCCCGGCCATACGGTCATTGACTCGGCAGCTGCGACGTTCTGGCCGTAGATGTGTGCAACGCTCGCCGACTCATGGTCGTCCATCTGATACGTACCACGGTTCTGCGTGCCGTCGGGCATCGTCGGCAGCCACGGGGCACTCACCCACATGGCAGACATAGGCACTTCGGCGGTGCGCTTCAAGTCCATGCCGTCGCCCACAAAGGCACGCCCTCCCTCATGGCTCTCGGTGTAGCGTCCTTTCATTCCGTAGTCTCTTTTCACTATTTCCGAAATCTCCGTGTACCGGTCGGCGAGCAGTTCACCGATGGTCTGCCGCCAGTCGCGCAGGAACGCGTCAGTCTGCTTGGGACTGCCGATGACCATTCCTGTCAATGCCGGCATCCATGCGTGCAGGTCATAGCCGCGCCGCTTGCTGAACTCGGCGAACATTGCGGGAGTCCAATTCTCCTGTTCTGCCTCGTAGCTGTCTGTCAGGACATACTGGATGCCATGCTGTCCCATCAATCCCTCTGAAGCATCCTTGTACATATCAAGATATGTGTGGAAGTACTTCGACCAGGCCACGGAGTCGAGCTTATCGACTTCAAGTCCGGTGGCCTCGGGTGGAGCCGGATGGTTCTGCTTTCCTGTCAGACTAAATCCCATGCGGAAGATGCGCCATTTGCCTTTCGGAGCTTTCCACGTCAGATGTCCGGAGGCATCCACGCATGACGTTATGTCGATCACGTCCTTCGTCTGTGCGAATTCCTCGTTACCATTGTCGGCTGTCGTGCTGCTCTGCAGGCCGCTTGCGGCAGTGAATCCAGCCTTATCCTCAGCGCGGTCAACACGTGTTGACGTGTACAGTACCCACTCGCCTATCTCTGTGCCTGGAGCTGCCGGAGCAGCACCGAAGAGCCCCTGCGAAGCACGCGGATTGGCGATGACGAGGCGGAAGTAGCGTGCCGTGGTCGGCGGGATGTTGAGCGTCACCTGCTCGAGCGACCCCTTGCGTATCGGGCATACGGTGGTGAATGTCTTGCCGTCCGTGCTGCTCTGAAGCTCAATCCGGTTTCCCGATGTGTCGAGAGTGAGGCTGCGTATGGTCACGTCTTTGGGAAACTCATACTGAATCCATGACGCATCGCCGTCATCGTTCTTGGGCAGCATGACCTTGTCTTTCAGTCTGCCGTCCGTCAGCTGTTCCAGACTGAAAGTGCCCGCGCTCGATGTCACCTTTGCCCCAAGCTCGGCCATGGTCTTGTCTGTCTCCGGCAGCTTCACTGCCAGGATGCAGATGTCGTCGTAGTACTGTGTCACGCTGGCAGAGCCGCGTCCCGCAGGGCTGATGTCCTGAAATGCACCGGTCGTGTTGTCGCCGTCGGGCAGCTGCAACGACACGTTCCTGCCGCCGCGCACGTCTACTGTCTTCCATACCAGCTTCTTCATGGCATCCTTCGGCTCTACCCACGGGCCGCCCGTTGCACTCCATCCCGGTGCACTGGCGATGGTCATCTCCAGCCCGAGCGAATCGGCAAGCTGTGTCGCGTAGGCGAAGGCATCCTTCCAGCCGTCGTCCATGTAGATGAGCCGCTTGTCCACGATTTGCGGAGTGTTGGTTCCGGCATCGAAGTTGTGGAATCCGCCAAGTCCGATGCGTTTCATCCATGTCATGTCCTTGCGTATTCCGTCTTTTGTGATGTTGCCGTTCATCCAGTGCCACCATACCTGCGAGCGCGCGCTCTGCGGCGGATTGTTAAACCCACGGCGCAGTTCGTCCGTGCTCTGTCCTGCGACATCCAGCGCAGGCACCGCAAATATGAGACTTGCGGCAATCAGTTTCGTGATTTGTCTTTTCATGATACTTGTGTGTTTTGTTTACAGTTGTCCGTATGTTCGCGAAGACACGTACCGTGGGCGGGCATGCCTTCATGCTGCCGTGAAGTTAGCCATATAGGGAATATGCAGTTGCCTGTGGGAAACAGACAAGTAAACTCATGGGACGTCAACGGTCTGACTGTCAGACCCGTTGCTTGCCGATGTCGTAAGGTGCCGCCTAAGGTGGACAGCCTCAATACAGATCCAGCTCGTGCTCCACGCATGTCAGGAGGCGGAGCTGGTTGCGTGTGCGGACGAGGTTGTGCGTGGGGTAGAGCGTGCGATAGTATGTGTCGCCGTTGAGCCAGTCGGTCAGGAAGCGCACGCACTGCATGTAGGGGAACAGGGCCGTGGCATACGGCAGCAGCTGCTTTTCGAGCGGCGTGATGAAGCCGGCAGCTCCCTGCAGGTAGCCTTCGGTGAAAGCGCGGTAGATGTCATGGCGGAAACTGACGTGGCTGAGGTCGGCATCGTCCTCTGCCGTGGCGTTGGCGGCGGTGCGCAGGAAGTCGCCGTAGTCGGAGAAGACGAAGCCTGGCATCACGGTGTCGAGGTCGATGATGCAGAGCACCTCGCCACGGGCATCGAACATCATGTTGTTCACCTTCGTGTCGCAGTGGCAGATGCGCTTCGGCAGCAGTCCCTGACGGTGCAGCTCCTCGGCCTGACACATGTAGGCGGCACGGCGGCGTATCTCGCCGACAATGTCCTGCACCCCGTGCAGGCGGTTGGCGGCATCGGCGTGTATGGCATCGTCGAGCTGCTGCAGGCGGAACGGCATGTCGTGGAAGTGGGGGATGGTCTCGCCGAGCGGTGTCTTGAGGTCGGAGAGCATGGACTCGAACGTGCCGAATGCCTGTCCGGCACAGCGCGAGTAGTCGGGGTTCACGAGGTCGTAGGTGTAGGCATCGGGGATGAACACCATCAGCCGCCAGTATTTCCCCGCAGCATCGCGCCACCACGTGTGGCCTGTGTCCGAGGGCACGAAGCGCAGCACGCGGCGGTCTATGTCCGTAACCCCTGAGGCCAGCAGCTTGGCGCGTATGTGTGCGGTGACGGTCTCGATGTTGCGCTGCAGCAGATCCACGTCGTTGAATACCGACGTGTTGATGCGCTGGAGCACATAGTCGGGTGCCGACGGCGGCACGGTGGTCACCTTGTAGGTCTTGTTTATCAGCCCTCCGCCCAGCGGAGCCACGTCCTCCACCGTGCCTTCGATGGCAAAGTGTGCCACGATGTGTGTCAGGTTGCTCTCACTCATATATATATATATGCCTCCTTTACTACTCCGCAAACGCATAGGAGAAGCCCTTCACCTTGTCCTGTCCGCCGCGCGTGAAGTCGGGCACCTCGACCGGTGCACTGCCGTTCTCGAGCGAGATGGCCGACAGTTCGCCGACGCAGCACCACTCTGCCAGGTCGTAGACATCCATGTCAAGCGGCAGTCCGTTGCGCAGGCAGTAGACCAGGCGATAGTCCATGATGAAGTCCATGCCCCCGTGTCCGCCAACGGTCTTTGCCGTTTCCTCAAGGTCCGGCGTGAGTATCGGGCTGCGGTACTGCTCCATCAGCTGCTCCTTGGCCGTCCCCTCTATCATCACCTCGCTTTCTTTCCCTGCACCCTCGGGCAACAGCTTGGCGTCTATCTGCGAAGGCTTGAAGCACAGCTGCTCCACGGGATACTTGCCGGCATAGCCTTTCGTGCCCACGAGCTGGTACATGCGGCTGTATGGGCGCGGTGTCATGACGCTGTGCTCCAGCAGTATGGTGGCACCGTTCTCCGTGCTTATCATGGTGGTGGTCTGGTCGCCGTTCTTGAAGCCGTCGGCGGTGCGCCCGCTGTTCTCCTTGATGTATGCAGGGCCGTTCACCGCCTTTGTGTCCATCGCCACGAGCGTCTTCATCCTGTCGCCACGGTGCAGGTTCAGTGCCTGTGCTATGGGGCCGAAGCCGTGCGTCGGATAGACATCGCCGCGATGTGTCTCGTTGAAGTCCATGCGCCAGTTGTTCCAGTACTCCTTCCAGTAGGGGTCGAGGTTGTGCAGGTATGCGCCCTCGGCATGCAGGATTTCGCCGAACAGTCCGTGCTGTGCCATGTTCAGAGCCGTCAGCTCAAAGAAGTCATAGCAGCAGTTCTCCAGCTGCATGCAGTGCCGGCGTGTGCGCTCCGAGGTGTTGATGAGCAGCCAGATGTCGTCGAGCGACGTTGCCGACGGCACCTCTATGGCGGTGTGCTTGCCGTGCTCCATGGCATAGACGGCCACCGGCACGTGGTGCACCCAGTCGGTGGCTATGTAGACCAGGTCTATGTCGTCGCGCCGGCACAGCTCCCTGTATATGGTGTCGTTCCCGCTGTAGGCCGCCGCCTCGGGCAGACCTGCACGGCGCAGTATCTGCTGGCTGGCATCCACGTTCTCCGGCACCACGTCACACAGGGCAACAATCTTTGTCCCTGGTATGTGCGTGAAGCGTTCCACGGCACCAGGTCCCCGCATGCCCAGTCCCACGAAAGCCACGCGCACGGTGTCGAGTGCGGGAGCCGTGAGCTGCAGCACGTCTGTCTGTCCGGCAGGGCGTTCGGGCACTGCCACTCTTATTGGTTCACGGGCAGTGCCGTCGTTCTGTGTCCGGCCTCCCGTCGTCGTGCATGCGGCAATCACAAGGCCGCCAAGCACTGCTGTGCAGATTCTTCGTATCATGTTCGTCAGATGTTTTTGTGTAATGCGCCTCAAAGTTAGGTATAAATTTGTGCATCCGCAACCGACAGTTCTATGGATGACCATTCATAGGTTCTCTGGTTGAACGTCCATAGGTTCTCTGGTTGAACGTCCATAGGTTCTCTGGTTGAACGTTCAGAGGTTCTCTGGTTGAACGTTCAGAGGGTCTATGACTGAACGTTCAGAGGCCGTGTCTGTGGTTGAACGTTCATAGGTTCTGTGACTGACCGTTCACAGCTCTATGGTTGACCATTCACAGCTCTGTGGTTGACCATTCATAGACACACTGATTTTCAGTAACTTAGCTGCACGCTTTGCGCCGCCCTCCAATGCCCGACTGGGATAATAAATGTGAAAGCCCTTTGCCCATGTGTCGCATTTCCGTAACTTTGTGCACTTATCGGAGAAAACAAAACCTTACTGTACACACACAGTTATGCTAAAGAAAACGCTAATAGCCCTATGGGTGCTCTTCTTCCTCGGCATGGCCGGCTGCGCACTGGTGTTCGTGGCCATATCGAAGGGATGGATAGGCTACATGCCTGCCATCAAGGATCTGGAGAACCCCACATACAAGTTTGCGACACAGGTCATATCCGAAGACGGGGAGACGCTGGGCACGTACTCATACAGCACGGACAACCGTGTCTACGTGGGCTTCAACGAGTTGTCTGACAACATCGTCAACGCACTTGTCGCCACCGAGGACGTGCGCTTCCGCAACCACTCCGGCATTGATGCCATTGCGCTGGTGCGTGCCATCGTGAAGCGCGGCATACTGATGCAGGCCAATGCCGGCGGCGGCAGCACCATCACGCAGCAGCTGTCCAAGCAGCTGTATTCGCCGAAGGCGGACAACGCCATGGAACGCCTGTTCCAGAAGCCGATAGAGTGGGTAATCGCCGTGGAGTTGGAACGCTACTACACGAAGGAAGAGATACTGACGATGTATCTCAACAAGTTCGACTTCCTGAACAACGCTGTGGGCATAAAGACTGCGGCGCACACATACTTCAACTGTACGCCCTCGGATCTGAAGGTGGAAGAGGCTGCCACGCTGGTCGGCATGTGCAAGAACCCTTCGCTCTACAACCCCGTGCGCTTCAACGAACGCTCGCGCAGCCGCCGCAATGTGGTGCTCGACCAGATGCGCAAGGCTGGGTACATCACGGGCCGCGAGTGCGACTCCCTGCAGGCACTGCCGCTGGAGCTGCACTACAACCGCGTGGACCACAAGGAAGGCGTGGCGACATACTTCCGCGAGTACCTGCGCGGCGTGCTGACGGCCAAGAAGCCGGTCAAGTCCCAGTATCGCGGATGGCAGATGCAGCAGTTCTATGAGGACTCACTCGACTGGGAGACGAATCCGCTCTTCGGGTGGTGCGAGAAGAACACAAAGAACGACGGATCGAAGTACAACCTCTACACCGACGGACTGAAGATCTACACCACTATAGATTCACGCATGCAACGCTATGCCGAGGAGGCAGTGACCGAGCATCTCAAGGATCTCCAGGCACAGTTCTTCAGGGAGAAGCGCAGGTCGAAGACCGCTCCCTTCACCTCACAGCTCACAGCCGAGCAGGTGAAGGACATCATGGACCGTGCCGTGCGCCAGTCGGACCGCTACCGCACGATGAAGAAGGCGGGAGCTACGGATGCGGAGATTGACAAGGCATTCAACACGCCGCAGCAGATGACCGTGTGGAGCTGGGACGGCGAGCGCGACACGGTGATGACACCGCTCGACTCCTTACGCTACTACAAGTATTACCTGCGTGCAGGATTCATGTCGATGGATCCGAGAAACGGACGCGTGAAGGCGTATGTCGGCGGACCGAACTACTATTACTTCCAGTACGACATGGCCATGAAAGGCCGTCGTCAGGTAGGCTCCACGGTGAAGCCGTATGTCTACACGCTGGCCATGGAGAACGGCTTCTCGCCCTGCGACGAGGCCAAGCACGTCTCCTATACGCTGATCGACGAGAACAACCGCCCCTGGACTCCGCGCAATGCCAGCAACAAGCTGATCGGTGAGATGGTGACGCTGAAGTGGGGGCTTGCAAACTCCGACAACTGGATAACGGCATACCTCATGAGCAAGCTGAGCCCCTACAGTCTGAAGAGGCTCATACAGAGCTTCGGCGTGCGCAACCAGGCCATTGAGCCGACCGTGTCGCTGTGTCTCGGACCGTGCGAGATCTCCGTCGGCGAGATGGTGAGTGCCTATACGGCGTTCCCGAACAAGGGAATACGTGTTGCGCCGGTGTTCGTGTCGAGGATTGAGGACAACGACGGCAACGTGCTGGCAACGTTCGCACCGGAGATGGACGAGGTAATCAGTGCGGAGAGTGCGTACAAGATGCTGGTGATGCTGCGTGCCGTTGTGAACGAGGGCACCGGCGGACGTGTGCGCCGTCTGGGCTTCAAGGCCGACATGGGCGGCAAGACAGGTACGACCAACTCGAACTCCGACGGCTGGTTCATGGGCTTCACGCCTACGCTGGTGTCGGGATGCTGGGTCGGCGGGGAGAACCGCGACATACACTTCGACACCATGCAGTATGGTCAGGGAGCATCCATGGCATTGCCGATATGGGCAAACTACATGCTCAAGGTCTATGCTGACAAATCACTGGGCTACGACGAGAACGACACGTTCGTCTTCCCCGAAGACTATGACCCGTGTGCCGGCGACAGCCATCTGACAAAGGAGGATGTGTCGATTGGGCTTGACGAGATATTTGAATAAGCGAGACGATGGAATACATACTGTTTATCGGAACAAACACAGACGCGGAAGCCAACATGGACAAGGCCGTCCGCAGACTCAAGGAACTGTTTCCCGACATCAGGCTGAGCAGTGCCATATATACGGAGGCGATGGGGATGAAGTGCGTGCGCCCGTTTCTGAACCGCATGTCGCGCTTCACCTCAGACAAGGGCTACGACGATGTCCGCGCCCTGATGAAGAGCATTGAGGCTGAGGCAGGACGCAAGCCGCAGGAGAAGGAAGACGAGATCATACGCCTCGACCTTGACATCCTGCAGGCGGGCGACAACAGGTATAAGCCCCAGGACTGGAACAGGCCGTTCGTGCCTGGACTGGTCAGGCAGATGGACATGAAGTTCCTCGGCATCATCCCTGCACGCTACGCATCAACACGGTTCCCTGGCAAGCCGCTGGCACAGCTGGGGGGCAAGCCCGTGATACAGAGAGTGTACGAACAGGTCGCCGGCGTGCTCGACGATGTCTGTGTGGCTACCGACGACGAGCGTATCTGCAGTGCGGTAGAGGCCTTCGGCGGCAAGGTGGTCATGACATCGGCAAGCCATCGCAGTGGCACCGACCGCTGCCATGAGGCAGCACAGAAGATTGGCGGCGACTTCGACGTGGTGGTCAACATTCAGGGCGACGAGCCGTTTATCCGTCCTTCGCAGATAGAGACCGTCAAGGCCTGCTTTGCAGACACCAACACACGCATCGCCACACTCGTCAAGCCGTTCACTGCCGGTGACGGGTTCGCTGCGCTGGAGAACGTCAACTCGCCGAAGGTGGTCGTCGACAAGGATATGAACGCCCTGTACTTCAGCCGTTCCATCATCCCCTTCCAGCGCAATGCCGACAGGGCGGACTGGCTCAAGAACCACACCTACTACAAGCACATAGGTCTGTATGCCTACCGCATGGAGACGCTGTCCGAGATAACGCGACTGCCGCAGTCGGCACTGGAGATTGCCGAGTCGCTGGAGCAGCTGCGGTGGATAGAGAACGGCTACCGCATAAAGGTGGGCATCAGCGATGTGGAGACAATAGGCATTGACACGCCGCAGGACTTGCAGCGTGCCGAAGAGTTCCTGAAAACAACACCAAGACCGATATGACAGACCGCCGTACACCGCCGCCGTTGAGACCCTTCGACATAAAGGACATTGCCGAGCCTGAGAAGACCGTCCTGGGTAACGGCGTGCCGCTGTATGTCTTCAACAGCGATGCTGCCGACGTGGTGCGCATAGACCTTGTGTTTCGTGGCGGACGCTGGGACCAGACGTTCCCCCTGCAAGCCGTCTTCACGTTGCGCATGCTGAAAGAAGGGACACTGCACATGGACAGCAGCACCGTGGCAGAGCGGCTCGACTTCTACGGAGCATGGCTCGAACACTACGTCACACACTCGCGCTCGGTGCTCACGCTCTATTCCCTCAATTCATATCTGCCGCAGACGCTCGACGTGCTGGAGCAGATGGTCAAGGAGCCGGCGTTCAACGACGACCGCCTGCAGACCGTGATTGGAATGAACATCCAGCGTTTCGTCGTCAACGAACGCCGCACCGACTGCAAGGCACAGCGCAAGCTCATGAACGCACTGTTCGGAGACCGTCATCCCGAAGGACATTCCCTGACGGTCGAGGACTACAAGGCCGTCAATGCAGATATGCTGCGGCAGTTCTATAAGGAATACTACAGGTCGGCAAACCTCACCGTCTGCCTGTCCGGACACGTCACCGACGACTGCCGGCATCGTGTCTCGGCCATCTTCGGCACACCCTTCGGCATGCAGACGGCAGGGAGCAGGATGCACATGTGGCAGCCGCAGACCGTCACGGAGAAGAGTTTCTTTGTGGAGAAGGAAGACGCACAGCAGAGCAGCGTGGCCATGGGACTGCTGACCGTTGGGGCAGGGCATCCCGACTTCCCTAAGCTGCGCATCGCCGTCACCCTCCTTGGCGGCTTCTTCGGAAGCAGGTTCATGTCGAACATCCGTGAGGAGAAGGGCTATACCTATGGCATCAGCTCGTCGCTGATAACGTGCCCCGCAAGCAACATCCTCTTCATAGCAGCCGACTGCAGCAACGAACACGCGAAGCCTCTCATTGCCGAGGTGTATAAGGAGATGGACCGCCTGCAGCAGGAACCGGTGGGGCAGGCAGAGCTGGAGACGGTGTGCAACTACATGATTGGCGACAGCATCCGCAGTGTCGAGACGGCTCTCTCGCTTGTGGACGTGTGGATAATGAACCACGAACAGATAGAACAGCCCGACCTGTTCCGCCGCTCCGTGGAGGCCATCGGCACTGTTACGCCCGACGACATAATGCGTCTTGCACGGACATACTTCTCTAAAGAGATGTTAAAGGAAGTGGTGTGCGGTCGAAAAATGTGATAAAAAGACCGTACGTCCGCCCTTGACTATAGCGATAAAACGCTACCTTTGGAAACTCAAAGAACTGACACTTGTCTCTTATTCACGGTTATAGATGAAGCACATATACGTACTGTTGACTTTGCTGATGCTTGTTGCCACCACGGAGAGCATGCAGGCACAGAACAATGGCAGCAGCTTCCTCGACAGAGTGAAGAACGCCCTGTCGGGCGAAATCAAGATAGGCACATACACGTTTCCTGACGGATCCACATATACAGGCGAAATCAAGGGACGCAAGCCCAATGGCAAGGGACGCACCGAGTTCAAGAACGGCGACACCTACGAGGGCGAGTACGTCAAAGGGAAGCGTGAAGGCTATGGGGTCTACACCTTTGCCGACGGGGAGAAGTATGAAGGCCAGTGGTTTCAGGACCAGCAGCACGGCAACGGAATATTCTATTTCCTGAACAACAACCGCTACGACGGCATGTGGTATCAGGACTACCAGCAGGGTAAGGGTACGATGTACTACTACACCGGCGATACCTACGTCGGGTCATGGGAAGCCGACAAGCGCGAAGGCCACGGAGTCTATACATGGAAGAACGGTTCGAGCTACGACGGCGACTGGAAAGCCGACAAGAAGGATGGCTCGGGTGTCTTCGTGTGGAACGATGGCAGCAAGTATTCCGGACAGTGGAAAGCCGATATGCGCGACGGCGAGGGGACATTTGAATATATCAACGGAGACAAGTATGTGGGGCAGTGGAGTGCCGACGTGCAGAACGGAAAGGGTATCTACTACTTCAACACCGGCGACCGCTATGAGGGCGACTATGTTGACGGCGAGCGTACAGGCTCGGGCATCTACACCTATGCCAACGGCAACAAGTATGTGGGAGAGTTCAAGGACGGCACCCAAGACGGACAAGGAACGTTCACATGGGAGACGGGAGCCGTCTATGAAGGGCAGTGGAAAGATAACCAGCGTTGCGGCACGGGTACTTACAGATGGAAGAACGGCGATGTATATGAGGGTGAGTGGAAGGACAACACCTTCAATGGCGAAGGCTCTCTGACGCTTGCCGACGGCACAAAATACAAGGGTGGCTTTGTCAACGGAAAGGAAGACGGCAAGGGCATAAGGATAGACAAGGACGGTGTACGCTTCGACGGCTCATTCAAGGAAGGCAAGAAAGACGGTCCCTTCGTCGAGACAGACAAGGACGGAAAGGTGATACGTCAGGGCACTTTCCGCATGGATGTGTTGCAGAACAACTAAATCTTTCCGAGAATCTTATCCATGACCCAGTTTGTGAGCGTCGCGCTCTCGCCGTTGCACTCGCAGACTGACTTCCCGAGCAGATGGTCCACGACAGACTGTATCAGCGGCTGCTGGACATACGTCGGGTTCTCGACGCTTATCTCCTGCCTGTTGTCTTCGGTGTACAGCGTTATAGGCTCATAGGTGTAGACCGAGAAGCACAGCGTCCCTTTGTTGCCAATCACCTCTATGCGGTCTTCCTTTGCCGAGTCCTGTGCCACGAAGCACCACGATCCACTGCCCACCAGTCCGCTTTCAAACTTGAAGCATCCGCTTATGGTATCCTCGACCTGATACAGTCCGCCACGGTTGCTCTTGAAGCCCGATGCTTCGAGAATCAGTCCGAAGATGTGCTGTATCATGTCTATCTGATGTGGCGCAAGGTCGTAGAAGTAGCCCCCGCCTGCGATGTCGGGCTGTAGACGCCAGGGATGTATGTTCTTCTTGTAGTCCAGGTCGCGCGGCGGCACGGCAAAGCGTATCTGGATATTCACCACATTGCCTATTGCTCCGTCGTCTATCAGCTGCTTCACCTTCCTGAAGTAGGGCAGATAGCGGCGATAGTATGCCACGAAGCAAGGCACTCCCGTCTCCTCCGATATGCGGTTTATGCGGCAGCACTCTTCGTAGGTCACGGCCATCGGCTTCTCGATGTATACCGGTTTCCCTGCTTTCATGGCCATGATGGCATAGGTGGCGTGCGACGATGGGGGAGTGGCTATGTAGACGGCATTCACGTCAGGGTCGTTCACCAGCTGCGATGCGTCGTCATACCACTTGGCGATGCCGCGCTCTTCGGCATACGCCCTTGCCTTGTGCAGGTCGCGGCTCATCACAGCCTCCACTTCAGAGTTCTCAATCTTCTGAAACGCCGGTCCGCTTTTATATTTGGTCACTTCGCCGCAACCAATGAATCCCCACTTGATCTTCTTCTCTGCCATATTCTTCGGAGTACACCTTATATAATATGTATACCGACTGCTAAGATAGCGATTTTATTCCATGCTGTCATCGTCATCATCGCCGTCGGCGTCATCGTCGAAATCCATGTCTCCCCAAAACACCGGCTGCGTGAAGTCTTCCAGCTCCCTGCGGTCTTTCTTCGTGGGACGTCCCGTGCCTTTGGCGCGGTTCACGAACCCGCTTATCTTGCTCATCTCCAGGATTTCCATCTGGTCGGGAGCTGTGATGTTGTCAAGCATCTCAGGCACTGATTTCGCTCCCACGCGCTTCTCAATGGCTTGCTTGATGCGGAATGTGTATGTGATTGGCGGTTTGCGCACGCTGACCTCGTCGCCTTCCTTCACGGTGTGTGCAGCCTTGGCCTGTGCACCGTTCACGCTGATGCGTCCTTTCTTGCATGCTTCTGCGGCGGTGCTGCGTGTCTTGAACAGCCTCACAGCCCAAAGCCATTTGTCCAGTCTCGCTGTTGCCATCTCTCCTTCTGTATTCTCTCTTGCCGTTCTTACTTCTTGTTGAACTGGTTCATTGTCAGCGTCAGTCCTGCCAGGCAGAAACTCCTGATTATCTCTCCTGCCATGTCCATGCGTTCGGGCAGGATGGTCCAGTCTTCTTCGCTGAAGTGCCCCAGCACATAGTCCACCTGTCCTCCGCGCGGGAAGTCGTTTCCTATCCCGAAGCGCAGGCGTGCATAGTCCTCTGTGCCGAGTGTCGCCGTTATGTGCTTCAGTCCGTTGTGTCCGGCATCGCTGCCCTTGCCCTTCAGGCGCAGTGCACCTACCGGCAGTGCAAGGTCGTCCACCACTATCAGCAGGTTCTCTATCTGTATGTTCTCCTTCTGCATCCAGTAGCGCACGGCGTTGCCGCTCAGGTTCATGTATGTCGACGGCTTCAGCAGCACAATCTGTCGTCCTTTTATCGAGACACTGTTCACGAAGCCGTAACGGCGGTCCTGCCATTCGGGTGCATTGTTATTCTCTGCGAAGCGGTCCACAATCATAAATCCCGTGTTATGGCGTGTCTTGTCATATTCGGGGCCGATGTTTCCCAACCCTACAACCAAGTATTTCATGTTCTTTTCTTCTCCTTGCTCTTGTGCCTTGTCCGTGTGTCTGTCTGCCGGTGTATGCAAACATTTAATGCGGACTATGCAGCCTTTTCTCGTCGGAGCCTGCAATCATCGGCATCCGCAGCTGCGCTAATCCGCATTAAATTCTTTATATGTATCTCTCCGTTCTCTCTCTCTTGATGTGGAGAGGAAAGAGAGCCGTCAGCTCTGCTTATTTCGCAGCTTCAGCAGCAGCGGCAGCAGCCGTCTGGCGTGTAGCGTTCACAGAGCAGATGACAGCCGACTTCGGGTTGATCAGCTCCAGACCCTCGAAGCTCAGGTCTGCAACCTTCTTTGACTTGCCCAGCTTCAGGTCGGTTATGTCGATGTCGAGTCTCTCGGGGATTACGTTGTAGAGAGCCTTGACCTTCAGCTTGCGCATGCTCTGCTGCAGCTTGCCACCGCTCTTCACGCCCTCTGCAAGACCCACGAGCTTCAGGGGAACCTCCATCACGATAGGCTTCTCCTCGTTGATTTCCAGGAAGTCGATGTGCAGGATTGTGTCCTTCACGGGGTGGAACTGAATGTCCTTGAGGATTGCATTGTGCTTCTCTCCGTCGACGAAGAGGTCAACCACGTAGATGTGGGGCGTGTAGATGAGCTTGCGCACATCCTCAAACGCAACGGAGAAATTGATGTTCTTCTCTCCGCCGTAGATTACGCAGGGGACATTGTTCTGTCGGCGCAGTGCTTTCAGTGCGCGTGTCTGGTCGCAGGAACGCTCTGCAATGGCTCTCGATGTGCCTTTCAATTCAAAACTTTTCATTTCTTTGCTTGTTTTTGTGTTACTCTAAAATTAAGTTGTCTCTGTTGCTTAATTCACCATCACACGGTGTGCTCTCTCTTTGCACAACACTATGTGTCGCAAAAAAGCGGTGCAAAGGTACGGATTTCCCGCTAAGTTGCAAACGTTCCTGCGTCTAAAATTCGATGTCTATCTTTATGTCGTCTCCGCTACCGCTGTCGCTGCTGTCTGCGCCCTGGCTATATGTGTTGTCCTCCGCCTTGGGCTTGTCGCCATCGTTGTCACGGCTGTAGCGGAAGGTTTCTGTCTCGGGCTGTGACTCCTTGATGTAGTTCACGGCTGTGTTCAGGCTCTGCATGAACCTGTCGAAGTCCTCGTGGTAGAGGAATATCTTGTGCTTCTCGAAGCTCACCTGTGCATCGCCCTCGTCGCCGCCGCTCTTTCTCTTGCTCTCCGTTATTGCCAAAAACAGTTCGTCCTTGCGGTTTCTCTTGACGTCAAGGTAGTAAATCCGTTTCCCTGCCTTCACCGTCTGTGAGAACACTATCTCCTTGTCAGCCGTGCCGGCAGTGTCTTTTCTCTTGTAATCTTCCATCGTATTTCTGTCCATATTTGTAATCCGGACTTCAAATTTGGCCATTTTATTTCTTCCGTCAAAGGGAGAAAGCGATTTATTCTGCACTCGTTGCAATATTGTCCGGACAAGATCCCTGCACGCGGAGAGGTATACATGCCGCAGGACGTGAATATGACCGATCTCAAACCGCATGAATTCTAAACCGAAACTTGAGCAAGAATTGTCTTCAGAGGCCGCTTGATATTGTCCAAGGAGTAGGCTCATGTCCTCTCACATCGTTCGATGTGAGCATTCACAACGTTCGATGTGAGCGTTCACAACGTTCGATGTGAGCATTCACATCGTTCGATGTGAGACGACTTAGGACATCTCCTGAGATGACTTTGATTGTCTGCTCGCATGGCAGTAACGCATTGAACGTTTCATGTGTTGCGTTTGATGCTCTTGCGCGATGCTTCCGTTTAGTCTCCGTCTGAGTTCTGCGGATAAAATCTGTGACCCCACGAATATATCGTCGGAATTGCCGTATTCTGCCGCAAAAACTTGTGTACTTTTGCTCCGACTATATAAAAGGATATTAGAGGATTATACGCCATGCAAAAGATTCTGTTCGTGTGTCACGGCAATATATGCCGCAGTCCGATGGCCGAGTTCATATTCAAGAAGATGGTGGCAGATGCCGGACGTGCCAATGAGTTCGAGATTGACAGCGTGGCTACGTCAACAGAAGAGACGGGCAATGACATGTATCCTCCTGCCAAGGCTTGTCTGAGGCGGCACGGCATACCGTTTGCACACCGTGCAGCACGGCAGATGACGCATGCCGACTACCGGCATTATGACCGCATCTTCCTGATGGACAGAAACAACCTGCGGTGGCTGAAGTATCTTGGCATAGAAGATACTGACGGCAAGGTACAGCTGCTTATGTCACTGACAGGCAATACGCGCGACGTGGCCGACCCTTGGTATACCGGCGACTTCGAACAGACCTACGACGACATTTGTCTGGCACTGCCACACCTGCTCACTTTCCTATAGCTTTCTCGAGTTCGGGCATGATGTCGTCGAGCGAGTGCGAGCGGGCCAGGATAGTTCCGTCTGCAGACAGCAACACAACGGTCGGTATGGACTGCACGCCATACTGATAGGCTGGGGAGTTGTCGCGTCCGCCGGTGTAGATCACAGGCCATGTAATAGGCAATTCGCCCATGGCTTTGTCTATGTCTTCCTTCTTGTTCTCCCACACGTCAATGCCGAGGATATTCAGTTTGCCGCTGTACTTCTCCTTCAGTCCTGGCAATTCGTTGTTGATGGCGCGGCGGCATGGAGGACACCACGATGCGAAGAAGTCCACAAGTACCGGCTTGCCGTCGGCAAGTGTAGATGATATGCTCAGCTGCTTGCTGTCGTCGAGCACATCCGGCCCTGCTATGTCCACGTAGGCAGCACCTGCACTTGTCTTGGCACGTGCCTCGGACAGCCGCATGTAGTGCTGCACGCGTTCGTTGTTCTGTACCAGTGTGTCGGCCTTGGCATAGTTGGTCTGCGCCGTTGCATTGTCCCACACGTTGTTGACCAACGTGTTGAAGAGTTCAATAGCCAGACTGTCGTTATGATGGCGGTCGTAGAATTCGGCCACGACACCATAGTAGGCCGACTCGAACTCGGCATCGCTCAGTGTCGAGTCTTCCTGTATCTTGCCCAATGCAGTGCGCAGGGCTTCACGTCCCTCCTGCGCGGTCTCCACAGGTTGCTTTGTCTGGTTGCATGATCCCAATACGACAGCTGTAGCAGCTATCAGAAGTGTGGTCTTTCTCATAATCGGATGTAGTATTTGTTTGTTCCTGAGTGCAAAGGTAACAATAATGTCGGTAGCGGTGTGTTCTCCCCGTGAAAAGGCTCTTGCAAAAAAACGCCTGTCAGGAACTTCCAAGTGGATTTTAATGTCTACTTTTGCAGCGAAAAAGCCATTGTTTTTTACAAAAGTCTTATTTTTCTTGTATGATAAACAGAGTTCTTATCCGTCTGAAGGTGATACAGATTGTCTATGCGTACTACCAGAACGGAAACAAAAACCTTGATGCTGCCGAGAAAGAGCTGCTCTTCAGTATCTCCAAGGCGTATGACCTTTACAATTACCTGCTTCTGCTGATGGTTGCCATAACCGACTATGCCGCCAAGCGCATAGAGAAGAAGCGAAGCCACAAAATCCTTACGGAAGAAGACAAGAACCCCAATATGCGTTTCGTAGAGAATGCTTTCATAGCACAGCTTCAGGCAAACAAGATGCTGAATGACTATGCCGACGAGAAGAAGCGCAGCTGGAACGACCAGGCAGACTTCGTCAAAAGCCTCTTCGAGAAGATTGAGGACAGTAATATATATAAGGCATACATGGTTGCCGACGCTACCGACTACGATGCCGACAGGGAGCTGTGGCGCAAGCTCTACAAGACATTCATACAGAACAATGCCGAGCTTGACGACCTGCTCGAAGACATGAGCCTGTACTGGAACGACGACAAGGATATTGTCGACACGTTCGTCCTGAAGACCATCAACCGCTTTGACCCTGCGAACGGTGCCGACCAGCCGTTGCTGCCGGAATTCAAGGATGAGGATGACCGCGACTTTGCCACCAAACTGTTGCGCTACACAATCCTCAACAGCGAGACATATCGCAAGCTGATCAGCGACAACACGCGCAACTGGGATTTGAACCGCGTGGCGTTCATGGATGTAGTCGTCATGCAGACAGCACTCGCCGAAATCTTGTCTTTCCCGAACATCCCCGTCAGCGTCTCGCTGAACGAGTATGTCGATGTTGCCAAAACCTACAGTACGCCGAAGAGCGGAGCTTTCGTCAACGGTACGCTCGACGGAATAGTTAAGGTGTTAAAAAAGAGCGGGAAGTTGTTGAAGAATTAGTATGTTTGCAGGACAGAGACAATAAATACCATATTAAAAGACTAAAAAACAGGAGACACAATGAACCTAATGACAGTTTTACTTCAGGCTCCGGCAGCCGGCGACAGCAGCCTCATGTGGATTATGCTTATTCTGATGTTCGTCATAATGTACTTCTTTATGATACGTCCGCAGAACAAGAAGCAGAAAGAGATCTCAAACTTCCGCAAGTCGTTGCAGGTAAACCAGAATGTAGTGACTGCCGGTGGCATACATGGCATCATAAAGGAGATCAATGACAATGACGTGATGCTTGAGATCGACCGCAATGTCAAGGTGCGTGTCGACAAGAACTCCATCTTTGCCGCTGCTGCCGATGCCAATGCTGCAACAGCCGCCAACACCAAATAAAAATCCCGAACGGGCGACACATATCCCTGTTGAGGGATGTAAAGAACGGACAGAAGAAATATGCGCAGCCGTCAGCTTAAACACACATATCTAAGGTCGCTGCGAAAGACAAGGGACTTCCTGCTTAGCGACAGAAGCAGGGAGTTTTTTGTTTATCTGCTCTTCGTGTTCATCGCTGCGGGCTTCTGGCTTCTGCAGACGCTCGACAATGAGTATGAGACTGATGTGTCCATACCCGTGAGGCTTCGCGGCGTGCCCGACAATGTTGTCATTACCTCGGAGCCTGCGAGCCAGGTCATGGTGCGTGTGCATGACAAGGGAACGGCACTGCTCAATTATCTGTTTGCCCAGCGGTTCTACCCCGTAACGCTTAACTTCGAGGACTATCCGTCGCACGACAATCATGTGGCTCTGCCTGCTTCGACATTCCAGCGTGCTGTCAGTGCACAGCTGGGTTCCACGGCGCGCATTGTCTCCATACAGCCGGACACATTGGAGTACTTCTACTCAGAAGGACGTGCCAAGAGAGTCCCTGTGCGTTTCAACGGACGTGTCAGTGGCGGTCGTCAGTATTATGTCAGTGACACACTTTTCACTCCAGATTCTGTCGATGTCTATGCCGTCCCATCGGCTTTTGACACCATAGTCGCTGCCCGTACCGTGAGCACGGACTATGGGCAGATTGAGGACACGCTGCATGCCGATGTGCGCCTCGTCTCGGGCAAGGGGGTGAAGTTTGTCCCCGATGTTGTCAGGCTTACGCTGCCTGTCGACATCTATACGGAGAAGACCGTCGATGTCCCCATTGAGGGTGTAAACTTCCCTGCCGACAAAGACCTGCGTGCTTTCCCCTCTAAGGTGAAGGTGACCTTTCAGGTTCCCATGAGCCACTACAAGGACATCACAGCCGAAGACTTCCGCATACTGGTCTCCTATGAGGAGCTTGTGTCGCTCGGTAATGCCAAGTACACGGTGCACCTGCGCCGTCAGCCACAGGGCATCACCCAGATACGTCTGAATCCTTCGCAGGTCGATTTCATCATTGAGCAATACTCGTCCGACGATGCAAACTAAGCTCGGCATAACAGGCGGCATCGGCAGTGGCAAGAGTGTTGTCTCGCATATTCTGCGCAGTTGTGGCATCCCTGTCTATGACTGTGACAGCAACTCAAAGCGTCTAACCGCCAGTGACCCCGTTATCCGCGACAGACTCGTCTCGTTGCTCGGATCTGCCATCTACGACGGTGACGGCAGGCTCAACAAGTCCATGCTTGCCGACTATCTCTTTGCCTCTGACGACCATGTCCGTACCGTCAATGGCATCATCCATCCGCGTGTCCGCACAGACATAGCCCATTGGGCTTCACTGCAAGACAGTAGTCTTGTGGGCGTGGAGTCTGCCATCTTCTTTGAAGCACGCTTCACAGATGTGGTCGACAAGATACTCATGGTCTCGGCACCGGAAGATGTGCGCATAGCCCGCGTCGTGTCGCGCGACAACACCACTGCCGATGCTGTCAGGCACCGCATCAGCAGACAGATGAGCGATGAGGAGAAGATGCGGCTATCGGACTTCTGCATTGTCAATGACGGCTGCCGTCCGCTCCTGCCTCAGGTTTTGCAGCTCATGCATAGGCTCATGTTGAAATAAATACTTACATTTGCGCCCCGAAGCGTAACTCTAATTCAGATAAGGACAAAGGAATAAAGATATGTTGAAGACAATTCTATCAATCGCGGGGAAGCCTGGACTGTACAAGCTCGTTTCCAGCGGAAAGAACATAATAGTAGTGGAATCTCTGGCAGACAAACGCCGTATGCCTGCCTATGGCAATGACAAGATCATTTCTTTGGGAGACATTGCCATGTACACCGATGCGGAGGATGTGCCTCTGCGCGATGTGCTCAATGCCGTCAAGGCCAAGGAGAGCGGTGCGCCCATAGCCATCGATATCAAGAAAGCCACTCCCGACGAACTAACGGGCTATCTACAGACTGTGTTGCCCAACTTCGACCGTGACCGCGTGCACCTGTCTGACATCCGCAAGCTCATAAGCTGGTACAATCTGCTCGTCAAGAGTGGCATCGACAACTTCGACGACGACGAGCAAGGTGGCAGTGCTGCAACATCGGCAGAAGCTGCACCGGAGGCTGAATGAATACTGTGGGCAGACATACGGCCGCAGTGCTGTGCATGGCGTTGGCGTTATGCTCGTGTGGCGGCAATGCGCGTCAGGGACAGGACGGCACTGACTACTATATGGTCGCCTCGTCGGCAGAAGACAGTGTATCTGCCGTCACAGGCGTGCGTAGCCTACAGACCATCGAGGCAAGCATTGACACCGTGTATCGTGGCAAGCCGTATCATTCCTATGTGGTGCGCCGTGCCGATGAAAGTCTGCCGCAGGTATCCGACGAGAGTGGGGCACACTATCTGGACAACCGTATCACTCTGCGGCTAACAAGCGGCAGCAGCAAGGTGCTTGAGCGCGACTTCCTCAAGTCGTCATTCGCGCAATATCTCGATTCAGATTTCCTGGAACATGCCCTTCTTGAGGGGCTGACATTCGACAAGGTCGTGCCAGACGGACTTCAGTATATAGCCAGCGTAGGCTATCCAGAAAGCGACCTCTATGTTCCTTTCAGTGTTGTCGTCTCTGCCCGTGGTGACGTGACGATACGCAAGTCCGACCTGCTTGACAGCGATGATGCCGACAGCATCAGTCAAGGTCAACAACAGTAATTCCGGCACCGCCCAGCCTCACGTCTTCATCATGATAGTCTGCCACGCCGTTCACCGTTGACAGATACTGCCTTATCAGCGTGCGCAGTGCACCTGTGCCCGTGCCGTGCAGAATTCTGACACGTGATACGCCGCACAGTATGGCATCGTCAATGAAGTAGGTCACAGCCATCACCGCCTCGTCACCACGCATTCCGCGCACATCAATGTCCTGCTTGAAGTTCAGCCTCTTCTCGTGCATAGCGTCCTGCGTTGCAGTGCTAAGATACGAGCTTTTCTGTGTAGTGCCTGTCCGTCCCTGTTGTGCTGTTGCAGGTTCAAGACGTTCGGCTGTGACCGTTGTCTTTATGCTGCCGAAAGCCACGGTCACGTTCTTGCCGTTCACCTCAAGCACCTGTCCCACGGTGCTCTGTCCTTTCATCCGCACAGCTGCTCCAGGCACAATCCTTGCCATACGTTCAGCCTCCTGCCGTGCTTGCAGTGCGGCATGGCTGTCATCATTGGCGTTTGCCTTCCTTGACTTGCGGTCTTTCCTGCGTTCTTGCCTTTGCTTCAGCTGCTCCATCTTGCGTGCAATCCTGTCGTCCTGCTCGCGTGCCGCTTCTTCCTCTAACCGTTGCCTGAAGTCCTCCAGCTCCCGCCGTGCCTTGCGTGTCTCCTCCTTCTGCGCCTGTGCTTCCTTTATGCTGCGTATGGTGTTCTCTATCTTTGCGTTGGCCTCGCGCATCATTGTTTCGGCTTCTTCGTGTGCCTTCTTCACAATGTCCTTGCGCTCCTTCTGCAACTCCTCCATCTCCTTCTGATACCGTGCTATGGTCTCTTCCATCACCTTCTCGCGCTGGTGTATGTTCTGCCGCTTGCTGGCCCAGTAGCGGCGGTCGCGCACGATGTCCTGCAGATACTTGTCGCTGTTGATGTAGTCGCTGCCGACAATCTTCGATGCCTCCTCTATCACGTCTTCGGGCAGACCAATCTTCCGTGCAATCTCCACGGCAAACGAGCTGCCAGGCAGACCAATCTGTAGCTGGAACAGAGCCTGCATGCGGTTGCGGTCGTAGAGCATCGCACCGTTGACCACACCCTCGTGGTTCTCTGCAAAGTGCTTCAGGTTCTGGTAGTGGGTCGTTATCACTCCGAACGTGCCTTTGGCGTTCAGCCTCTCCAGCACGGCTTCGGCAATGGCACCTCCTATCTGCGGCTCTGTGCCTCCACCGAACTCGTCAATCAGTATCAGGCTGCGCGTGTCACATTGCTTCATCATCACCTTCATGTTCTGCAGATGTGAGGAGTACGTGCTCAGGTCGTCTTCAATGCTCTGCTCGTCGCCGATGTCGATGAAGATGCTGCTGAATATTCCCGCATGGCTTCTTTCGTGCATGGGCACAGGCAGACCGCATTGCAGCATGTACTGTAGCAGACCCACCGTCTTCAGACACACCGACTTGCCGCCGGCATTAGGTCCGGAAATCAGTAGAATCCTGCGCTTGCCCTGCAACTCTATGTCCAGCGGTACAACCTTCTTCCCGTGCTTCTGTAGTGACATCTGCAGCAGCGGATGCACTGCCGCTCCCCAGTCTATCATCTGGCAGTCTTCCATGGCAGGCTTTATGCCGCCAATGCTGTCGGCCAGCAGGGCTTTGGCGCGTATGAAGTCCATCTCTCCCAGGAAGTCATAGCTCATCAGCAGTTCAGGCACCAGGGGACGCAGCTCGTCACTGAAAGCCATGAGTATGCGTACCACCTCGCGGTGCTCGTCGCCTTCCAGCTCACGTATGCGGTTGTTGGCGTTCACCACCTCCACAGGTTCGATGAACACGGTCTTGCCCGTTGCCGACTCATCGTGCACTATGCCCTTTATGCGGCGTTTCAGTGCCGGAGCCACAGGTATCACCAGCCTCCCGTCGCGCATTGTGGGTGCAACGTCTTTCTCCACCACGCCTTCGGTCTGTGCGCTGCGCAGTATTCCGTTCAGAATCCTCGAGATGCTGCTTTTCGTCGTGCTCAGCTCATGGCGTATGCGTGCCAGCTCGGGCGAGGCATTGTCCTTGATTTGTCCGAATGGGCCTATGATGCTGTTTATCCTGTCTATGAGTTTCGGAAACGCATTGATGTCGCCTGCCTTCTGCCGCAGGCAGGGGTAGGGTACAGGGCTTTCTTCATTGCTGTCGTCGCTGTTGTTGCCGTCAGACTTCAGGAAGTGCGTGATGTCGCGTATGGTCTCAAGCGAGCGTCTCAGGTCAAACAGCTCCTGTGTCTCCACAAACATACCCTGTATGCGTATGCGTTGCAGCACGCCGCGCATGTCGAAGAAGAACTGTGACGGGAAGTCGTCACTGCCGTGCAGTATGCTGACGAACTCCATCGTCTCGTCCAGCAGGCGTGTCACGGTGCCGAAGTCATCGCTGAAGCACATGGCATCGGCCTTGTCTGTACCCAGTGTACTCAGGCAGTGCCCCTTTATCAACGAGCGTATTTGGTCGAACTCGATTTTCTTCTCAAAGTTCTGCGGATATATCATCGGTGTCTAATCTTCTTCTGTTCGGGCGTGCAAAAGTAGCGATTAAATCCTTAATCTCTGCTCGTCGGTGCCTTGACCACTATTCTTTCGGGTTGAGGTCAAAGGGAAGAAGAGATGCTTCGTCGCTGCCGTAAATGAAGCGGTCGAAGTCGGAGACATACAAACGGTCTTGTATGGGCTTGTACTTCTCATATTCGCCATACGCTTTTGTTCTCGCCTTCTCTTGCGACACCGTTCCTGCCGAAGTGTTTGCCTCATAATCCATAGTTTCGAGGAACTGGCTGAGCCGCTTGCGCCAATCATCCATTGTGGTCACGATGTGACGCAGTGCGCGAGCTTCGGCAAAGTCAAGAAACGATGTCGTTATTCTGTTGAGCTGGTCAAGTTCTTCTTCCGACAGATAGTTCTTTGCCACGATGGTATCTGATTTCTGCACACGTCCGTCTGGTGCGTTCTTCCACGTTGTCAGCCCCATGTGCGGATGTTCCGCATTGGCGCGTGTGTAGATTATTTCCGCTGCCGTGTGGTGGGTCACAGCCAAGTGCATCATGTTCTGTACCATTTTGAAGAACAGCTTTGTGTTCTCGGACTTGGCGTCATAGTCGGCACTGCACTCAGCATAGATGTCGGTAATCTTCTGATAGTAACGCCGCTCTGACGTGCGGATCTCACGGATGCGCTCGAGCAAGTCGTCGAAGTAGTCCTTGCCGAAGTGCCTGCCCTGTTTCAGTCGTTCGTCATCCAGTACATAGCCTTTGATGATGAACTCTTTCAACATTGATGTCGCCCAAATGCGGAACTGCGTAGCCTGATAGCTGTTCACACGATAGCCCACGGCGATGATGGCATCAAGATTATAGAACAGGGGAGCACGTTCCACATCGCGCTCACCCTCGGTTTGAACTATCCCAATTTTTCGGATAGTTGCCCCTTTTTGCAACTCGCCCGTTTCATAAATCTGTCCCAAATGATAGTTCACTGTCCGCACGTCCACGCCAAACAAATCGGCTATACGCTTCTGCGACATCCAGAAAGTATCGCTGTTGAAAACGACCTCAATCTTCGTCTCGCCTTGCGGTGATTTGTATAGCAATATATTGGAACTCAATGAGTTGACGGATAGCTCTGTCGTGCTGACAGACTGGCTGAAATACTCCCTTGCCTGCTTGACCAGCACCTTTCTGCTGTCCGCATTCTCTGCTATAATCAGGCAAGCCATGCGTGACAAATGGTAGGTTTCGACCTTGCGAAACGAGCCGCTCCCGAGCCTGACCATATCAACCGCGTGGTTGAAATGGTCGTCCATTTTCATGCCCTTGGCGTTGGCAGATTCGATGGCCTTGTCGACCACACGCTGGAACTTCCAGTAGGCAGAATAGCCCATGGCACTGCTCAGGTCGCGCGAGCTCCAATATTCGTTGTTGTTCTCGTCCGTCCTGCGAATTGTGTCGAACGAGGGTTGCATCTCAGGTATGTTGTCTTTCTCTGCCATTGTTGCTTAGTCTCTGATACTTAACCGTTAAAAACAGGCCTCCGTTTTTTCAGCGGGCTTCAACAGCAAAGATAATGTTTATACCTCGGATTGGCAACTTTGTAGCCGTTTCCTTTCCGCGGTGTGTCAGAGCGTGTTCTGCTTCAGCGACTCGACATAAGTGTTGATGCGCTGCATCTCCTGCGGAATCTGTATGCGCTGCGGACACGTGGAGGTGCACTGGTTACAGCCGGTGCAGTGGTCGGCCTGACGCAGACGCGGCACGCTACGGTCATAGCCCACGAGGAAGGCCTGACGCGCACGGCGGTAGTCTGGTGATTGACGGCTGTCGCTGAGGTTGCCTTCGTTGACGCACTTGTTGTAGTGTACGAATATGCCTGGTATGTCGATGCCATAGGGGCAGGGCATGCAGTACTGGCAACTGTTACATTGAACGATGGGGAACGCACTGTACTGGTCGGCTATGGGACCTGACAGCCACGCCATCTCATCGTCGGTGAGGGGCTTGAGTGGGGCGAACGACCGCAGGTTGTCTTGCAGGTGTTCCATGTATGTCATGCCGCTGAGACACGTCAGCACGCCCGCGTGTGAGCCGCCGAAGCGGAATGCCCACGAGGCCACGCTGTCGTCCGGACTGCGCCGCTTCATCTCCGCCACCATCACCTGTGGCATGTTCGACAGTCGTCCGCCAAGCAGCGGCTCCATGATGATGACCGGTATTCCCCGTTTGACAAGTTCGTTGTACAGGTATTCGGCATTGGTGTTCCATCCGCTGGCATGGTGCCAGTCGACGTAGTTCATCTGGATCTGCACGGCATCCCAGCGCAGGTCGCCGCTGTCCTGCATGGACAGGAGGTAGTCGAAGACCTCCAACTCTCCGTGGAATGAGAAGCCGAGGTTGCGGATGCGCCCCTTCTTCCTCTCCTCGAGCAGGAACTCAAGCATGCCGTTGTCAATCAGGCGTGCGTGGAGCCTGTCCATACCTCCGATGCCTGCACCGTGGACGAGGTAGTAGTCGAGGTAGTCGACCTGACACTCGCGGAACGAACGTTCGTAGCCTGCCCGTGCCACCTCGCGGCTGTCGCCGTTGCTGTCGAGGAAGGTAGACATCTTGGTCGTGAGGTAGAAGCTCTCGCGGGGATGGCGTGCCAGGGCGATGCCTGTGGCACGTTCTGACTGTCCGCGTCCGTAGTGCGGAGACGTGTCGAAGTAGTTCACGCCGTGTGCCATGGCGAAGTCCACAAGCCCGTTCACCGTCTCCTGGTCGATAATCTGTCCCTCTCCGTTCGGATTGGGCATCATGGGCCAGCGCATGCAGCCGTAGCCAAGGAGGGACACGCGGTCGCCCGAGGTCGGCGTGGTGCGGTAGGTCATCTGGTCTGTCGGGATGTCACCGGTGTGGTTCCCGCTTGGGTCGTAGATGCTGTTGGTCTTCGTGCCACAGCCGACCAGTGTGGCTGCGCCCGTTGCCGCTCCTGCTCCCATCAGGCTCAGGAAGTGCCTGCGGCTCAGCTTGCCGTTGCTTTGCTGTTCTTCACTCATGGTTTTTCAGATTACGTTACACTTCTATCTGTCAGCAAATGAACGCAATTCCGGACGGGGTAGCACCGTTGTCCGTTCCAAAGCGAAAGAAACAGCCGTTAAGACGAAACACAGCCGCCAGCCGCGCCTTTACTCGTCGCTCCTGCCGAGGTTGAGGTCGTTGCTGATGCGCGTTGTGCCAGGGATGCAGAGCAGAGATGCCAGCAGGCAGATGGCGGCGCAGAGCAGTCCTGTCGAGCTTTGGCAGGAATGGTAGCACACGATGCCGGCGAGCAGGGGCAACGCCAGCAACAGCAGGCGTATGCTGCTCCACACCGTGTAGAGGTGCAGCGCGCGGTGCGTGTCGGTGCATTGTGAGATGCTGCGCCTCAGCTTGACGGCAAACAGCTTCAGGCCGCAGGGGACGCACACGGCCGTGAGCAGTATCACGATGCTCTCGAAGATGTAGACGGCACGCACGTTGTCGGCGAGCACACCCTCATAGGCACACGCGCCGCTCTCGCCGTAGGCAAGCAGCAACAGGGCAAGAAACCAGTAGTAGGCGTAGAGCCGCCTGAGCGTCAGACCGGTTCGCTTGATCTCGTTTTCCATATATTCTCTCTCCTCCTTGATGGTTGCGGTGTGCGGCTCTCAGCCGTTGCCGCCGAATGGCGTGCGGTTGATGATGCTGCGTCCCAGGGTGATTTCGTCGGCATATTGCAGCTCGTCGCCCACGGACACGCCGCGTGCTATCTGCGACAACCTGACGCCGGTGCCGTCCAGCCGCCGTGAGATGTAGAAGTTGGTGGTGTCGCCCTCCATCGTCGCACTAAGGGCGAAGATGACCTCCTGAACGTCTCCGGCCTGCACGCGTTCTACGAGACTGGCAATTTCCAGGTCAGCCGGCCCCACGCCGTCCATGGGCGAGATGACCCCTCCCAGCACGTGATACAGCCCGTGATACTGCTGCGTGGCCTCTATGGCCATGACATCGCGCACGCTCTCGACGACGCACACCGTGGTGGCATCCCGTCGCGGGTCGCCGCAGATGAGGCAGGTGTCGCTGTCGGAGATGTTGTGGCAGATGTGGCAGTAGCGGATGCCGTGCTTGAGGTCGATGAGCGACTGCCCCAGTGCCTCCACGGTCTGCGTGTCCTGCCGCAGCAGGTGCAGCACGAGGCGCATGGCCGTGCGTGTGCCTATGCCAGGCAGTTTGGCAAACTCATTGACAGCCCTCTCCAGCAGCTGCGACGGATATTGTTGGCTCATCGTTCCTTCGGTCTCTCTCCTTTTGTCGCGGACAAAGATAGTGCAAGCCGCAGACTGGGCAAAGCGAACCCGACCGATTTTGTTGTGCCCACGGGCAGCCCCGTTTCCACATGGATATGGCGGACGTTACAGACCACCAAAATCCGCATTTCTATGGCTGAACGTCCATAGGTTCTGTGGTTGAACGTCCACAGCTCTATGACTGAACGTCCACAGAGCTGTGGTTGAACGTTCATAGATGCTATGGTTGAACGTCCATGGAGACGCTGATTTTCAGCTTGTTATGAAGGGGGTGTAGCCTAGCTGTCCGCCGCTTCCTATTTGCGGCGTGGCTTGGGTGTGCTGTCGCGACGCGGCGTGTGGCGTGCCGGACGCTGGTCGTAGAGCTGTGTGGCGAGGTCTTCGCGTCCGATGCGGCGCAGCTCGTGCAGGATGTTCTGACGCTCTTCCGGCTGATACCAGAAGAAGAACATACGCTGCTGCAGCTTCTCGCGCTGCGTGCGTGCGCTGAACACCGGTTCGAGCGTGTAGGGGTGGTAGCCGGTGTACCAGGTCTCGGTCGATACCGTCATCGGTGTCGGCGTAAAGTCCTGCACCTGCTCCAGGTGGAAGTCGAGCCGCTTGGTCTCCACTGCCAGCTCCGCCATGTCCTCTTCCGTGCATCCTGGATGGCTGCTGATGAAGTAGGGGATCAGCTGCTCGCGCAGGTTCTCCTCGCGGTTTATCTTGTCGAATATCTGCTTGAAGGCGTGGAAGAGCTTGAACGAGGGCTTGCGCATGAGCATGAGCACACCCTCGCCGGTGTGCTCAGGAGCCACCTTCAGCCGTCCGCTCACGTGGTTCACTATCAGCTCGCGTATGTATTCGCGATTGGCACGGTTCACCTCCTCGTCCTTGTTGCGGTGCAGCAGCAGGTCATAGCGCACGCCGCTGCCGATGAAGCTCTTCTTGACTCCAGGCAGTGCGTCGACGGCACGGTAGATGTCGAGCAGCGGGCGGTGGTCGTTGTTGAGGTTGGGGCACACCTGCGGATGGGCGCACGACGGACGTTTGCAGCGGCGGCACAGCTCCTGGTTGCGGCCGTGCATGCGATACATGTTTGCCGACGGTCCGCCGAGGTCGCTGATGTAGCCCTTGAAGTCGGGCATGCTGATGACCTTGCGTGCCTCGCGCAGTATGCTCTCTTTGCTGCGGCTGACGATGAACTTGCCCTGATGTGCCGATATGGTGCAGAAGGCACAGCCGCCGAAGCAGCCACGGTGCAGGTTGATGGAGAACTTGATCATGTCGTACGCCGGAATGCGCTTGCCCTTATACTTGGGATGCGGCAGACGTGTGTACGGCAGGTCGAAGGTCTTGTCCAGCTCGGCTTCGGTCATGGGAGGGTAGGGCGGATTCACCACCACCGTGCGCCTGCCCGTGCGTTGCAGCAGGCGTTGCGCATAGTATTTGTTGCTCTCCTCCTCAATGTGGCGGAAGTTGGCGGCCTCCTTCTTCTTGTCTGCGAGACACTCTTCGTGGCTGTACAGCACAATGTCGCCCTCCTGCGGCACAACGTCGCCGCTCGCGAGGTAGGCTATCTGCGGCACCGGCCGCAGGTCTTCGCCCTGCTCCATGCGGCGTGCCAGCTCCACGATGGGCTTCTCTCCCATGCCGTAGACCAACAGGTCGGCACCGCTGTCCACAAGTATGCTGGGGCGCACGCGGTCTTCCCAGTAGTCGTAGTGTGTCAGGCGGCGCATGCTGGCTTCAATGCCGCCAAGGAAGACGGGTACGTCAGGAAACAGCTGTTTCAGTATCTTGGTGTAGACCACCGACGGATAGTCCGGCCGCATATCGCAACGCCCGTCCGGCGTGTAGGCATCCTCGTGGCGCAGGCGTTTGTTGGCAGTGTATTTGTTGACCATGCTGTCCATGCATCCAGGGCTGATGCCGAAGAACAGCCGTGGCCGTCCCAGCTTCTTGAAGTCGCGCAGGTCGTCGCGCCAGTTGGGCTGTGGCACGATGGCCACCCTGTAGCCCTCTGCCTCGAGCGTGCGGCCTATGACCGCCGCGCCGAACGACGGATGGTCCACATAGGCATCGCCGCTGAACAGGATGATGTCCAGCTGGTCCCAGCCGCGCAGTTCGACCTCCTTCTTCGTCGTCGGCAGCCAGTCGGTCAGCTGCGGCTGTCCGCCACTGCCCGCGACACGGCTGCGGACAGCCTCATTGTTGCTCTGCATTGCCGTGCGTCTGGTCTGCCGGTTGTGCGGCATCGTCGTCGCTGCCAGCTCCGTCGGCGGCGATGGTGTCCTTCAGCTCTTCGTAGAGCCGTATCAGGTTCTGTAGCCCGAAGGCTTTCATGTTGTCGTGATAGACCACGTCGATGCACAGGTCGAGCAGGTCGCTGCAGTCGCCCGTGTCGGCGGTGATGAGCGAGCGGATGTTCATCTTCAGCTTGTCGAGAGTACCCTCATCGACGATGCCGTTGCTGTCGGTCAGGTGGTCGAACAGGCTGTATTTCCGTATGGTGGCGAGATGGTTGTCGTCGACCAGCACAGTGCGTGTGCCTTTGGCGTTGGCTTGAATGGTGTGTGTCATAACTGTCATGTCCCTTCTTTGAGACGGTTGTTGAGCGCAAATATACTCCAAATGCACCAACAAACGGCCGTCCGCAGGTCATTTTCTTCGGATTTGCCCGTACAGCCGCAGCATCGCTTGCCGCAATGCAAAAATGCCTACTTTTGCAGACGCACCTCCGGCGGTCATGACGTTCGTGCCGTATGGATGTGCGAAAAACATCGTAGCAACGGAAAGAATATGGACAAGACAACAGACAACGTCCCGCAGGGACAACAGCCGACGGAGACGCTGCGGCTCATATTCCCGCAGAGCGCGGGCATAATGAATGAAAGCTGGATACCGCAGGACCGTGGTGCCGACACCTTGCGCCAGGGCTATGAGATAGGGTCGTCGCTGCTCGGCATGCTCATGCCAGGCGGCAGCACGGCACCGACGGTGCAGATACCGCTGTCGGAAGAAGCGAGCGACCCGAAGTCGAAGCTCGGCATGGAGAACTATGACAATGTCCTGCGGCAGACAAAGCTCACCAGTGACATAGTGCGCCGCCATGACCCCGCACGCATCGTGTCGCTGGCAGGCGACTTCACCGCCAGCGTCGTGCCCATCGGCTATCTGGCGCGTCGCTACTTCAAGGACATGGCTGTCATCTGGATTGATGCCAGTCCCGACGTGTCCATACCTTATACTATGGCTCTCATGGCATGGCTCGGCAAGCGTCTGAAGGAGTTCAACACCATGTGGCCGGCAATGATTCCGGCATCGAAACTGCTGGCGGTGGGCTATCGGGCGTGGAACCAGGGGCTGAACGAGTGGCAGGACAACTTGGGACTGAAAGGCGTATCGCCGCGCAACATCACCACCGACGGCAGTGCGCAGGTCAGGGAGTGGCTGCGTGGTACGGGTGTGGGCAAGGTGTTCATACACCTCGACCTCGATGTGCTTGACCCTGGGGAGATGATGTCCTCGTCAAGCCGGCCTGTAGACAACGACGGCCACCGGCGCGGCATACGCATGCAGGAGGTCGTGCAGCTCATCAACGATGTGGCGGCGGCCTACGACCTTGTCGGGCTTACCGTTGTGGAGACCATTCCGCGTGTGGCGTTGTCGCTGCGCACCATGCTGGAGCAGCTGCCGCTCTTCACCGATGCGAAGAAGGACGAGGCCTGACGGTCCACTTCACTCCACGGCATCACGGCTGTCGCGCCACACCATGCGCATATATTCATGTCCGAAGATGAACATGGTGCCCTCCTGGCGGAACCCTATGCTCCTGTAGAGCCGCAGGGCGTTGGCGTTGGCAGGGTCGCACGCCAGTATTGGCAGCAGGTGCTTCTCGCGTGCTTTCTCAACGCCGTACTTCAGCAGTAGGGAGGCTATGCCGTGACCGCGATGTTGCGGGAGCACGGCCAGTGAGTCAAGGTAATACTCGCCGTCGCCGGTCTCGTCGTCCATCTTGTCGATGTCGAATTCCAGCATGTCCTTTGGCACAAGTCCAAAGGTGCGGAGTTTCACCTCGTGGTAGCCGTGACCGTCGTAGGAGATGAGTGCCCCTGCCGGCTCACCGCCGATTTTGGCTATGACGGCGTTCTGCCATGAGTAGAGCGTATCGGTGCGGCGGCAGATGTCCGTCAGGTTCTCGTCGGGTGCTCCGCCGTTCTCCATAATGGACATCCCGATGGCTTCGACCATCACCGTTGCCACAAATTCCACATCTTCGGCCGTTGCCGGTTCCACTGTAATAAGGTCTTTCTTGTCTGCTTCCATTTTGTCGGTCTCCTGTAATTACATGTTTGTGTGTTGTGCCCGCAAATGTACAACTTCTTCTGTTGACGGCACAAGGCGTGTTCTCTGAAAGGCATCGCTTGCTGCATCTACAGGAACGGTCAGGTGAACTTTATTGCAAACTTTGCTAATTGCTCGACGTCATGTCATAATGTCATATCTGATGTGTAATGCGCTGATGTGTAGTGGCTTTACTTGTCAGTGTTGGGGTGTGATGCCTTGATTATATATGTCATCTTGTCTCATTTGGGAAAACTTTATGGATGTAGGAGGGCGGTGTTGTTCGCCAAAGTTGCATACTATGTGGCTATGAAAATTGTCATTTGCAATAAACGGTTAATAGACAAACGCTTCTCTGAACAGGCAATTTTGCACACGGAAAAATGTTGTTGTGGACGTACAAGCGTGTAGTTTTTTATCCATACCTTTGACAACCCAAAGAAACAGGAAAACATAACATAAACGACAATGGAAATGCAGAACTTCACCATCACCAAGCGAGACGGCAAGGCCGACAGGTTCTCGCTCGACAAGATAATGAATGCCATAATCAAGGCATTCGCGTCCGTTAACGAACCTCTTGATCTCGGCAGTCTGTCGAAGATCATCAGCCATCTTGACATCCGTGAGGGCATAAAGGTGGAGGACATACAGAACCAGGTCGAGGAGGCACTGATGCGCGAACAGTATTTCAAGGTGGCAAAGTCGTTCATGCTCTACCGCCAGCGTCACACCGAAGACCGCGAGACACTGGAGAAGATGCAGTTCCTGTCCGACTATTGTGCTGCGTCGAACGCTGCATCCGGCTCTAAGTATGATGCCAACGCCAACGTTGAACACAAGAACATAGCCACGCTCATCGGTGAGCTGCCGAAGTCGAACTTCATACGCCTGAACCGCCGCCTGCTGACAGAGAGCATCAAGAAGATGTACGGCAAGGAACTGGCCGACCGCTATATTGACCTGCTGACACACCATTTTATATATAAGAACGACGAGACCAGCCTCGCCAACTACTGCGCCTCAATAACCATGTACCCCTGGCTCATTGGCGGCACCACCGGCATTGGCGGCAACTCCACCGCCCCGACAAACCTCAAGTCGTTCTGTGGCGGGTTCATCAACATGGTCTTCATCGTCAGCTCGATGCTGGCAGGTGCGTGCGCCACACCTGAGTTCCTGATGTACATGAACTACTTCATTCAGAAGGAATACGGCTACGACTACTGGCAGCATCCCGACCAGGTGGTGGACATGAGCCTGAGGCAGCGCACGCTCGACAAGGTCATCACCGACTACTTCGAGCAGATTGTCTACTCGCTGAACCAGCCCACGGGAGCACGCAACTTCCAGGCCGTGTTCTGGAACATCAGCTACTACGACCACTACTACTTCGACAGTCTGTTCGGCAACTTCTATTTCCCCGACGGCAGCAAGCCCGACTGGGACGGACTGTCGTGGCTTCAGAAACGCTTCATGAAGTGGTTCAACCAGGAGCGCACGAAGGCTGTGCTGACATTCCCCGTCGAGACAATGGCACTGCTGACCGAGAACGGCGACTGCAAGGACCGCGAGTGGGGCGACTTTGCCGCAGAGATGTACAGCGAGGGACACTCGTTCTTCACCTACATGAGCGACAATGCCGACTCGCTTAGCTCGTGCTGCCGGCTGCGCAACGAGATACAGGACAACGGCTTCAGCTACACGCTGGGTGCCGGAGGCGTGTCGACAGGCTCGAAGAGCGTGCTGACCATCAACCTGAACCGCTGCATCCAGTATGCCGTGAACCACAAGATGGACTACCGCGAATACCTGAGCGACATCATCGACCTGTGCCACAAGGTGCAGCTGGCCTACAACGAGAACCTCAAGGAACTGCAGAAGTGCGGAATGTTGCCCCTGTTCGATGCAGGGTACATCAACATGAGCAGGCAGTATCTGACGATAGGCGTCAACGGACTGGTCGAGGCAGCCGAGTTCATGGGGCTGACCATCAACGACAATCCGGACTACAAGCACTTCGTGCAGGAGGTTCTGGGGCTGGTCGAGAAGTTCAACAAGCAGTACCGCACCAAAGACACGCTCTTCAACTGCGAGATGATACCTGCCGAGAACGTCGGCGTGAAGCACTCGAAGTGGGACAGGGAAGACGGCTACCTCGTGCCGCGCGAGTGCTACAACAGCTATTTCTACATCGTCGAGGACGACAGCCTGAGCATCATAGACAAGTTCAAGCTGCACGGTGCGCCATACATCGAGCACCTCACGGGCGGTTCGGCACTGCACATGAACCTGGAGGAGCACCTCAGCAAGGCGCAATACCGCCAGCTGCTCTGCGTGGCTGCCAAGGAGGGATGCAACTACTTCACGTTCAACATCCCCAACACCATCTGCAACGACTGCGGACACATCGACAAGCGTTACCTGCACGAATGTCCTGTCTGCCACAGCAAGAACGTGGACTACATGACGCGCATCATCGGCTACCTGAAGCGCGTGAGCAACTTCTCCGCAGCGCGTCAGGCCGAAGCACACCGCCGCTACTATGCCGGCGAGGAGAAGCTGGTGGAGAGCTGAGGCGTGCTGAAGTATGTCAACACAGGGATTGTGTTCCAGGAAATCCCTGACGAGGTGACGCTGTCTGTCAACATCTCCAACTGTCCGTGCCGGTGTCCTGGATGCCACAGCCAGTATCTGTGGCGGGACATCGGCACGCCGCTGACAGCAGATGCTTTGGACGGCATGATTGCCCGCAACGGCGGTGACATGACGTGCGTCTGCTTCATGGGCGGAGATGCCGAGCCGGAAGCCGTGAGCCTGCTGGCACGCCATGTGCACAGCCGCCATCCGCAGCTCAGGGTGGCATGGTACAGCGGCCGCCAGCTCCTGCCGCGCAGCATCGACCGCAGGGATTTCGACTACATAAAGCTGGGGCCGTACATCCGCCATCTCGGGCCGCTGAACAAGCCGACCACCAACCAGCGTCTGTACCGCTGTGCTCCCGACGGCACAATGACCGACATCACCTCCCGCTTTTGGAGGAAGCCGTGACAACCTCCCGTTGTGATTATAACTCAAGTTTCGGATTTATTGCTGTCCGCTATCCCGAACCCGCATATCCTTCTCTCGTTGCCGGACTACTGTTTGCTGTCTCCCTCTCTCCCAGTACTCCTTTTTGTTTCGATTAATCGGTACTGCAGTACCGATTAACTGGTACGCCAGTACCGGCTATATGGTACTGCAGTACCAACC
>CAVERK010000002.1:0-38017 GCA_963618035.1 bacterium
CTGCAAGGCTTGTTTCATGTAGTAGTTGTCGTCCATAGCGAGGACAAATATACGCCTTGCGTTCCGGATGCGGAACGATAAATGTATTATTTTTGCAGACAGGAAAGGCAGTAGCTTCTATGGCAAAGCACAACAGTACAGGCACATACGGCGAGGCCGTGGCGGCGGCATATCTGGAGGACAACGGGTTCGTGGTTCTCGAGCGCAACTGGCATGACTACAACCGCCACGAGATAGACATCGTGGCGGTCAAGGACAACGAGATGCACATCGTGGAGGTGAAGACACGCAGCAGTGCCGAGTGGCAGGAGCCGCAGGACGCTGTGGACTGCAAGAAGCGGATGCACATCGTGAAGGCTGCCGATGCCTACCTGAAGGCGCGTGACGTGATGCGCGTGGTGCACTTCGACATACTGACCGTGGTGGGGACAGACGGCGATTGCGCCGTTACACTGATAGAAGATGCCTTTGATCCCCACTCTGTGCAGTGGCGGGGCTGTGCGCGACGGAGGGCAAACTACACCAAGTAAGGAGAGAAAAACGATGGATACCGGTGACAACGGGGAATTGACATACAGGCTCGTGAGGCTACAGACCGTAGACTCTACAAACAACTGCCTGAACAGCTTGTGTATGGAGGCGGACGACCGCGTGGCAGACTTCACGACGGTGACCGCCGAGTTCCAGCAGGCAGGAAAGGGACAGCGCGGCAACAGCTGGGAGAGCGAGGGCGGACAGAACCTGCTGTTCAGCTTCGTGCTGTACCCTGCGTTCGTGACTGCCGGACGGCAGTTCATAATCTCGCAGATGGATGCCGTGGCACTGAAGGAGACGCTGGAGCAGTACACCACAGGAATATCGATAAAGTGGCCCAATGACATCTATTGGCACGACCGCAAGATCTCGGGCATGCTGATAGAGGTGTTCCTGCAGGGCGACTGTCTGGGACGCTGCATCAGCGGCATCGGCGTGAACATCAACCAGACAGTCTTCCGCAGTGATGCGCCCAACCCCGTATCGCTAAGACAAATCACGGGGCACGAGACCGACAGGCAGGAGTTCCTCGGCAGGTTCATGGGCGCGGTGGCACGCTATTATGCCATGCTGGAGCATGACTTCGAGGCGACGGCAGCGACGATTGAGAAGAAGTATGACGAGGCACTGTACCGCCGCCACGGCATGCACCGCTACCGTGACAAGGACGGTGAGTTCATGGCAGAGATTGTCGGGGTGCAGCCCGACGGACGCTTCATCCTGCGTGACGATATGGGGAGCGAGCGGACGTATCTGTTCAAGGAGGTACAGTACATTATATAAATAAGGAGGACATCTCTTGCGGCTATGACCAATACGGCAAAAGAGACATATTCGGTGCTTGGCATGAGCTGTGCCTCGTGTGCTGCGCGTGTGGGCAAGACGCTGAACCGTCAGCCTGGGGTGAAGAGTGCCACGGTGAACCTTGCCACGGCAATGGCGGTGGTGGAGTTCGACCCGCAGCAGTGCTCGTCGCAGTCGTTGCGGAAGGCGGTGCAGGATGCCGGCTATGACCTGTTGACAGACGATGCCGCTACAGACGAGGCGGGGCGTGCACAGGAGAGAAAGGTGCGGAAGCTGCGTCTTCGTGCCTTTGCTGCATTGGGCGTGTCGGCGGTGATAATGCTGGTCTCAATGGCGTTCCACGACAGGATTCCGTATGCCGGCCACGTGATGTGGCTGCTGTCCACGCCCGTGGTGTTTTGGTTGGGCAGCAGCTTCTACGTCAGCGCATGGCATCAGCTGCGCCACCGCACGGCGAACATGGACACGCTGGTGGCATGCAGCACCGGCATTGCCTATCTGTTCAGCGTGTTCAACCTCTTCTTCCCGCAGTTCTGGACGAGCCGTGGCATCGAGCCGCACGTCTACTTCGAGTCGGCAAGCATGATAATAGGCTTCATCCTGCTGGGGAGGCTCATGGAGGAGAAGGCGAAGAGCAGTGCGAACTCCGCCATCAGGGAGCTGATGGAGCTGCAGCCGCGCACGGTCAGCCGCATATCCAGCAGCGGCGAGGTGGAGGAGGTGGCAGTGGACAGCATACAGCCGGAGGATGTCATCATGGTGCGTCCAGGCGAGCGCATTGCCGTGGATGGCACGGTGAGCGAAGGCACGTCGTATGTGGACGAGAGCATGCTGAGCGGAGAGCCAGTGCCCGTGCTCAAGGAGAAGGGAGCAAAGGTGTTCGCCGGCACCATAAACCAGAAAGGCAGCTTCCGCTTCACCGCACAGAAGGTCGGCACGGACACGCTGTTGGCGCAGATAATACACATGGTACAGGATGCCGAGGGCAGCAAGGCTGCCGTGCAGAAGACGGTGGACAGGGTGGCCGCAGTCTTCGTGCCTGTCATAATGGGCATTGCGGTGCTGGCGTTCATCGTGTGGCAACTGTCAGGAGCCACAGACAGCCTGACGCATGGCATTCTGGCGTTGGTGACGGTGCTCATCATCGCCTGCCCGTGCTCGCTTGGACTGGCAACGCCCACAGCCATAATGGTGGGAATAGGCAAGGGAGCACGGAACGGCATTCTGATAAAGGATGCCGGCGCATTGGAGACGGCAAGGGATGTCGACACCGTGGTATTGGACAAGACAGGCACCCTGACCGTTGGGCGACCGGAGGTCACCGGCGTGATATGGAGCACTGCCACGGCAGACAAGGATGCCGTGCTCGCTGCTGTGAGCCGGCTTGAACGGCTGTCGGAGCATCCGCTTGCCGATGCCGTGTGCCGTTATGTCGGGAACGACAGTACGGATGTTGCAGGTGTCGGCAGCTTCAAGAGCCATGCGGGCATGGGCGTGAGCGGCACAGTGGATGGCAGGAACTATTTCGTCGGCAATGACAAACTGATGCACACAAACGGCATCGGCACAGACCCTGACCTCAAGCTCAAGGCCGAGCGGCTGTCGGAGACGGCGCACACGTTAGTGTGGGTGGCAAGCGGCGGCAGGACAGTGGCGGTGATGGGCATTGCCGATGCCATAAAGCCGACGGCGGCAGCAGCTGTCAGCGAACTGCAAAGGCAGGGCATCGACGTCTGCCTGCTGACCGGCGACAACGAAGCCGCAGCCAATGAGGTGGCACGGCAGGCGGGCATCGGCCACGTCAGGGCAGGCATGCTGCCGCAGGACAAGGCGGCACACATAAAGCAGTTGCAGGCGGAGGGGCACAAGGTGGCAATGGTCGGCGACGGAATAAACGACAGTGCAGCCTTGGCGCAAGCCGACCTCAGCATAGCCATGGGCAGTGGAAGCGGCATAGCGATGGACGTGGCGGGCGTGACCATAATATCGTCTGACCTGACGAAAATCCCGCAGGCATTGCGACTGTCGCGCCTGACGGTGCGTACCATACGTCAGAACCTGTTTTGGGCATTCTTCTATAACGCCGTCAGCGTGCCGGTGGCTGCCGGTGTGCTCTATCCCATAAACGGATTTCTGCTGAACCCGATGATAGGCGGGGCGTGCATGGCGTTCAGTAGCGTCAGCGTGGTGGCCAACAGCCTGCTGCTGAGGTTCAAGAGGCTGACGGCAGACAACAAGAAAACATCAAAAACATCAAACAACATGAAAAAGACATACAGAGTAGAGGGAATGATGTGCCAGAACTGCCGCAAGCACGTGGAGAAGGCACTCAACAGCATGGACGGAGTGAAGGCAACCGTGACACTGGACCCGCCGCAGGCAGTGGTGGAGTTCGATGGCGAGGATCGTCCGCTAAGCGAACTGCAGGCTTTCGTCACCGAAGAAGCCGGCGACTACAGGCTCAGCGAGGTCTGAACGGTAGCAGGATGGTACAAAGGTGGACGCTTTTATAATCGCGTCAAAGAGTTTTATGATCGCGTCAAGGAATAAAGAAGAGGTGTGCGGGTAATAGGACTCGAACCTACACGGATCACTCCACCAGATCCTAAGTCTGGCGCGGCTGCCAATTACGCCATACCCGCATTCATGAGGTTGTATGCGCACGCCCCTGCGTGCTTTCACCGAGGCAAAGGTATGAAGTTTTTTCTGTTCCGGCAAACGGGCGGTGCCAAAAAAGGCTGCGTCTCACTCGCCGCCTATCAGCGCGCGGGCGGCTTCGATGATGGTGTCTACGCCGCGTGCCTTGTCCTCGTCGGTGAGTGCCACCGCCACGTCAGGATCTATGCCTGACTCGATGTGACACATATCGGCATCGTATGTGGGACATGCCGAGAAGCGTACGCCCCATCCGTTTGGCAGTTCGGAGGAGAAGGGCATGCCCGAGCCTCCACCAGAGGTGTCGCCCATCAGCGTCACGTTGGGGAAATAGCGCATGGAGTTGATGAAGTCGTTCGTGGCACTGTAGGAGTGGCGGTTCATGAGTACCACGACGGGCTTCTGCCAGCGAATGCCGTCGGCAGGCTCGATGTAGACCGGCTCGGGCTTCGAGAAGTCGGAGTGTCCGCTGCCGGTCTTGTGGCTGATGTATCCCACGAGTGTCTTCTCGTTGGTGAAGCGTTCGGCCAAACGTGTGGCGTAGGTCTTCTGTCCGCCGCCATTATTGCGCACGTCGATAATCACGCCGTTGCACAGCTCCATGTAGCGCAGCATCTCCGAGAGATTGCCGTCGCCGAAGCCCGTGGAGAAACTGGTGCAGGAGATGTAGCCGACGTTGTCGTCCAGAATGGTGTACTTCAGCCCGCCGCCGATGCGGTAGTCGCGTCCCAAGTAGGCTTCGACAAGCTCCTCACTGTAGTTGCGCGGATAGTCCAGATACCAGTCCCAGTAGCGGGCGGTGTTGTGCGAGGCATAGAGGTTGACGTGTCCGTCGCGAAGCTCGGACAGCATATTGCCCAAGACCTGAAACAAGGCATCGTCGCTCATGCCGTCGCTGATGTACTGGCTGTACTGCGCATAGACAGCCGTCCAGTCCACCTGCTTGTGGTCGAAGAAGCAGTAGTGCTCGTCGATGATGCGCCACAGGGCATCGAAATTGCCCTGCGGGGTGTCGTCGAACTGCTCGTCGCGGATGCACCCCGTTGCCACTAATGCCAACGCCGCCAGCAGGGACGCTGCGAGGAGGCGGATGTGTCTGAATGTCGCTGCCGCTGTCATAGCCTGATGAACTGTTTGACGATACCAATCATGAACACGTGCGAGTAGACATGAGTCTTGATGCCGTTGAGGTGCAGCTGCTGCACGTCGCCCACATAGGCCACACGCAGACGCAGACCGCCGACGGGACAGTCGGCACTGATCATCTGCCGCATCGAAGGGCTGCTGAAGGGCGTCGTCAGCCGGACGGTGCCCGAGCCGTCGCCCAGTGAGAAGATCTCGTAGTATGACTGCCCGTAGTGGGGCATGAATGCCACGCCAAGGAGCGGCGCGTTGACCTGCCATCGCAGACCGAGCACGCGCTTCCCCACCTTCGGGCTCCACAGTGCAGCCACGGAGGCTCCGATGGCGGCGGAAGCCCGCAGCGAGGCAGGGTTGTTGCCGTTGCGCATGTTATATGTAAAGCCGCCGCTGATGTCTGCCAGCGGTCCGGCGAGCAGGCTGATGTTGTCCGTCACAGGGAAATGGCGGTGGAGGGCATAGTTCCAGTTGGCAAGGGCGGTGACGGTCTTGTTGTTGTCGGCACGGTTGCCGGTATAGCCGAGGTTGGCCTGAAAGTAGCTCTGCAACGACACGCGACCGTGCATGATCCGCGTCATGCGCATGCTCTCGCGCGAGAGACGCAGCTCCACGCCACTGTATTCCTCGGGCGAGAGGTAGGTATCCTGCAGTTGCGTGTGGCCGATGCCGTACATCGTGGACTTGGTGACAAGGCGCGTGTCTGTTGCCGCGCCGGCATCCGGCACGCGACACTCCGTAGTGCCGGCAGTCTGCGCCTGCGCTGTCGCGATGCACGCCAAGGCACACAGAAGCGATATCGGTCTCGGGAGCAGCATCAGAAGAGTCTTGTTTGTCCTGTCAATTCGTCGAGGATGTCGCCATCGCTCTTGTCCTTGTCGGGGTCGAGGTTCTCCGGATTGTCGGTAACGACATCGGCCTCCGCAGCCGGAGCGGTGTCTTCCTGCCGTCGCGTCGGCTCAAGCTCCTCCACCCTGTCGAGGGCGAATGTGGTGAGCCGCTTGCCGCGTGCCTTGAAGCCCTTGATGCCGACGAACTCTGCACCGTCGATGACGACACTTCCACGGAAGCTGTCGGCACCGCCGAACACCAGTTCGAAGCGCGGATAGCATTCGTCGGTCAACAGGATGAGACGGCTCCCAGGTTCGTCGCCAAGGAAGCTGCGCTTCTTGCTGCCGGCCTCGAAGCAGAAACGCTTGAGGTAGGGGCAGTCCTTCTGCGAATGGTCGTAGAGCAATGCCGTCCACACCTTGTTGGGGCTGAACTTCTCGATGCGCATGATGTTGCCCTCATAGTGGTTGCCGGTGTCGAAGCCGGTGGTGTAGAACTCGCCGTTGTCGAGCACCACGAGGATCTGCTCCCCCGTCTGGAATTCGCCGAGGCTCTCTCCGTGGCCGTCGTAGTTGACGCGCAGCACGTCCCAGTCGAACCACACCTCGCGCCCGCCGAGCGTGGAGGCTCCGTGCTGCTTCAGCGAGATGCGGTGTATGGCGTATTTGGTCAGTATGTTGCCCTGCGCCTGACGGCCCTTTATCATTATCTGACTGAAGTCCTGCTCCAGTGCCAGCCGCTTCAGCTTGGGCGCGGGCTTCAGGATGACCCTCACGATCTCTGCCTCGCCGTTGGCATTGGCGGAGAAGTAGAGAATGCGGGAGTCGGGCTTGCCCTGCGTGACGGTGTACTCGCGGTCGTGGATGACGCCGGTGATGGCGAACCGTTTCATGTAGTTCCAGCCGTCGTGTCCGTCGCGGTACACCACATTATATATAGTGCGCTTGTCGTTCTTGGCAAAGAGGCTGATGTAGTAGATGTCCTTGCCCACGAACTTCTTGTCGGCGACGGAGGTGATGATATAGCGTCCGTCGCGGAAGAACACGATCACGTCGTCGAGCGGGGAGCAGTTGGACACGAACTCGTCCTTGCGCATGGAGGAGCCGTAGCCGATGAAGCCCTCCTCACGGTTGACATACAGTTTCTCCGTGGCCTCGATGACCTTTGCCGAGTCGATGACATCGAAGCTGCGTATCTCCGTGCGGCGCGGATATGCCGCACCGTATTTCTTCTCGAGATAGCGGAACCAGTCGACGGTGTAGTCTGTCAGGTTGTGCAGCTTGTGGTCGGTGTCGGCAATGTCGTCCTTCATGGCGGCGATGGCATCGCGTGCCTTGTCCGAGTTGAACTTCAGGATGCGTGCCATCTTTATCTCAAGCAGCCGCAGTATGTCGTCTTTGGTGACCTCACGGATGAGGTGCGGATAGTAAGGCGTGAGGCGGAAGTCGATGTGCTCGCATGCCTCGTCCACGCTCTTGGCCTCCTCAAACTCGCGGTCCTTGTATATGCGCTCCTCTATGAATATCTTTTCGAGCGAGGCGAAGTGCAGCTGCTCGAGCACCTCGGCACGGTGGATCTCCAGCTCCTGACGCAACAGGTCGCGGGTGTTGTCGACCGAGCGGCGCAACACCTGACTGACGTTGAGGAAGTGGGGCTTCTTGTTGTCGATGATGCAGCAGTTGGGGGCGATGCTGACCTCGCAGTCCGTAAAGGCATACAGAGCATCGATGGCCTTGTCCGACGACACGCCCGAGGGCAGATGCACCAGTATCTCCACCTTTGCCGACGTGAGGTCTTCCACGCGCTTGATCTTGATCTTGCCTTTGTCGTTGGCCTTCACGATGGAGTCGCAGATGCCTATTGTGGTGCGTCCGAAGGGCAGCTCGCGTATTGCCAGCGTGTGGCTGTCCACCTTGTCGATTTTGGCACGTATGCGCACGGTGCCGCCGCGCTCGCCGTCGTTGTATTTCGACACGTCGATGGCTCCGCCGGTCTGGAAGTCGGGATAGAGCGTGAAGTCCTCGCCCCTCAGATATTTCACCGCCGCCTCGCAAATCTCGTTGAAGTTGTGCGGCAGGATCTTCGACGAGAGTCCCACGGCGATGCCCTCCACTCCCTGTGCCAGCAGCAGTGGGAACTTGACGGGCAGCGTCACCGGCTCCTTGTTGCGCCCGTCGTAGGACATCTGCCACTGTGTGGTCTTGGGGTTGAACACCACGTCGAGCGCGAACTTCGTGAGCCGCGCCTCGATATATCGCATCGCCGATGCTCCGTCGCCCGTCAGGATGTTGCCCCAGTTTCCCTGTGTGTCCACCAGCATCTCTTTCTGCCCCAGCTGCACCAGGGCATCGCCGATGGAAGCGTCGCCGTGCGGATGGAACTGCATGGTGCGTCCCACGATATTCGCCACCTTGTTGTAGCGGCCGTCCTCCATGAGGCGCATGGTGTGCAGTATGCGCCGCTGCACGGGCTTCAGTCCGTCGATGATGTGCGGCACGGCACGCTCCAGGATGACGTAGGAGGCATAGTCGAGAAACCAGTTCTCGTACATCCCGCTGAGTTGATACTTCGTGCTCTCGTCGTTCACGTCCGACGGCTTGTAGCTTGAGTGCCCTGTGGCCTCACCGTCCTGCATGCCGTCGTGCAGTGCGTCCTTATCGTTGTCTTTTGCCATAAAAATCGTCATAAAAGCAGAGGCATATCGCCCGAGGGCAATGCCATATTTGCGCAAATATACGCTTTTTTATGGAACTTTTTGAGATGAAACGGCTACCTTTGCGGCAAAACAAGTGTAACACTCTATACGTTTCAGACAAAAATGGCACAAGAAGACGTTTTCAAGAAGATTGTGGCTCACTGCAAAGAATACGGTTTTGTCTTTCCCAGCAGCGATATCTACGACGGACTTGGCGCTGTCTACGACTACGGGCAGAACGGCGTTGAGCTGAAGAACAACATAAAGCAATATTGGTGGCAGAGCATGGTGCTGCTCCACGAGAACATCGTGGGCATCGACTCTGCCATTTTCATGCACCCCACGATATGGAAGGCCAGCGGACACGTCGATGCGTTCAACGACCCGCTCATCGACAACCGCGACTCGAAGAAACGCTATCGCGCCGACGTGCTGATAGAAGACCAGATTGCCAAGTACGACGAGAAGATTCAGAAGGAGGTGGAGAAAGCGCGCAAGCGTTTCGGCGACACCTTCGACGAGGCAAAATATCTCGAGACATCACCGCGCGTTGCCGAGACGAAGCAGAAGCGCGACGCGCTGCACGACCGCTACAAGGCTGCCATGCAGAAGCCCGACCTCGAGGAGCTGCGCCAGATCATATTGGACGAGGGCATCGTCGACCCCATCAGCGGCACGAAGAACTGGACGGAAGTGCGCCAGTTCAACCTGATGTTCTCCACCGAGATGGGTTCCACCGCCGACGGATCGATGAAGGTCTACCTGCGTCCTGAGACGGCACAGGGCATCTTCGTCAACTTCCTGAACGTGCAGAAGACCGGCCGCATGAAAATCCCTTTCGGCATTGCACAAATAGGAAAGGCTTTCCGCAACGAAATCGTAGCACGCCAGTTCATCTTCCGCATGCGCGAGTTCGAGCAGATGGAGATGCAGTTCTTCTGCGCCCCAGGCACGGAGATGGAGTGGTTCAGGAAATGGAAAGAGACACGCATGAAGTGGCATCAGGCCCTGGGCTTCGGAGCAGACCACTACCGCTTCCACGACCACGAGAAGCTGGCCCATTATGCCAACGCCGCCACCGACATTGAGTTCCTCATGCCGTTTGGCTTCAAGGAGGTCGAGGGCATCCACAGCCGCACGGATTTCGACCTTTCGCAACACGAGAAGTTCTCCGGCAAGAGCATAAAGTACTTCGACCCCGAGCGCGGCGAGAGCTACACGCCCTACGACATCGAGACGAGTATCGGCGTTGACCGCATGTTCCTGAGCGTGATGTGCGGCTCGTTCCGCGAAGAGCAGCTCGAGGGTGGCGAGACACGCACCGTGCTGAAGCTGCCGATGGCACTGGCTCCCGTGAAGCTCGCCGTGATGCCGCTGGTGAAGAAAGACGGTCTGCCCGAGCTGGCAAGCGACATCGTGAACGACCTGAAGTTCCACTTCAACACCAAGTACGACGAGAAAGACAGCATCGGAAAGCGGTACCGCCGTCAGGATGCTGTCGGCACGCCCTACTGCGTGACCGTGGACCACGACTCGCTCTCCGACAACTGCGTCACACTGCGCAACCGCGACACCATGCAGCAGGAGCGCGTGCCAATAGCCGAGCTGAAGAACATCATAGAAGACAGAGTGAGCATCACCAGCCTGCTGAAGAAGCTCGTCTGACCGGAAAACGCAAAGAGAAACCAAGACACACACAGAAGAAGAATACCGACGTGAGAAAGAGAAGAAGTCTATTGACATACGTGCTGTCTTTCGCCATCGCCGCAGGAGGCCTGCTGACATCCTGCGATGAGGTGGAGGAGTCTGGCACCTACGACAACTGGCAGGAGCGCAACGAAGCATACACCGACTCCATTGCGGCACTGGCGGGCGGGCGCATAGTGGTCACGGCCGAAGATGCCGACAACATGGAGCTTGGCGCGTACTATGCCATCCAGACATCGGCGAGCACCAGCGTCAAGACAGAGTATGTCTACGTGCGCAAGCTGACAAGCAATCCCGACGGCGTGCGCCCATACTACACCGACAATGTCTCGATGTTCTACTACGGCACATACATCAACGGCACCAACTTCGACGGGAACTTCACGGGCTACGGTGCCACCGACCAGGGCACGCTCCTCGGCACCGAGAACATGCCCACGGAGTTTGACTCGCCGTCAGACTTCTCCGTCAACAGCACCATTGTGGGTTGGATATATCCGCTGCAATACATGCGCGAGGGCGAACGGTGGATGATCTACGCGCCTTATGCCAGCGCCTATGGCACCACGGGCTATTCCAGCATCCCTGCCTACAGCAATCTGGTCTATGATGCCGTGATGCGCAAGGTCTACGACAGGTAGTCTCTCTCGCGCGGCACTCTACATCGTGTGAAAGCGTATCAGCCCGTCTATGGGCACGCGGTCAATCCTGCCTATCCGGCTGATGCCCACCTCTTCAGCGGCCTCCAGCAGAATGTCCTTATAGAAATATGCCACCGATCCGACGAAGCTGACCGGATGGTTGCGGTAGTCATACTGCATCACGTTGCGGCGGAAGAAAGCCTTGAGGTTTTCTTTCACCATTGCGTGCACGGACTTGTTGCCGATGTTCTTGAGGATGAACGGCGAGAAACTTGCCAAGTATCTGTTCGGGTTCGGACGGCGGTAGACGCAGTCCATTATCGTGCCGGCATCGGTCTTGTATTCCTTCAGGAACTTCTCCTTCAGCCCCTCATCGAGCTGGTCCTTCAGCAGGTCGCTGATGAAGTTCTTGCCCATCGCCGCACCACTGCCCTCATCGCCAAGGATGAACCCGAGGGACGAGACATTCCGTGTAATCTTCTCCCCGTCGTAGAAGCAGGAGTTCGACCCCGTGCCGAGGATGCACGCTATGCCCGCCTGGTCCTGATAAAGCCCGCGTGCCGCAGCCAGTATGTCGGAGTTCACCTCCATGTGGCGTGTAACGCGCAGCAGACTGCCTATGGTGCGCTCCATCACTCCTATCTTGTCGTAGATGCAGCCGGCTCCGTAGAAATAGACATCCTCAATCTCCGTCGTCGGGAGCTTCGGTATCAATGCCGTGCTAATCTCGTAGCCCAGCTGTTCGCCTGTGCGCTGATACGGGTTCAGCCCCTTGGTGTGTATCTCCTTCCTGTAGCCTCTCTCTCCAAGAAGGCACCATGTGGTGTCCGTAGATCCGCTGTCGGCAATCAGTATCATTCTGCTGTCGGTTGTGTGTGATTTTTTTCTTCTGTGTCGCTTTCGGCGGTGTAAAGTTATGCCATCTTGCAGAGACAATCAAGAGACGGCGGCCTTTTCTGTCTTTTTGCACGACAGGAGCCACATTCCGCCGAAGGTGAACAGGGCATTCAGTATCAGTATCTCGTAGCTGAACCGGTAGCCGGCAAACCATGCCTCGGAGTTCCTGTCGAGCACGAAGCACAGCACAGGAGCCGCGATGGCGGCCAGCGGCACGTATCTGTCCCTGACCTTGCGCCCGACGAAGATGCCGAAGGCAAACATCCCGAGTATGGGGCCGTAGGTGTAGCTCGCCAGGATATACACGGCATCGATCACGCTGGTGTTGTTCAGCAGGTTGAAGACATATATCACCACCCCCATCGTCACCGCCATGATCACGTGCACGCGCTGGCGCAGCCTCCTGACCTGCTCCTCCGTCTTGCCCCTGATGCCGAGGATGTCGATGGTGAACGACGTTGTCAGTGCCGTCAGTGCCGACCCTGCCGCCGAGTAGGCTGCCGACACCAGTCCGATGACGAACAGCACGCCCACGACCGCCGGCAGATAGCCGCCCGTGGCAACAATCGTGAACAGCGTGTCCGAAGCCCCGACACTGATGCCTTTCTGTGCGGCGTAGTGGTAGAGCAGCACGCCCAGGTTCAGGAATATGGCAATCACCACAAACTGCAGCACGATGCTCACCATCATGTTCTTCTGCGACTCCCTGTAGTTGCGGCAGCTCAGGTTGCGCTGCATCATGTCCTGGTCAATGCCGTTGGTGGCAATCATCGTGAACACGCCGGCAAGAAACTGCTTGGGGAAGAACTGGCGGCTGTTCACGTCGTCGAAGAAGAACACGCGGTTCCACTGCCTGTCGCCCAGCACCTCCATCAGCGAGGCTGCCGACAGTCCCAGGTCGCGTGCGATGAACCAGATGCACAGCACTACCGACACCACCAGACACAGCGTCTTCAGCGAGTCCGTCCATATCAGGCTCTTCACGCCGCCACGGAACGTGTAGAGCCACACCAGCAGCACCGTGACCAGCACATTGACGGCAAACGGCACGCCCAACGGCCCGAACACTATGAGCTGCAGCGTCAGGCACACCAGGAACAGGCGCACGGCAGCACCGAGCATCTTCGAGATGAAGAAGAACCATGCCCCAGTGCGGTAGGACGTGATGCCGAACCGCTGCTCCAGGAACTGATAGACCGACACCAGTTTCATGCGATAGAACAGCGGCGTCAGCACATAGGCTATTATCACCTGTCCCACGACGAAGCCCATCACCATCTGCAGGTAGCCGAACTGCGAGGCACCGACCATGCCTGGCACGGACACATACGTCACGCCCGATATGCTTGCGCCAATCATGGCAAACGCCACCATATACCAGCGCGACTGCCGTCCGCCGGAGAAGAAGCCTGCATTGTCGGACTTGCGTCCCGCCACATACGACACCGCGAAAAGCACTGCCATGTAGGCACCTATCGTCACTATGATTGTTGTCGGACTCATCCCGTATCACTCTCTTTTATATCTGTCTTCCCTGTTCTCCCTATTGTTCTTCCGTGTCCTCATACAGCAGATATGGCTTCCGGTCCCGCCTGAACTGCTCCACGTCGGCCTGCCATCTGCCCCTTATCTCGTCGGCACTGCACCCGCGCTCAATCATCTGCCGCACATAGTCCACGCCTATCAGCTTCTCGAAGAACGGCGTGAAGAACCTGTCGCCCATCGACAGATTGCGGTATGCGTCAATGACGTACGTCAGGTCCACGCCCTTACGCACTATGGAGTCCGCGTCCAGCGTGCTCAGGTTCACCCCGTGGCACAGCCTGTCCTTCTGCGGCGGGTTCTGTGCGCCCTGCCTGCTGCGTGGCGTGAAGCTGTAGCTGCACCCCTCCATCTGCGGATGCCCGTAAATCTGGAACGGCAAGTCCGTGCCGCGTCCCACGCTCACGGGCGTGGCCTCGAAATAGCACAGCGACGCATACAGATAGACCGCCGTCATGTTCGGCAGATTGGGCGACGGAGCCACCGGCAGCGTCCACAGCGTGGAATGAGTGTAGTTGAGGCACCCGATCACCGTCAGCCTGCACCGCTTCCTGCTGTCAAGCCACCCACGGTCGTTCGCCATCAGTGCCAGCTCGCCCAACGTCATGCCGTGCAGCACCGGCACCGGCAGACCGCCCACACCGCTCCTGTACTTCATGTCGAGCACAGGCCCGTCCACCAGATGACCGTTGGGATTGGGTCTGTCCAGCAGCACCACCTCCTTGCCGCTGTCGGCACAAGCCGACAACAGGCGGCACATCGTGATATAGTAGGTGTAGAACCGCAGCCCCACGTCCTGAATGTCTATCAGCAGCACGTCGAAAGAGTCCATCGTGGCGGCGTTCAGGGCGTTGCTTCCGCCGCCATACAGCGACACAATCCTCGCCCCCGTCCGTTCGTCGTGCGAGCTGCCCACGGCAGCACCCGCATCGGCGGTGCCGCTGAAGCCGTGTTCCGGAGAGAAGATTGTCCGCACGTCGAAGCCATGGTCTGCCAGCACATACACAAGATGCTTGCCGCCCACCATGCCGGTATGGTTCGAGAACACGGCGACGCGCCTCCCCTCCAGCAGAGGGAAATAGGCCTCCGTGCGCTCGTCGCCGAGCACCACCGCCGCCGCACCGCCGTCCTGTGCCTTGGCAGCAAGCCCGCCCGCCGTCAGTGCCATCAGCACCGGCAGGCAATATCCCATGAGTATGTTCTTCATCCGCATCTGTATCCCTATATGAACCACAAATATACAAATATATTGAAAATTCGCCTTCAGCAGCCATAATGTCGCTTTGCCGTGCGGTGCGGCAACGCGGCGGTCCCGAAGCCCTACCTTTGTATCGCAATCAGGAAGCAAACCGGACTCTTTCCGAGGAGCAGACAGGAAAAGAAGAAGAGGTGTTAGTTTCTGATACAGGTAAAAAGATTGTTTCATTGACAGAGTTAAGGATTGGAGATTCAAAATAAGTATAACTAAAAGTAAGGAGATTGTTTTATGAAAAAGATTGCATTAACGGTTTACGCAGCAATGGCACTGACATTCATCGGTGCAGCCGACATGAACGCATCAAACACTGACAACGCCGGTGCGGCACGCGCGACATACGATGTCGAGTTCACCCGCCTGAGCAAGTATCTTGGCCTCAGCGACAGCCAGAGCCAGAGCGTCTACAACATCAACGAGCTGTTCAGGGACCAGCAGAACAGCCTCGACATCAGCAATGCCAAAGCCCTGACCATCAACCTCGGTCTGATGAAAGGCGTGCTGACGCAGGAGCAGTACCGCAAGTACCTGACCCTGCTGAACGTGACGAGCAACAACGCGCGTCTTGCCAAGCAAGACAAGTCTTCTGCGGACAACGCCGCCGGCCTCTTGGCTGACAGATAAGTGCGCTAAAATCTATCCTTGTCAAGATATTTGACGACCCTGGCCGGATTGCCTACGGCGACGGCATAGTCGGGCACGTCCTTCGTGACCACCGACGCCGCACCCACGATGGCATACTTGCCGACGGTCACACCTGGGAGCACGCTGCTTCCCGCACCCACCCATGCACCCCTGCCGATGCGCACCGGCTTGCAGGTGATCACACTGCGCCGGTAGGGGTCGTGGTTGTTGCTGATGAGCTGCACGTTGGCAGCGATCATCGCGTCGTCCTCGATGGTGATTGTCCCTGCCGCCATCATCAGGCAGCCGTTCATCACGACGACATTCTTCCCTATGGTCACCTCGTGCGGTCGGACGACCGTCAGTGGCGACATCACCCGTGATCCGTCGCCCATCTTCCCTTTGAAAATCTCCTTCTGTAGGCTCTGCCACTCCTCGGAGAACGGCAGGGCATGGTTGAAGCGGTGTACCAGCTGCGCATGGCGTGCTGCCAGCTCCAGCTCCTCCCTCGTCTGCTTGGTCACGTCTATTCTTCTCTCTTCCATTGCTGTAGTCTTGCTGATTGCTATCCGCCGTAAAGGTAACACAAAAATCGGTATGCGCGTCGCACCGCTTTCCCGCACTTTCCGTCCGCGCCGGTCTCCAGCCTGCCTCAAATCGGCATTACAGCGACAAGTGCTGCGTAATATGCTGAAAATCAGCGTTTCCATGGACGTTCAACCATAGCATCTATGGACGTTCAACCAGAGGACCTCTGAACGTTCAACCATAGACTTGTGGACGTTCAACCACAGAACCTCTGGACGTTCAACCACAGAAACGGCAGTTTTACGTGCCTTTTTGAGCCGCTGTCCGTCCGTCGAAATGCCCCAAAATCAGACTTGTTTGTTTTGTTCTGCGGCTGGCTTGCACTATCTTTGCGCCGCTCAACCGACAGGCCAAGCACAGGACAAGGACAAAGAGAGAGAAGAGATGGCGAACATTCTGGTTACAGGCGCAAGTGGCTTCATAGGGAGCTTCGTGGTGGAGGCGGCTCTGGAGCGCGGCCTCCGCACATGGGCGGGGATGCGCAGCACCAGCAGCCGCAGGTATCTGCCGGAAGAGGGCGTGGAGACGATTGACCTGGACTACGGGAACCATGATGTCCTGTGCCGACAGCTGCGGGAGCACGCCGCGAGGAACGGTGCCTTCGACTATGTGGTGCACTGTGCGGGAGTGACGAAATGCAGGGACAAGGGCGACTTCGACCGCGTGAACTACGTCCACACGAGGAGCCTCGTCGATGCCTTGCGGCAGACAGGCACGCAGCCACGGCTGTTCATCTTCATCAGCACGCTGAGTGTCTTCGGGCCTATACATGAGGACAGTTACGAGCCAATCAGGGACACGGACACGCCACAGCCGAACACGGCTTACGGCATCAGCAAGATCAAGGCCGAGCGTTACCTGCAGGGGCTGCCCGACTTCCCGTATGTCATCTTCCGCCCGACGGGGGTCTACGGCCCGCGCGAGAGGGACTACTACCTGATGGCAAAGTCCATACGGCGGCACATCGACTTCTCCGTGGGCTACAAGCGGCAGGACCTGACGTTTGTCTACGTCAAGGACGTGGTGCAGGCCGTGTTTCGTGCCATCGACAGGGGGGCGAGCCGCAAGGCGTATTTCCTCACCGACGGGCGCGTGTATCGGAGCCGCACGTTCTCGAACCTGATAATACGCGAGCTGAAGGCACGCTACGTGCTGCGCATCTGCAGTCCGCTGTTCGTGCTGAAGGCGGTGTGTGCCGTCGCCGGATGGCTGGCACAGCGGACACACACCGCAAGTACGCTGAACCCCGACAAGTACAGGATAATGAAGCAACGCAACTGGCGTTGCGACATGACGCCGACCGTGAACGACCTGGGCTACAAGCCGGAGTACCCGCTCGACCGTGGCGTGAGGGAGACCATGGAATGGTATAAGGAGGAGGGATGGCTGTAGACTACTGGAAGCGGCTGGAGCCGTACAAGGGGATGTTTTCGGTGGAGATTGTGGCGGCACTCTACACCGCCCTGACTTCCGTCGCCATCGTGCTGCTGTGGGGCGTGCTTGACAACCCGCTGCGCATGATCGGGGGGAGGCTGGCCATCGTCGCGGTGATGGCGGCACTCATGGCGGTCTATCGCCGCTATCCCTGCAAGGCGACGGCATTCGTAAGGGTGGCGTTCCAGCTGGCACTGCTCTCGTACTGGTATCCCGACACCTACGAGTTCAACAAGCTGCTGCCCAATCTGGACCATGTGTTCGCCTCGGCAGAGCAGGCCGTCGTCGGCACGCAGCCTGCCTACTGGTTCAGCAGGGACTGTCCGCAGCTGTGGGTCAGCGAGCTGCTCAACATGGGCTACTTTGCCTACTATCCCATGATAGCGACCATCGTCGTCTGGCACTTCCTGTTCAACTTCAAGATTTTCGAGAAGACGGCGTTCGTGCTCGAGGTCTCGTTCTTTGTCCTGTATGTCATATATATATTGGTGCCGGTGGCGGGACCGCAGTTCTACTTCCCTGTGATTGGCGATGACAGTGTGCTGGGCGGGGTGTTTCCTGCCGTCGGCGACTACTTCCGCTATCATCCCGAACTGCTGCCGTCTGCCAATACGGGCGAGGGCTTCTTCTACGGACTGGTGGAGCACTCGCAGGCTGTCGGCGAACGTCCGACGGCGGCATTCCCAAGCTCGCACGTCGGGATTTCGACGATAATCATGATTATGGCATGGCGCGACAGCCGCCGTCTGTTTGCTGTCATGCTGCCGTTCTATGTCCTGCTGTGCTTCGCCACGGTCTACATACAGGCGCACTATCTTATTGATGTCTTTGCCGGACTGGCCTCGGCGGCTGTCCTCTACGTCGTGTCGACGCGGGTCTACAAGCGATGGTTCAACAGACCCGACCTGCTTCGTCGATGGATGTGAGGTCTATCGTGTCGAAGATGCCGAACAGCTCCTCGCGGGTGTTTGCCCGCAACATGGCGATGCGTGTGTCCCTGAAGCCAGGTATGCCCTTGAACAGCGGGCTGGCGGCAAGGTGACGGCGCACGTGCAGTATGCCGCGCCGTTCGTCGAGAAGTGCTATGCTGCTGTCCACCTGCTGGCGGAGCACGTCGAGCCGCCACTCCGCACTCGGTGGCGGCAGCAGCTCTCCCGTCTGCAGGTAGTGCTTCACCTCCCTGAAGATCCACGGCCGCCCGAAGCTGGCACGGCCTATCATTATGCCGTCCACGCCATAGCGGTCGAAGGCGTCCTTGGCCTGCTGGGGTGTGGTGATGTCTCCGTTGCCGATGATGGGGATGGTCATGCGCGGGTTCTCCTTCACGCGCCCTATCAGCGTCCAGTCTGCCGCGCCGGTGTACATCTGCGCACGGGTGCGTCCGTGGATGGTGAGGGCTGCTATGCCGCAGTCCTGCAGCCGCTCCGCCAGGTCGACGATAATCCTGTTGTTGTCGTCCCACCCCAGGCGTGTCTTCACCGTGACGGGTATCTTCACCGCACCGACCACGGCACGCGTGATCTCCAGCAGCTTGGGTATGTCGCGCAGCATGCCGGCACCGGCACCCTTGCCCGCCACCTTCTTCACCGGACAGCCGAAGTTAAGGTCGATGACATCGGGACGCGCACGCTCCACCATCCTGGCGGCTTCGACCATCGACTGCGTGTCACGCCCGTAAATCTGTATGGCCACCGGACGCTCTTCGTCGCTGATTGACAGCTTCTGCATGCTGCGGTCCACCAGACGTATCAGTGCGTCGCACGACACAAATTCCGTGTACACCATGTCTGCACCGAAGCGTTTGCACATCAGCCGGAATGCCGGATCGGTGACATCCTCCATCGGGGCAAGCATCACGGGCTTCTCGCCCAAGTCTATGTCTGCTATCTTCATGTTCGGGAAAAAAAGTTCTTGTCGGGAACGTCCGAGCCGCAAAGTTATCCAAAGTTGGTGCAATCTCAAAAAAGATGGCTACCTTCGCAAGTCCAACAGACTTACACCCCTACAATAATGATGAAATACGACACAGCAGACTTTGAAGTGATGGCTCCCGTCGGCTCGCGCGACTCGCTTGCAGCCGCCATACAGGCAGGGGCGGACTCCGTATACTTCGGCGTTGGCACACTGAACATGCGTTCCCATTCTGCCAACCCGTTCACGATCGACGACCTGAAGGACATTGCCCGCACATGCGGCGAGCACGGCATGAAGAGCTACCTGACGGTCAACACCATTGTCTACGACAACGACATGGAGCAGATGCACGCCATCGTCGATGCGGCAAAGGAAGCCGGCATATCGGCCGTCATCGCCATGGACATAGCGGTGATGACCTACGCACGCAGCATAGGGCAGGAGGTGCACCTGAGCACGCAGCTCAACATCAGCAACACCGAGGCCCTGCGCTTCTATGCACAGTTTGCCGACGTGGCGGTGCTGGCACGCGAGCTGAACCTGGAGCAGGTGGCGGAGATCCACCGCCGCATAGTCGGGGAGAACATCTGCGGCCCGAGCGGACGGCAGGTGCGCATCGAGATGTTCTGCCACGGAGCATTGTGCATGGCCGTATCGGGCAAGTGCTATATGTCGTTGCAGGAAGAGAACAAGTCCGCCAACCGTGGCGAGTGCCGCCAGATATGCCGCAGGGGATACATCGTCACCGACCGCGAGACCGGCGACGAGCTGCACATCGACAACAAATACATCATGTCGCCCAAGGACTTGAAGACCATACATTTCCTCAACAAGATGATTGATGCCGGAGTGAGGATATTCAAGATAGAAGGCCGTGCACGCGGTCCCGAGTATGTGCGCACCACCGTGGAGTGCTACAAGGAGGCGATAGCGGCTGTCGTCGACGGGACTTTCTCGGACGAGAAGATAAGGGCATGGGACGAACGGCTGGGCACCGTCTTCAACCGTGGCTTCTGGAACGGATACTACCTGGGGCAGAGGCTTGGAGAATGGACCAGGAACTACGGATCTGCCGCCACCGAACGCAAGATATATGCAGGCAAGGGAGTGAAGTACTTCGGCAACATCGGCGTGGCTGAGTTTGCCGTCGAGGCAGCAGAGCTGAATGTCGGCGACAGACTGCTCGTCACAGGCCCCACCACAGGAGCTGTCTACCTGACGCTCGATGAGGCCCGCGTGGACCTGAAGCCCGTGTCTACGGTGCATAAGGGAGAGCACTTCTCGGTCAAGATGGAGAAGATAAGGCCGAACGACAAGCTGTATAAGCTGGTCTCCGTGCAGGAGATGCGCAAGTTCAAGGGGTTAGAGTAAGGACAACACACACAGACAGACACCACCGCAATTATGGACAAGTATATATTTGAACTGCCGATGAAGGTCCGCGACTACGAGTGCGACCTGCAGGGCATAGTGAACAACGCCAACTACCAGCACTACCTGGAACACACACGCCACGAGTTCCTGCTATCTACCGGCTGCAGCTTCGCGCAGATGCACCAGCAGGGCATCGATGCCGTCGTGGCACGCATAACGATGTCGTTCAAGACACCACTGCGCAGCACCGACGAGTTTGTCAGCAAGCTGTATGTGAGGAAAGAGGGCATCAAGTACGTGTTCTACCAGGACATCTACCGCAAGTCTGACAACAGGCTGTGCCTGAAGAGTACGGTCGAGACCGTGTGTACGGAGAACGGCCGTCTGACCGACGGATCGGCTTTCGACAGTGTGTTTGCACCTTATATATAAAAATGACCACGGATGAGAGAATATGCAGCATAGCCCTGTCGCTTCTGTTCAGGTCCAACAGGAGCGGAGCGAGGCGTCTTGTCCGCGAGGCGGGGTCGGCAGCGATGGTGTTTGAGATGCGCGACAGTCTGCCCGACATCGTTCCTGACATTCAGCCCAAGACGCTGGATCTTGTCAGGAACAGCGACGAGGCGTTCAGGCGTGCCGAGCAGGAGATGCTGTTCGTCGAGAAGAAGGGCATCGTCTGCCTCACCTGTAATGATGAGGCTTATCCGTCGAGGCTCCGCGAATGTACGGATGCACCCATCGCACTGTTCTTCAAGGGACACGCCGACTTCAACAGTCCGCGCATCGTCGCCATCGTCGGCACACGCCGCACCACCGAATACGGCAAGGAGATGTGCCGCAGTCTGGTGAGCGGACTTGCAGCCGCCTGTCCCGACATTGTCGTCGTCAGCGGCCTGGCATACGGAGCAGACATACACGCCCACCGTGCCGCCATAGACAACAACATGCCGACAGTCGCAGTCCTGGCCCATGGCCTTGACCGCATCTACCCCTCGGCGCACCGCAACACGGCGGTCAGGATGATTGATAACGGCGGACTGCTGACCGAGTTCCTCACGGATACGGAGCCTGAACGCTACAACTTCATCAGCCGCAACCGCATCGTGGCAGGAATGAGCGATGCCACCATCGTCGTGGAGTCGGCGACAAAAGGAGGATCGCTGATAACGGCAGACCTCGCCAATGGCTACGGCCGCGACTGCTTTGCCTTTCCAGGACGTGCCACCGACGAGCTTTCGGCAGGCTGCAACCTGCTGATACGCGACAACAAGGCTGCACTCATCAACTCTGCCTCCGACTTCCTCAAAGCCATGGGATGGGCGGACGGAAACGGCGGTCATGCCGCTGCCGGCACACAGCTGCCGCTGTTTCCCGACCTTGACGGGGACGAGAGGCGCATCGTGCAGCTGCTTCATGATCGCGGCGACTTGCAGCTCGACACCCTGGTCGTCGCCTCAAACATCCCTGCCAACCACATCCACCCGTTGCTCCTCGGCCTCGAGATGAAAGGCATCGTGAAGCCCATGGTCGGCGGCATGTATCATCTGCTTCACAGCATGCGGTGAGCGTCAACAAAAGGGGACACTGCTCTTGGATAATCCGTGGCATTGACCTAATTTTGCGTCTGTCCCTGCGACAGATGTACGGGGAGAACCAAACGAGAAAGAGAAGTGGACAAGGACATAGTTCAGACCCCGATGATGAAGCAGTTCCTCAGCCTCAAGGCCAAGCACCCTGAGGCGCTGATGCTGTTCAGATGCGGTGATTTCTATGAGACATACTCGACCGACGCCGTGGAGGCAGCAGCCATACTCGGCATTACCCTCACCCGACGTGCCAACGGCAAGGACAAGGTCACAGAGATGGCAGGATTTCCGCACCATGCCCTGGACTCCTACCTGCCCAAGCTGATACGCGCCGGCAAGCGTGTCGCCATCTGCGACCAGCTGGAAGACCCGAAGCTGACGAAGAAGCTCGTGAAGCGTGGCATCACCGAACTGGTGACCCCAGGCGTTGCCCTCAGCGACACCATACTCAACAACCGCGAGAACAATTTCCTTGCAGCCATACACTTCGTGCAGGGCAAGGACACGTGTGGCGTGGCGTTCCTCGACATCTCCACAGGCGAGTTCCTGACGGCAGAAGGCAGCACGGAATATGCCGACAAGCTGATGGGCGACTTCGCACCGAAGGAAGTGCTGTATCAGAAAGGACTGCGCCAACGGTTCGAGCAGACGTTCGGCAACAAATACTGCACGTTTGAGCTTGACGACTGGGCATTCACGCCCGAGAGCGCACGCGAGCGTCTGTTGCGCCACTTTCAGGTGAAGACGCTCAAGGGCTTCGGCGTGGAGAGACTGGAGAACGGCGTCATTGCCGCCGGAGCGATATTGCAGTATCTCATGCTGACACAGCACACGCAGATAAGCCACATCACCTCGCTCCGTCGCATTGAGGAGGAGAAATACGTGCGGCTCGACAAGTTCACCGTGCGCAATCTCGAGCTCATCGGTTCCATGAACGATGGCGGCAGCAGTCTGCTCGATGTCATGGACCGCACGATATGCCCCATGGGAGCACGCCTGCTGCGCCGCTGGCTGCTGTTTCCGCTGAAGGATGTCGATGCCATAAACCGCCGTCTCGACGTGGTGGAGTATTTCTTCCGCATGCCGGAGTTCCGCGACCTGATGGCATCACAGCTGCGGCAGATCGGAGACCTCGAACGCATCGTGTCGAAAGCTGCCGTCAGCCGCATAAACCCGCGTGAGGTGGTGGCACTGAAGAACGCACTGACAGCCATACGTCCCATAAAGGAAGCGTGCCTCAACTCCTCGAATGCCCTGATACAGAGCATCGGCTCCAGGCTGGACTTCTGCGAGGATCTGCGTGCACGCATAGACAGCGAGGTGTCCGACAACCCTCCGCTGCTTGTGGCGAAGGGCGGTATCATAAAGAACGGCTACAACAGCGATCTTGACGAGCTGCGCCGCATAGCATACTCCGGCAAGGACTATCTGCTACAGATACAGCAGCGCGAGATTGAGACCACAGGCATTCCAAGCCTGAAGATCGGCTTCAACAACGTCTTCGGATACTACATCGAGGTGCGCAACGCCCACAAGGAGAAGGTGCCGCGCGAATGGATACGCAAGCAGACACTGGTCAATGCCGAACGATATATCACCGAGGAGCTGAAGGAATATGAGGAGAAGATACTCGGAGCGGAAGACAAGATACTGGCAATGGAAGACACCCTGTTCCGCGAACTGCTGCAGGCTCTGATGGAATACATACCTGCCATACAGAACGATGCCGCACTGATCGCACGCATGGACTGCCTGCTGTCGATGGCCACCGTGGCTGCCGACAACAAATACATTCGTCCGGTGGTCTCCACCGACAGCGTGCTCGACATACGGCAAGGCCGCCATCCTGTCATCGAGAAGCAGCTGCCGCCAGGCGAGCAGTATGTGCCCAACGATGTGGAGCTCGACAGCGAGAAGCAACAGATCATAGTCATCACCGGCCCGAACATGGCAGGCAAGTCTGCCCTGCTGCGACAGACGGCACTGATAGCACTGATGGCACAGACGGGTTCATTCGTTCCGGCAGAGAGTGCACACGTAGGCATCGTGGACAAGATCTTCACGCGTGTGGGGGCAAGCGACAACATATCGGTGGGCGAATCCACATTCATGGTCGAGATGACCGAGGCTGCCGACATTATGAACAACCTGTCTCCGCGCAGCCTGGTGCTGTTTGACGAGCTGGGACGCGGCACATCCACCTACGACGGCATCTCTATTGCCTGGGCCATTGTGGAGTATATCCACAACAATCCCAAGGCGCATGCCCGCACACTCTTTGCCACGCACTATCACGAGCTTAACGAGATGGAGAACCTGTACCCGCGCATCAAGAACTACAACGTCTCTGTGCGCGAGGTGGGCAATCAGGTCGTCTTCCTGCGCAAGCTGGAACGTGGCGGCAGCGAGCACTCGTTCGGAATACATGTTGCCAAGATTGCCGGAATGCCGGCATCAATCGTGAAGCGTGCAAACGAGGTGCTGAAGACGCTGGAGAGGGAACAGGGGCAAGGCTCCATAGGCAAGCCGCTGATAGAGGGCAGTCAGGAGGGGATGCAGCTCAGCTTCTTCCAGCTCGACGACCCTGTGCTGTGCCAGATACGCGACGGAATCCTCAATCTCGATGTCGACAATCTAACGCCCATCGAGGCTCTGAACAAGCTCAACGACATCAAGCGTATACTTAAAGGGAAATAGTGCGGTGCGGTGCGACGCGCACACCGATTTATTATTCTTCAAGATAGCGGCTGTCGTCCTGTCCGTCGTCGTTCCTGTCTGCCAGACGCTGATGCTGCATGGCGTGCAGTTGCTTCACAAACAGTTCGTCACGCTTTATGCGCTTCAATGCCGAGCGTGCCGCGTTCTGCTGGGACTCCTTCTTGGAATATCCTGCGCCGTCGCCGGCAATAAGTCCCTCGATTATGGCTTCGGAGTGGAATGTCGGACTGTTGCCGGCATCTACCGACTGGTCCACGAGGTTGAACGTCATCACATATCTGTGGCGTTGGCACCACTCCAGAAGCCTCGACTTATGGTTCTGCTCCTGACGTGCCATCTTCTCTATGTCGATGTAGTCCCGCATGATCCTGTCTCTGATAAATCTCAGGCAATACGCGTAACCCCTGTCCAGGTAGATGGCTCCCATGAGTGCCTCGAAGGCATTGCCGAACATGTTGTTGTTGTGCGTGGTGGAGTGCTGCGTGAACCTCGTCATCTTGTCAAGTCCTATGCGCACTGCCAGGTCGTTGAGCGTTTCCCGCTGCACAATCTTGGAGCGTGTGTTCGTCAGGAACCCTTCACCCTTGTCACTGTACCGGTCGAACAGGATGTCGCTGACCACGGCTTCGAGCACGGCATCGCCAAGATATTCCAGGCGTTCGTTATTGACCGGCCGTCCTTTCTGCTTGTGCAGGGAGCTTGACTTGTGCAGCAATGCGGTGCGGTAGTATCGCAAGTCGTGCGGCAGGAAGCCGAGCATCCTGTAAAAAACAAGATAAGACTGCCTGTCCTTGCGGAACGGCAGTCCTATCTTATATATAATGTCTTCAAACACCCCTTACTCAGAGTACTTCTTGATCAGAAGGCACGCATTGTGCCCACCGAAGCCGAACGTGTTCGACAGAGCCACATTGACCGTGCGCTTCTGTGCCTTGTTGAAGGTGAAGTTCAGGTTGTAGTCGATGTTCTCATCCTTGTCGTCCTCCTCGTGGTTGATGGTAGGAGGCACGATGTCATCTCTCACAGACAGGACGCAGACAATGGCCTCGGCTGCGCCGGCAGCACCAAGCATGTGTCCCGTCATGGACTTCGTCGAGCTGATGTTGAGCTTGTAGGCGTGCTCGCCGAAGACGGCTTGTATGGCCTTCACTTCAGACACGTCGCCCACAGGCGTCGATGTGCCGTGCACGTTGATGTAATCCACAGCCTCCGGACGCAACCCTGCGTCTTCGAGCGCATTCTGCATCACGAGCTTGGCTCCCAGCCCTTCGGGGTGCGATGCCGTGAGATGATAGGCGTCGGCAGACATGCCTTCGCCAATTATCTCTGCATAGATCTTCGCCCCACGAGCCTTGGCATGTTCGAGTTCCTCCAGTATCAGGCATCCCGAACCTTCGCCCATCACGAAGCCGTCACGGCTTCCGCTGAACGGTCTTGATGCCGTCTCGGGGCTGTCGTTGCGTGTCGACAGGGCGTGCATGGCGTTGAATCCGCCAAGACCTCCTGCCGAGATGGCTGCCTCGGCACCACCGGACACGATGACATTTGCCTTGCCCAACCTGATCAGGTTGAAAGCATCGGCCACGGCTGTGGTCGATGTTGCACAGGCAGATGCGGTCGAATAGTTGGGACCGTGAAATCCATACATGATGGAGATCTGTCCTGCAGCTATGTCCGAAATCATCTTGGGAATGAAGAACGGACTGAACTTGGGGCCCTGGTCCAGATGCTGGTGGTAGTAGCCCTCTTCTTCCTCGAATGTCTGTATTCCGCCTATTCCAGAGCCGAACACGACACCGATTCTGTTCAAGTCTTCCGTCTGGAGGTCAAGACCCGAGTCTTCGATGGCCTGCTTTGCTGCTGCTATGGCATACTGTGCGTAAGGGTCCATCTTGCGGGCTTCCTTGCGGTCCATGTAGTCCGTAGCATTGAAATTCTTTACTTCGCAGGCTATGTGGGTCTTGAAAAGAGAGGTGTCAAAGCGAGTTATTGTGCCGCAGCCGCTCACTCCCTTGAGAATGTTGTCCCAGAAATCCTGAACGGTGTTTCCTATGGGGGTGATGGCTCCGAGTCCTGTTACGACAACTCTTTTTAATTCCATACTGGCAATTGTGTGGATTCCTTATTTCTGGTTTGCCTCAATGTAGGCAATGGCGTCGCCGACCGTTGAAATCTTCTCTGCCTGATCGTCAGGAATTGTCAGACCGAACTCCTTCTCAAACTCCATGATAAGTTCCACTGTATCAAGTGAATCTGCACCCAAATCGTTTGTAAAGCTTGCCTCCGGCTTAACTTCAGACTCCTCTACACCTAACTTGTCGACAATTATTGCCTTTACCTTTGATGCAATATCTTCTGCCATAGTTTCTGTTTTTTAGTTTATTTATTATTTTAATTTGTTTTCATGTAGCCGCTGCTACAGCAAAATCAGGCATCACGCACAGCAAAATCCGTTGATTGTTTATTTTTACCTTAGGTTTTGCTTAATTTTGCGGTGCAAAGGAAAAGACTTTTATCTATCCCCACAAATATTTGATTGAATAAATGCCGTTTTTTGCACACAGTATGCAGAGGTGTGCAGACATATACGGCTCAAAACAAATCACGCAATATGAACATCGCAATCCTTGCCTCGGGCAACGGCACCAATGCAGAGAACATCGTCAACAGCTTCCGTGAGAGCACGGCGGTGAATGTCTGCATGATTGTAACAAACGCACGCAACGCCCATGTCATCGAGCGTGCCAGAAGTCTCAACATCCCGTGTGCCTACTTCTCAAAGCACTTCTGGCAGGACGGACAGGCCATAGCCGCTTTCATGCGTCAGCAGAACATCGGGCTGATCGTACTGGCAGGATTTCTTGCCAAGATACCTGACGCGCTCATCGAGGCGTGGCGCGACCGCATCATCAACATCCATCCTTCACTGCTGCCGAAGTATGGCGGCAAGGGCATGTATGGCGACCGTGTGCACGAAGCAGTGATAGCCGCCGGCGACAAGGAGAGCGGCATAACCATACACTACATCAACGACCGGCTGGACGAAGGACAAATCATTGCACAGTATAAATGCGAAGTCCGCCCCGACGACACGCCTCACACACTGGCACAGCGCGTTCACGACCTCGAATACCGCTACTACCCCCAAGTCATCAGGATGCTGGCGGAGAACCTGGAGCAATAGTCCGCTACATATATAATATACATCTCCTGTGGTGCGGACATCCTGCCGTGGTGCCTCGAAGAGGTACGCCGGAATGACTATGACTATAGTCTGAATGCCCTCATGAGTATAGCCTAAATGCCGTCCGAGTATAACCTAAGTGTTGTCCAAGGCCGGCCAAAGTCCTCTCACATCGTTCGATGTGAGCATTCATCTCGTTCGATGTGAACGTTCACAACGTACGATGTGAGCATTCACAACGTACGATGTGAGACGACGTAATACATCTTCTACAACGACTTAGGTTATCCTCAGACACGACTCAGGTTATCCGGCACAAGCTCTTCCCGCAACCCCCTCTCTTCAGGGATCAGCAGAAAATTACTGGATAGGCGAATAATGCTCATGCCGGACATGCCAAAAGGCAGGCGGGACTCTGCTCACGCAGTGTCCCGCCCAATAATATTAAGTTAGTTCGTTTGTCAGTGGTCGGGTAACTTCGCAGTCTCCCTTCCTTGTATAAAGTACACTAACTATATTATGTTTAAAGCAAATGAAAATGTTATTCTACTCTTTTATTGTCGCTCTTTTTCTCCATAGTTTCAATATCGGGCAGGCTGTCGGACTTCTGCTTCACGGCATCGTTGGTCTTGTCGGTGCCGGCACTGCCGCCCAACGCAACAGAGGGAGCTGACACCTGATTGCCGACGGAGTCGGTAATCTCCATCACGTCCGAGCCGCCGCTCACCAGCGAGCGTTGCGTCAGGTTGCCCACGAGCAGCACGACCGCTATGGCTGCCGCTGCCTTGAACATCGGACTCAGCTTGCGCACGATGCTCCGCCTGCCGGCCTTCACCACCACTGCCGCCGCCTGCTTCCGTTCCATAGCCTCAACCTCGGCAAGCACGCGGCTGTCGAAGCTGTCGCTGAGACGTGCTTCCGACATCTGCCTCTGCCAAGCGAAGAGGCCACGGTAGCGGCGCAGGTGTTCGGGCACGGCATCTGCCGGCCGACTGAAGTAGTCGCGCAGTTGGCGTTCCTCTTCACGGCTGGTCTGGCACTGCCAGTAGCGTTGCAACAGTTGTTCTATATATTCAGAGTCCATAATTCTCAATGTCTGTCAATCCTTGGCGCACCTTCTGCCTTGCACGGAAGAGGTTCACCTTCACCCTGTCTTCGCTGATGCCAAGTGCGGAGGCTATCTCCTGATAGCTCTTGCCCTCAACATCCCTGAGCACAAGCACCTCCCTCTGCTTTGGCGGGAGAGCACCGATGAGGCGGCGCACAATGTCCGCCCGTTCCGTGCTGACCAGCGCACTGAGAGGGTCGGAAGATGCTGTCGTACTGCCGTCTGCCACCGAAACCATGTCGTCTGTCAGCGTCACGTTTCGTGTCTCTGCCTTGCGAACCCAGTCCACGGACAGGTTGCGTGCCACGGCGGTGCACCATGCTTCCACAGACTCCACCTCCTGCCACACCGAGCGTTGGCTCCATGCGCGGATAAGCGTCTCCTGAACAATGTCCTCCGCCTCGGCCGCATTCAGTGTTATGCCAAGTGCCAGACGGAAGAGCTTGTCCTTGAGAGGCAGAATGTCTCTGCTGAAGTCCGTTTCTTTCATCTCTTCATAAATAAAGACGGATGAAGACCGTAAATGTTACACCGGAAGAGTGATTTTTTTCGTTCACCCGACCACGGCTGTCCCTGCCGTGGGGCTGACGGCCTTGGCCGACGTGATGACGACACGGCTCACGCCTGCGTCGAGTGCCTGAAAGGCGTTCTGCAGCTTGGGTATCATGCCACCCTGTATGACGCCCTGTCCGACAAGCTCCTTGAACCTGCGGCGGTCTATCTGCGGTATCAGTGTCGACTCGTCGGCTTCGTCGAGCAGCAGTCCCGCCTTCTCGAAGCAGAAGATAAGCGTCACGTCGAACAGCTGCGCCAGGGCTTTCGCCACCTCGCCGGCTATGGTGTCGGCATTGGTGTTTAGCAGGTGTCCCTGTCCGTCGTGCGTCAACGGTGCCACTACGGGCACCACACCCTGGCCAATGAGCTGTGAGAGCAGCTCCGCATTGACCTGCCTGACATCGCCCACAAAACCATAGTCTATGCCGTCCTGCACGGGACGCTTGGCGGAGCGGATGAGGTTCATGTCGGCTCCCGTCAGCCCTAAGGCATTCACGCCACGTTCCTGCAGGCGTGCCACGATGTTCTTGTTCACCAGTCCGCCATAGACCATCGTGACCACCTGAAGCATCGGCGCGTCGGTGATGCGCCGTCCGTCGACCATGTGGCTCTCGATGCCGAGTTGGGATGCCGTCCTTGTGGCGGAGCGTCCGCCGCCATGCACCAGCACCTTGTGTCCGTCGATGCCGGTGAAGTCGTCAAGCAGGTGCAGCAGCGAGTCTTCTTCTTCGACAATCTTGCCGCCGACCTTTACCAATGTGAGTCGTTCCTTTTCCATATTGCCTTACGTGTATAGCCCTCGTGTCCCCGTGTCCGCCGTTCACTCCAGATAGGTGTAGCCATAGAGGCCGGAGCGGTAGTTGGCGAGGAACTCCTTGCCCTCCTCGAGCGTAATCTTCCCCTCGTTGACCGACTTCGTGACCCATGCCTCGAGCTTGCGCACCATCTTCTTTGCATCCCAGTCGGCATAGTCAAGCACATCCTGCACCGTCTCGCCTTCGATGGTCTGGTCGATGCTGTAGCTGTCGCCGTCGACTGATATGTGTACGGCACTGGTGTCGCCGAACAGGTTGTGCAGGTCGCCCAATATCTCCTGATATGCGCCGACGAGGAATATGCCGATGTAGTACGGCTCGCCGGCTTTCATGGTGTGGACCGGCAGACTGTTGGTGATGCTGCTGTTGACGATATAGCTTGAGATCTTGCCGTCGCTGTCGCAGGTTATGTCCTGTAGCGTGGCCTGGCGTTCGGGACGCTCGTCAAGACGTTGCAGCGGCACGATGGGAAACACCTGATCCACGCCCCATGAGTCGGGCAGCGACTGGAACAGGGAGAAGTTGCAGAAGTACTTGTCGGCAAGCAGCTTGTTCACGCTCTGCAGCTCCTCAGGCACGCGCTTCATGTGCTTCGCCACCTGGTTTATCTCGCGCGTCACGCTCCAGAACAGCTTTTCTATCTGTGCACGTGTGCGCAGGTCTATCATGCCGTGGCTGAAGAGCGAAAGGGTTTCGTCGCGTATCTGCTGTGCGTCGTGCCAGTTCTCAAGTGCGCTGCGCTGGTTTATGTTGTCCCATATCTCGTACAGGTCTTTGACAAGCTGATGGTCGTCCTCGCCCACTTCCCATTCTTCCGGCATCTCGGGCAGCGATGCGTTCTCGAGCACCTCGATGACCAATACGGAGTGATGGGCGGCAATGGAGCGTCCGCTCTCGGTGATGATGCACGGGTGGGGCAGCTTGTTCCTGTCTGCCGCTTCCATGATCTGATACATCACGTCGTTGACGTATTCCTGCATGGAGTAGTTGACCGACGACTCGCTGTTGGCAGAGCGCGTGCCGTCGTAGTCCACGCCCATGCCTCCACCGCAGTCGATGAACTCGATGTGGAAGCCCATACTGTAGAGCTGCACGTAGAACTGCGAAGCCTCACGTATGGCGGTCTTGATATGGCGTATGTTGGTGACTTGACTGCCGATGTGGAAATGGATGAGCTTGAGGCAGTCGGCAAGGTTCCTCTGGTTGAGCACGTCGAGGCACTCCAGGAGCTCGCTGCTTGTCAGTCCGAACTTGCTGGCATCGCCGCCCGAGTCTTCCCACTTGCCCGAACCGGACGAGCCGAGCTTGATACGCACGCCTATGTTCGGGCGTATGTGCAGACGCTCGGCAATGTCGGCGATGAGTTGCAGCTCGTTCATCTTCTCCACCACGAGATATATGCGCTTGCCCATCTTCTGTGCCAGCAGTGCCAGCTCGATGTACGACGCATCCTTGTATCCGTTGCATATTATCAGGCAGTCGTTGTCGGGCTTCACCGCCAACACCGCATGCAGCTCCGGCTTCGATCCGGCCTCCAGACCGAGGTTGAATTTCTGCCCGTGGCTGACAATCTCCTCAACCACAGGGTGCATCTGGTTGACCTTGATGGGATAGACCGAATAGCACTGACCCTTATATCCGTACTCGCGCGAAGCGTTCTCGTAGCATGTGGACATACGTTCGATGCGGTTGTCGAGGATGTCGGGGAAGCGCAGCAACACCGGTGCCGTCAGGTCGCGCAGTACCAGCTCGTCCATCACTTCGCGCAAGTCAATCTCAACGCCGTTCTTCTTCGGCGTGACAACTATATGTCCTTTATCGTTGATGCTGAAATACGACACACCCCATCCGTTGATGTTATAGAGTTCTTCGGAATCTTCAATACGCCACTTTCTCATTTCGCGGTAATATCACGGTATTAATTGTCAGACTTAAACTTTGGTGGGCAAAAATAGCTAAAATATCGGTCTTGCTGCATCATTTGCCCCCATTTACGCCTTTAGACGTATCTTTGTGCAAACAAAACAGAGTATTCATGCATTACAGGATAGAGGTTTGTGCCAATTCGGCAGAGAGTGCCGCCAACGCCCAACGTGGCGGTGCCTACAGAGTGGAGCTGTGTGCCGGAATGCCGGAGGGCGGCACCACACCGTCGTATGGTGAGATTGCGGCAGCCCGACGACTGCTCGATGCCACGCGGCTGAACGTGATCATACGTCCGCGTGGCGGAGACTTCATGTACTCACCGCTTGAGCTTGAGATTATGGAACAAGACATCTCCGTAGCAAGGACGGCGGGAGCCGACGGCATCGTGCTTGGGTGTCTCGATGCCGACGGACACGTGGACACAGGTGCCATGCAGAGGCTTATGGCGGCAGCCCGTGGCATGAGCGTCACCTTCCATCGTGCTTTCGACATGTGTGCCGACCCGTTCGAGGCTCTGGAGCAAATCGTCTCTCTCGGCTGCGACCGTATTCTGACATCGGGACAGAGACCTACCGCTGCCGAAGGAACAGCCATGCTCAGGGAGCTCGTGTCGAAAGCCGGAGGACGCATAAGCATAATGCCTGGCTGTGGCATAACGCCGCAGAACATCGCATCCGTTGCCCGCGACAGCGGAGCTACGGAGTTCCATCTGTCGGCACGCACTGCCGTGCCGAGCGGCATGAGGTTCCGCAATGCACAGGTGTCCATGGGAGGCGTGGTGAAGATTGACGAGTACAGCCGCAACGTCACCAGTACGGACACTGTGCGTGCGGCGTTGGAGCAGTTGCGGACGTTGGATCGTTAGGAGTGCGGCGTGCCATCCTGAGCCGTGCCGCCCAAGGCTATGCCAAGCAGGTCTGCCAAGCCCTGCACCGAGTCACTGACCTGCCGGCTGCTTTCAAGGCGGTCGCTACAGAACACATACTGCGCCTTGGTGTAGAACGGTTCGCGTGCCGATACCGACCGGTGGATGAAGTCGAGCAGCTCATCGTCGGTCTTGCCGGCAAGGATGGGACGCTGCGTGCGCGAGATGCGCAGACGGTGGAAGAGCACGTCGTCGGCAGCCTTCAGGTAGACGGTGCGACCGTGGCTGTTCATGTAGTCCATGTTGTCGAAGAAGCACGGAGTGCCGCCGCCACATGATATAATGGTGTCTTCAAAGTCGGCGACCTCCTGAAGCATATTGCGTTCCAGCAGGCGGAAGCCGTCTTCGCCGCGTTCCTCGAATATCTTGCTTATGCTCTTGTGGAAGCGGTTCTCGATGTACCAGTCAAGGTCGATGAACTGCATGCCTGACTTGCGGGCGACGGCACGTCCCAGTGTGGTCTTGCCCGTCCCCATATACCCTATCAGAAATACCGGTGTCATGTCTTTGTCCCTTTGGCTTGTCAAACAGTTCTGCTCGTTGCGCCGTCAAAGGTAAGCATATTATTTCTTACTTTTGCGCCAAAAGCACCGTGACCGGATGAAACAGAAATACTACGTCGTATGGGTTGGCAGAGACACCGGCATATTCCACACATGGGAAGAATGTAGGGCCAACGTCGAAGGATACAAGGGCGCGAAGTACAAGGCGTTCGACTCGGAAGCCGAGGCCAGGACGGCTTTCTGCGACGAGGACTATCTGTCCACTCATGCCAGATCGCATGCGACAACACGGACACGCCGCAGTACGGCGACACACGCGGGAGGCACGGCGGCATTTGTGACCGGCAGTCTGGCTGTCGATGCCGCCTGTAGCGGCAATCCTGGTCCCATGGAGTATCGTGGTGTCTACGTGGCCACGGGCAAGGAAGTGTTCCGCTTCGGCCCCGTGTTCGGAACCAACAACATCGGCGAGTTCCTTGCCATTGTCCACGGACTTGCACTGCTGAAGCAGAAGAGGCTGGACATGCCCATCTACAGCGACAGCCGCAATGCCATGCTGTGGGTCAGGCAGAAGAAGTGCAAGACCAAGTTGGAGCGGAACGCACGGACGGAACAGCTCTTCCAGATGATTGAACGTGCGGAGAAATGGCTGCACGACAATACCTACGATACCGGCATTCTGAAGTGGGACACCCGCCGGTGGGGCGAGATACCTGCCGACTTCGGACGCAAGTGAGGTGACGGCTGCCGCTGTCAGAGCGACTGCATGTCGTTCAGCCGCTTGTAGTACCCGCCGAGCTTCAGCAACTCTTCGTGCTTCCCACGCTCCACAATCGTCCCTTCATGCAGCACATATATCTCATCGGCATTGCGGATGGTACTCAGCCGGTGGGCTATGGCAATGGTGGTGCGTGTCTTCATGAGCCGCTCCAGAGCTTCCTGTACCAAGCGTTCGGACTCCGTGTCGAGTGCCGACGTTGCCTCATCGAGGATGAGTATCGGAGGGTTCTTGAGAATGGCACGCGCTATGCTGATGCGCTGGCGTTGTCCGCCCGAGAGCTTGCCGCCACGGTCGCCGATATTGGTGTCATAGCCCTTCTCCGTTGCCATGATGAAGTCGTGGGCATTGGCAATCCTTGCAGCCTCCATCACCTGTTCGCGCGTGGCGTTCTCCACGCCGAAAGCGATGTTGTTGAAGAACGTGTCGTTGAACAGTATCGCCTCCTGATTGACATTGCCGATGAGGCCGCGCAGTTCGCGGATGCCTGCGTCGCGTATGTCTGTGCCGTCGATGGTGATGCTGCCGCTGCTGATGTCATGATAACGCGGCAGCAGGTCGACGAGCGTGGACTTGCCCGAACCCGACTGTCCTACCAGTGCTATGGTCTTGCCCTTCCCGACCGTCAGGTCTATGTGCTGCAAGACCGGATGTACGCCGTCGTAGCTGAAGCTGACATCGTGATACTCGATTCTGTCGTTGAGGCCGCCGAGAGGCTTTGGCTGTGCAGGCTCCTTTATGTTGTTCTCCGCCAACAGGATCTTGTCGATGCGCTCCATCGATGCCAGTCCCTTGGGGATGTTGTAGCTCGCTTTCGAGAACTCCTTCAGCGGATTGATGATGCTGTACAGGATGACCATATAGAAGATGAACGTCGGAGCGTCTATCGACGACCGTTCGCCGAGGATGAGCAGTCCGCCGAACCACAGCACGATGACTATCAGTATGGTGCCGAGGAACTCGCTCATGGGATGCGCCAGTGCCTGTCGCGTAGCCACCTTGCCCGATGCCACACGCACCTCGTTACAGATTTTGTTGTAGCGTTCCACCATCTTGTCTTCGGCGATGAAGGCCTTTATGATGCGCAGTCCGCCCAGTGTCTCCTCCAGCTGCGACATGGAGTCGCTCCACAGGTTCTGTGCGAACAGCGACTGCCGCTTCAGGGTCTTGCCCACCTTGCCCATGACCCACGCCATGCCAGGCAGTACGAGCACGGTGAAGAGCGTCAGCTGCCAGCTGGTGATGACCAGCGTGGCAAAGTAGAAGGCAATGAGTATGGGGTTCTTCACCAGCATGTCGAGCGAGCTGGTGACCGATGTCTCTATCTCGTTGACATCGCCGCTCATGCGGGCAATGATGTCGCCCTTGCGCTCCTCAGAGAAGAAGGCCAGCGGCAGCTGCGTTATCTTGCGGTAGACCTTGACGCGCAGGTCGCGGACCACACCCGTGCGCAGAGGGATCATCACTGCCGTGGAGCCGAAGTAGCACGCCGTCTTGAGCAGTGTCATCACCGCAAGAAACAGACCGAGGAACAGCAGTGTGGTGGATGCGCCGAACAGCTGCATGAGCTGCGTGGTGTAGTAGTAGAAGTTGTTCACAGCCACCTCGCGCAGACCGTCGCTTCCCCATTCCATGTATGTGTAGACCTGTCCGCCGGAGGTGTTGAACAGGATGTTGAGCATCGGGATTATCAGTGTGAACGAGAAGATGTTGAACACTGCCGACAGCACGTTCAGCAGGACGGCCCAGCAGATGTACTTCTTGTACGGACTGACGAACCGCTGGAGCAAATGCATGAATTCCTTCATGTTACAATCAACTGTTTTATTAGCCTGAGTTCTTGTTAATGGTATTGCGCGGTCAAAGGTAAGCAAAAATGAAAGGAAAAATGCGTACCTTTGGCTTCCGATATGAGTACGGTATATGATTATGTGATTGTAGGCTCCGGACTGTTCGGAGCTACAGTGGCCTGGAAAGCACGCCAGGCGGGGAAGAAGTGCATCGTGATAGACAAGCGTCCGCACACCGGCGGCAACACCTACTGCGAGAGCACGGAAGGCATACACGTGCACAAGTATGGTGCACACATCTTCCACACGTCCGACCGCAGGGTGTGGGATTTCGTGAACTCGCTCGTGGAGTTCAACCGCTACACCAATTCTCCGGTGGCGAACTGGCGCGGACAGTTGTATAACCTGCCGTTCAACATGAACACGTTCCATGAGATGTGGGGAGTGACCACGCCTGACGAGGCCAACCGAAAGATTGACGAACAGCGTGCCGAAGTAAAGGCACAGCTGGCAGGACGCGAGCCTGCCAATCTGGAGGAGCAGGCACTGATGCTCGTGGGGCGCGACATCTACGAACGCCTCATCAAGGGATATACGCAGAAGCAGTGGGGCCGTCCGTGCACCGAACTGCCGGCATTCATCATCAAGCGGCTGCCCGTGCGGCTGGTCTACGACAACAACTATTTCAACGACCTGTATCAGGGAATACCCACGGGCGGCTACAATGAGCTGACAGCCCGTCTGCTTGAGGGCACGGAGGTGCGCACGGAGACCGACTACTTTGCCGACCGCAGCCACTGGAACGCCGTGGCAAAGAAGGTGGTCTTCACGGGACAGATAGATGAGTTCTACGACTTCCGCTTCGGACACCTGCAATACCGCACCGTGCGTTTCGAGCATGAGGTGAAGGACACGCCGAACTTCCAGGGCAATGCCGTGGTGAACTACACCGACAGCGATGTGCCCTATACGCGCATCATCGAGCACAAGCACTTCGAGAGCTTCGGATCAGCGGTCTATGAAAACCCGCACACCGTAATCAGCCGCGAGTACTCCACCGAGTGGAAGCCTGGCATGGAGCCATACTACCCCATCAACGACCGGCACAACAACACCTTGGCAGAGCAATACAGGCAGCTGGCAGCGCAGGAGCGCAACGTCATCTTCGGCGGCAGACTGGCAGAGTACCGTTATTATGACATGGCACCCGTCATCGGCAACGCATTAGACGTTGAAATCTGAAGGGGGTGTGTCAAACCCACAAATACCCCCTCAAAACCAATGTTGTCTTGTTTAGGACAACATTGGAACCCGCCTTAAAACGACCAACCAAAGCCGATGTACGGATAAAAGGCTGATTTGTCCAGTCCGTACTTGTCGCCGAAATTAAAGGATGGCGAGATGCCTGCACGGAACATGAATCCGTTTTCGCGCTGATAGCGGTAGCCTATATCACCGAACATGAGATATCCGAAACGGTTGCTTGTTGAGGTGTAC
>CAVERK010000003.1:0-30329 GCA_963618035.1 bacterium
AAATTATAGAGCATTTCAATATAAAAAATAAGACTAGGTTCAGAAAAGAATACATCCTTCCTGCTTTAGAAGAGGGAGCGATAGAGTGCAAATACCCAGACACTCCCAATCATCCTCGCCAACAATACAAGTTGACGGAACAGGCATTAGAGTGGAAAAGAGGGCAGAAGTAAGATTGGGTCAGACGGGAAGCTCTAACATTTTTTTTGCGGCAATCAGAATGTGTTGACGCTGTTCTTCCCGAATAAATGTCTTACTTTTGCAGCTTGTAAGATAACATGGAGGGCATTATGAAGACATTAGAGAAACTTTTCGCAGAGAGACTACTGAAGATCAAGGCTATAAAGCTCCAGCCTGCCAACCCGTTCACATGGGCTTCGGGCTGGAAATCCCCTTTCTACTGTGACAACCGCAAGACGTTGTCCTATCCGTCGTTGCGCAACTTCGTCAAGGTAGAGCTGTCGCGCTCCATCCTTGAGCACTTCGGACAGGTCGATGCCATTGCCGGAGTGGCTACAGGAGCCATACCGCAGGGAGCCTTGGTGGCAGATGAACTTAACCTGCCGTTTGTCTATGTGCGCTCGAAACCCAAAGACCACGGGTTGGAGAACCTCATCGAGGGAGAGCTTCGTCCTGGCATGAAGGTCGTTGTGGTCGAGGACCTGGTGTCGACAGGCTCAAGCAGCCTCAAGGCTGTAGAGGCTATACGCCGCGATGGCTGTGAGGTCATTGGCATGGTGGCATCGTTTACCTACGGGTTCCCTGTTGCAGAGAAGGCCTTCAAGGCTGCCAAGGTGCAGCTCGTCACGCTCACGAACTATGAGGCGGTGATGGACGTGGCTCTGCGTACGGGATACATAGAGGAGGCTGACGTGCCTACACTCAACGAATGGCGCAATGACCCTGCACACTGGGGCGAAGATAAATGACGGTAGAAACAGGAAACAGCCATAGACGATGAACACAACAAGTTTTCAGAGCGACATAAAGACCATACAGGCACCGCAGCGCAGTGTCTACGACAAGCTGGCGGACATGGGGAACTTGGAACGTATGGTTGCCAGCGTCCCGAGTGACAAACTGAAGGACATAAAGGTGTCCGACGGTTGCCTGACATTCCCAACTGTGATGGGCGAGATCTCATTGAAACTCAGTGAGGCACAGCCGTATGAGAGCATTCGCTACAGCACCGTCAAGTCTCCCGTGCCTTTCACGCTCAACATCATGTTGGGTCGTCCCGCCGCAAGCCAGTGCACACTGCAGCTTGTCGGTGAGTTGGATTTAAGTCCGTTTCTCCTGAAGATGGCACAGAAGCCCATCACCGATGCTCTGAACCGCATCGCTGAGGCTCTGACGATGATAAACTATTAAGCCCTGTAAGGATATGGCACTGAAGCTCTGGGAGAAGTCGACGCAGATAAACAAGGACATCGAGGCTTTCACCGTGGGTCGCGACCGCGAGATGGATCTCTATCTTGCCAAGTATGATGTGCTCGGTTCGATGGCTCACATCACCATGCTCCAGAGCATCGGCCTGCTCACTGCTGACGAGCTGGACGTGCTTATCAGGGAGCTGCGCAATATCTACGCCGTTGCCGAGAGTGGCGACTTTGTCATTGAGGACGGAGTAGAGGATGTCCATTCGCAGGTGGAGCTGATGCTGACACGCCGTTTGGGTGACATCGGCAAGAAGATACACAGCGGACGCTCGCGCAACGATCAGGTGCTGCTCGACCTCAAGCTCTTCACCCGTGAGCAGATTGAGGAGGTGGCTGCACTTGTCAACACGCTGTTCTGCACGCTCATAGACCAGAGCGACAAGCACAAGGATGTGCTGATGCCAGGCTACACACATCTGCAGATTGCCATGCCCTCTTCGTTCGGGCTGTGGTTTGCCGCCTATGCGGAGAGCTTGGCAGACGACATGAACTTCCTCAGCACAGCCTACCACATGGTCAACAAGAACCCGTTGGGTTCGGCAGCGGGCTATGGATCGTCATTCCCCTTGGATCGCACCATGACCACACGGCTGCTGGGGTTCGACGACCTCAACTATAACGTGGTATATGCACAGATGGGGCGCGGCAAGATGGAACGCTATGTCTCCTTTGCCCTTGCCGGTGTTGCCGCCACAGTGTCCAAGCTCGCATTTGATGCCTGTATGTTCAACAGCCAGAACTTCGGATTCATAAAACTGCCCGATGAGTGCACCACAGGCTCCAGCATCATGCCGCACAAGAAGAACCCCGACGTGTTTGAGCTTATCCGTGCCCGTTGCAACAAGCTGCAGGCTCTGCCGCAGGAGGTTACGCTCATCTCCAACAACCTGCCGAGCGGATATTTCCGCGACTACCAACAGCTTAAAGAGTCGTTTCTCCCTGCCTTCGACCAGCTGAAGGACTGCCTGACGATGACAAACTACATCATTGAGCGCATCCGTGTCAACGAACATATCCTCGATGATGACCGTTATCTGCCAATCTTCACCGTAGAACGTGTCAACGAACTCGTCTTGCAGGGCGTACCTTTCCGTGATGCCTACAAGCAGGTGGGGCTTGAGTTTGAGCGTGGAGAGTTCAGCCACAGCAAGACGGTGCACCATACTCACGAGGGCAGCATAGGCAACCTGTGCAACGACCGCATACGCCAGATGATGCAGCGTGCCTACAGCTCACTCAACACAGAGCCTGTACATCAGGCAGAAAACAGACTCCTGAACCGCTGACTACTACCCCGACCGAGTAAGTACTACTAACCTTGCCAAGTAAGTACTACTAACTTGGCCAAGTAAGTACTACTTCGTGGGCCAAGTAAGTACTACTAACTTTACCAAGTAAGTACTACTTCTTTGGAACCCATAGATGTTGCGGTTTGGCGGGATTTAGTAAATTTGTGGCAGGATTAAAGATTAAAACACACAGGATTATGTTCGCAAAGGAAACTTATGTGCAGCGCAGAGCCCTGCTGAAGAAGAATGTCGGCTCTGGCATATTGTTGTTCTTGGGAAATGACGAGCAGGGCCTGAACTATGCGGACAATACGTTCCGTTACCGTCAGGACTCATCATTCCTCTATTTCTTCGGAATATCACAGCCAGGACTTGCTGCAATAGTGGATATTGACGAGGACAGGGAGATTGTCTTCGGCGACGAGCTGTCGATGGACGACATAGTGTGGACAGGTCCGGTGCCTACGGTCAGGGAGATGTGTGAAGGCGTTGGCGTGACGAGCACCATGCCTTATGGCAAGATTGAGGATTATCTGCGTTCGGCAATCGTCAAGGGACAGACCATCCACTACCTGCCGCCCTACCGTCCGGAGCATAAGCTGAAGCTACAGGACTGGCTCGGCATACCGCCGTCGCATCAGGAAGGCTCGGTGCCTTTCATCCGTGCGGTGGTGGCACAGCGCAACGTGAAGTCGGACGAAGAGATTGCCGAGATTGAACGGGCCTGCAACATAACATCGGACATGCACATCGCTGCCATAAAGATGCTACGCCCTGGGATGTACGAATATGAGGTGGCTGCCGAAATAGAATATGTCGCCAAGAAGAACAACTGCGAACTGTCGTTTGCAACCATTGCTACGAAAGACGGGCAGACGCTACACAATCATGGCTATAACAATCAGGTGAAGTCCGGCGACCTGTTCCTGATTGATGCGGGGGCAGAGCTGCCGTCGGGCTATTGCGGTGATATGTCCTCGACATTCCCTGCCGACAGGAAATTCACACAGAAGCAAAAGGATGTCTACGTGATACAGAACGCCATGCACCTTGAGAGCGTCAAGGCACTGCGCCCTGGCGTTCCGTATATGGATGTCTATGACCTGTCGGCACGCGTTATGGTGGAGGGCATGAAGGATCTGGGACTTATGAAAGGCAACGCCGAGGATGCCGTGCGCGAAGGAGCGCACGCGCTGTTCTATCCGCACGGACTTGGACACATGATCGGCCTTGATGTGCATGATATGGAGAGCCTTGGAGAAGTCTGGGTCGGTTATGACGGTAAGCCGAAAAGCACGCAGTTCGGCCGCAAGAGCCAGCGTCTGGCCATTCCGCTACAGCCTGGATTTGTGCACAGCGTAGAGCCAGGGATATATTTCATCCCTGAACTGATAGACCAGTGGAAGAAGGAGAAGAAGTTCGCCGACTTCATCAACTATGACAAGGTGGAAGCGTTCCGCGACTTCGGCGGCATCCGCAATGAAGAGGACTATCTGATTACACCCACCGGAGCACGCCGCTTGGGTAAGAAAATCCCTCTGACCACCGATGAGGTTGAGGCTCTGAGGTAACACGTCAAGAGTCCTGCTTTATCTCTTCGTAATCGACATACTCGCCGTCGTTCTTCCCGAACACCTTCTTGCGTTTGGGCGTGGTGTTACTGATTGTAGAGCGGCGCTTCTCGCTGCCAATGGGGCCGAAGCCCAATGAGCGGCGGATGATGTTCACGACCGTGCGCCTGCCAAGCACGATGAACAGCAATACGATTATGATGATGAAGTACTTCATGCGTGCCGGTTAGAGGTCTTGGAAGTCAGCCATTCGAAAACGGCCGACAGTATATACCATATTATAATAAGGGCAAACCCCAACCGCCCGAATACTGCGAGCAGCGGCACACAGCCTATCAGGAAGATGAAGCGAACCTTGTTGTCAGCCCAGCTGAGGCTCTTGAACTTAAGGGAGAACATCGGGATTTCTGATACCAGCAGCCAGCTCGATACCAAGATGCCGATGATGAGACACAGCGTCATGTAAGACGGAGCTGTGGCGAGGCTGTCATGCAATCCGGCTACGAGTGATGCCCAGAAGAGTGCATTGGCAGGAACAGCCAGTCCGATGAAGGATGTTGTCTGCCGAGTGTCGTTGTTGAACTTGGCAAGGCGCAGAGCCGAGAACACGGCAATAAGGAAAGCCGCATAGGGCAGGGCGGTTGATACAAGCCCCTGTTCTCCTGACAGCAGCATGCGTTCCTGAAGCAGGGAGAACACGATTGCCGCAGGGACAAAGCCGAAGCTGATGTCGTCGGCAAGCGAGTCTATGTCCTTGCCTATAATGGAGTGTGCATCCAAGGCGCGTGCTGCCATGCCGTCGAAGAAGTCGAACACGGCACTGCACAGGATGGCTACAAGAGCCAGATCATACTGATGACTGAAAGCCATGACACAACCCACGCAACCTGAAAAGAGATTCAGACAAGTGATGGTGTTCGGTATGTGTCGTGTCAGCCGGTTTGCCATTATTTCAGATGTGCTATTATGGTCTGGTTGCCCACGGTGTGTTGTCCTAAGGAGACCTTGATGTCAGTGCCTAACGGCAGGAACACGTCTACACGCGACCCGAGCTTAATGAACCCCATATGTTCGTCGATATAGCACTCGTCGCCAGGGACGGCGTAGGTGACAATGCGTTTAGCCATTGCACCGGCAATCTGTCGTGTCAAGACCTCAACGCCGTCGGGAGTCCTTATGACGATGGTCGAACGCTCGTTGTCGGTACTTGCCTTTGGCAGCCATGCCGCCATGTACTTGCCGTCCTGATGCTCTACCTTCACCACGGAACCCTCGACGGGATACCAGTTGGCATGCACATTGGTGAGGCTCATGAATATGGACACCTGTATGCGGCGGTCGTGGAAATACTCGTCTTCATCGACCTCTTCGACCACCACGACCTTGCCGTCGGCAGGAGCCACCACGACTTTCTCGGGACTGCCAGGGAAGAGTCTGATGGGGCAACGGTAGAAGTTGAGCACGATGCCATAGACAATGACACTGATGCCCAATACGGTGAAGAATGGTATCTTGGTCTCGAAAGCAAAATACAGCGCGGCGTTCACTGCCACAAGCAGTGCCAATCCGCCAATCAGCGTGTGTGTGCCTTCTTGATGTATGTGTATCTTTTTAAGCCTTTTCATTACTGAGAACAAAGGTTTCCGGTGTGTTTCCGTCTAAACCAACTGCAAAAGTAGGTCTATTTTGACAATGGAACAAGGATTTGAATGAGAAAAGAGAAACGCCGTGCGTGCAATCCGATTATTCTTTGCCGAGAAAAATAAGCGTCGTATCTTTGAGATGTTTTAGATTAAGAGAAAGACGTATATGCAAGACTTCGTACATCTGCACGTGCACACACAATACTCGCTGCTCGACGGACAGGCCAGCGTGAAGAAGCTCGTGGACAAAGCCAGGGCCGACGGCATGAGGGGCATGGCTGTCACCGACCATGGCAATATGTTCGCTATAAAGGAGTTCATCAACTACACGGACAAGGTGAACGGCGCGGTGAGGGACGAGATGTCGGACTTGAAGAAGCACATTGCCGATGTGGAAAGCGGTGCTGAGGCGTGTGATGACAAGGAGCAGACGCTGGCAGACTACAGGGAAAAGCTACAGGCTGCCGAGGGACGGCTGTTCAAGCCCATCATCGGTTGCGAGATGTACGTGGCACGTCACGGCATGCACGACCGCAACGGCAAGCAGGACCAGGGAGGATATCACCTCATTGTGCTGGCAAAGAACAGTACGGGCTATCACAACCTGATAAAGCTGGTGTCGCACGCATGGACAGAAGGCTACTATATGCGTCCGCGAACAGACAGGACGGAGCTGAAGAAATATCATGAAGGGCTGATGGTCTGTAGTGCGTGCCTTGCCGGAGAAGTGCCACGGCACATAACGGCTGATGACATGGAGGGAGCGGAAGAGGCGATAAGATGGTATAAGGACGTGTTTGGCGACGACTACTATCTGGAGATGCAGCTGCATCATGCCACCGTGCCGCATGCCAATCATGAGGCTTATCCCATGCAGCTGAAGGTCAATGAAGAGCTGCGGAGGCTGTCGGAGAAATTCGGTGTCAAGCTGGTGTGTACCAACGACGTACACTTCGTAGACGAAGAAAATGCCGAGGCGCACGACCGCTTGATATGTCTCAATACAGGCAAGGACTTGGATGACCCGACGCGGATGATGTACACCAAGCAGGAGTGGTTCAAGACGCGTGAGGAGATGAATGCCGTCTTTGCCGACGACCCCGAAGCCCTGTCGAATACGCTCGAACTGCTCGACAAGACCGAGTTCTACACCATCAACCATGCTCCCATCATGCCGTTCTTCCCCATCCCTGAAGAGTTTGGTACGGAGGAAGAGTATAGGAAGAAGTTCTCGGAGGAGCAGCTGTTTCAGGAGTTTACGCGCGACGAGAACGGCAACGAGATAATGACCCGCGAGGAGGGAGAGAAGAAGATAAAGAAGCTCGGCGGTTATGACAAGCTGTACCGCATCAAGTTCGAGGCCGACTATCTGGAAATGCTGACGCTGGAAGGCGCGAAGGAACGCTATGGCAATCCTGTCGGAGACGACGTGTTGGAGCGCATCAAGTTCGAGCTTCACGTGATGAAGACCATGGGTTTCCCAGGCTACTTCCTGATAGTGCAGGACTTCATCAATGCCGGACGCAAGGAGCTTGGCGTCATGGTGGGGCCAGGGCGTGGCAGTGCCGCCGGCTCTGTCGTGGCATATTGCTTGGGAATAACAAAGATTGACCCCATAAAGTATGACCTTCTGTTCGAGCGTTTCCTGAATCCGGACCGCATATCGTTGCCTGATATTGATACGGACTTCGACGATGACGGCCGTTACCGTGTGCTCGACTGGGTGACAAAGAAATATGGCAAGGAGAAAGTTGCGCACATCATAACCTTCAGCACCATGGCCACGAAGATGGTCATAAAGGATGTGGCGCGTGTGCAGAAGCTGCCGCTGACGGAATCCGACCGTCTGTGCAAACTCGTCCCCGACCGCATCCCCGATAAGAAGCTGAACCTGCAGAATGCCATCGACTATGTGCCGGAGCTACAGAAAGCCGAACGGTCGGACGACCCGCTGGAACGCGACACGCTGAAATATGCGAAGATGCTCGAGGGGAACATCCGTGGTACAGGCATACACGCGTGCGGAACAATCATCTGCCGCGACGACATCACCGACTGGGTGCCGGTGAGCACTGCCGAAGACAAGGAGACGGGCGAGAAGCTGCTGTGTACACAATATGAAGGCTCGGTGATCGAGGAGACCGGCCTCATCAAGATGGACTTCCTCGGGCTGAAGACACTGTCTATACTGAAGGAAGCTGTGGACAATATCCGAGATTCGCGCGGCGTGGAGATAGACCTCGACAAGATCCCGATTGACGACCAGCTGACCTATCGGCTCTATTGCGAGGGACGCACCGTGGGGACATTCCAGTTCGAGTCTGCCGGAATGCAGAAATACCTGCGCGAGCTGCAGCCGTCGGTGTTCGAAGACCTCATAGCCATGAACGCCCTCTATCGTCCAGGGCCTATGGACTACATCCCCGACTTCATCGACCGCAAGCACGGACGCAAGCCGATAGAATATGACATCCCGTGCATGGAGAAGTATCTGAAGGACACCTACGGCATCACCGTCTATCAGGAGCAGGTCATGTTGCTGTCGCGTCTGCTTGCCAACTTCACGCGCGGAGAGTCAGACACGCTCCGCAAGGCCATGGGAAAGAAGCAGCGGGACAAGCTGGACCATCTGAAACCGAAGTTCATTGCCGGAGGCAAGGCCAACGGACATGACCCCGAAGTGCTGGAAAAGATTTGGGCGGACTGGGAGAAGTTTGCCTCCTATGCCTTCAACAAGAGCCACGCCACGTGCTATTCGTGGGTGGCATATCAGACGGCATATCTCAAGGCACACTATCCTGCCGAGTATATGGCTGCCGTGATGAGCCGAAGCTTGTCGAATATCGGCGACATAACGAAGCTGATGAACGAGTGTAAGGCCATGGGCATACAGGTGCTGGGGCCTGATGTCAACGAGAGCAACCAGAAATTCACAGCCAACAAGGACGGCAACATACGCTTCGGGCTATGTGCCATAAAGGGTCTCGGCGCGAGTGCCGCTGACGCGATAGTGACGGAGCGCAGGAAGAACGGACAGTATGGGAGCGTGTTCGACCTGGTTCAGCGCATCAACCTCATGGCCTGCAACAGGAAGAACATTGAGTGTCTGGCGCAGTCGGGAGCTTTTGACGCCTTCGGGCTTAAGCGCGAGCAGTACTTTGGCTTGAACGCCCGTGGCGAGAGCTTCGCCGAAACGCTTGTCCGCTATGGCAACAAGTATCAGGAAGACAAGTCTGCCGCTGTGAACAGCCTGTTCGGAGCAATGGAAGTGGTGCCGATAGCTACGCCTGAGGTGCCTGTCGTGGAGCCGTGGGGCGACCTTGACAGGCTGAACAAGGAAAAGGACCTCATCGGGATTTACCTCTCGTCGCACCCGCTCGACAAATATTCCGTGGTTCTCAGGAATGTGGTAAACACACACCTCAATGAGCTGGAAGACCTTCAGGGTCTTGCCACGCGGGGAGGACTGACGTTCGGCGGCATGGTTACAGCCGTGCGTTGCGGTCTCAGCAAGAAGGGTAATCCCTATGGCATCGTAAAGATAGAGGACTTTTCGAGTTCTCACGAGATACCTTTCTGGGGCGATGACTGGGCACGCTGGCAGGGCTATCTGCAGGAGAAGATGCTCGTCTTCATGCGGGCACGGGTGCAGCCGCGCAAGTGGGGCAAGAGCGGAGACCTGGAGCTGAAGATAGACAGCGTGGAACTGCTGTCCGAGGTCAACGACAAGCTGATAGAAAGGATAACGATAAGGATTCCGCTCGGTGTCATCGACGACGACACCATCACGCAACTGACGGAGATGTCGAAGAAGCATCGCGGCAATTCGGAGCTTCGCTTCTGTGTGGTTGACCCCGAGACGCGGATGTCTGCCGACTTCGTGTCGCACGACAGATTGTCGGTAGACAAGGAACTGGTAGACTTTCTTGAAAGCTCGTATGGTCTGCAGTACAAGATAAATTGAGCTTGGCACACTGTTTGTCCGTGTGCATTGTCCCGATGTGGAGAAGAGAGAAAACGAATAATAACCTTTTAATTCATTGATGAATATGGCAGTAATTGAAATTAACGACGAGAATTACCAGCAGGTATTGGCAGACACGAGCAAGCCTGTAGTTGTGGATTTTTGGGCAACATGGTGCGGTCCGTGCCGCATGGTCAGCCCGATAATCGATGAGCTGGCAGAGGAGTACAAGGACAAGGTCGCAATCTGCAAGTGCAATGTCGACGACAGCATGGACCTGCCGGCACAGTATGGCATCCGCAACATCCCCACAGTGCTGTTCTTCAAGAACGGTGAGCTTGTCGACAAGCAGGTAGGTTCGGCTCCGAAGCCGGCGTTTGTGGAGAAGATCGAAGCTCTGCTGAAATAAGCGGAGCTCTTACGTTTAATCCTAAAGAAAGACTTGTTATGGCTGTCAACGACGAATTTTCGGCAGACGATATTGACGATGAGAAGACCATCGCGTTCATCAAGAACTATCTGCCGCAGGAGCTGAAGACACGGTTTACCGACGACGAGCTGTACTATTTCCTCGACCTGATGGACGAGTACTATGTCAACAGCGGTGTACTCGACACGGCTCCCGATGCCGACGGGTGCATAGACATCGACCTCGACAAGGTTGTCGACTACATCCTCAAGGAGTCCAAGAAAGACCAGATGGGACCTTACGAGCACGATGAGGTGCTGTTTGTCGTACAGGGTGAGATGGACTACAACGAGTCCGTCGGATAAACAGTCGCTAAACGACCAGCAACGCTACGAGTATCGCCACAATGCCGCCAAATCCATACCACAGGCGTGCATTGCGGCGACTCATCATTTTTACCGCTACCTGAGCGTTCGCTGCACTGAAGAACCATTCCCAGTTCATGACGGCAGCCAGCAGCGACACCGTCCCCATGCTGACCAGTATTGCCTGTAGTATGTATCTCTCCACGACGATTCGTCCCTTGTGCCCTGTCGTTACTCCATGCTTCCCGTAGTGAGATGCCGTGCCCCGTTGTCGGTCTCCTCAATGCAGACCTTGACGGTGTTGCCAGGCAGCAGCTCCTCAATCAGCTCCGGCCACTCGATGAAGCAGACGGCACCGCTGTAGAAATAGTCCTCATAGCCCATGTCATAGACCTCGTCGAGCTTCTTGATGCGGTAGAAGTCGAAGTGGTAGATCAGCTCTCCGGTGGTCTCCGATCGGTACTCGTTGACGATGGCAAACGTGGGGGATGTCACATTGTCTGCAACGCCAAGCTCCTGACACACGGCCTTGATGAATGTTGTCTTGCCTGCGCCCATCTTGCCGTAGAAGGCAAAGACCGTGTCGTCTCCCATTAGGGACACGAACTGGCGGGCGGCTTCCTGTATGTGGTCTAACGACGGTATTGTTATTTCTGCCATTGCTGTTGTGAATGATATGCCTGTATTTTCCTCTCAGTTGTTCTTTCGGCGTAAAGATATGGAAAATCCCTTTACGACCCTGCACACGAGGAACATTATTATCGACAGGAATATGATGGTTGCTCCTGACGGAATGTTGTAGCGGTACGACAGTGCCAGTCCGCCAAGGCAGCAGGCGTAGCCGATGGCTGCCGACAGCAGTATTATCCTCTTGAAGCGGTGGGTGAAGAGGTTTGCCGTCATCTGCGGGATTGTCAGCATGGATATGGCCAGGACTATCCCCACCATGCGCAGGCAGGCCACAATTGTCAGTGCGATGAATGCCATCATGACATATTCCATGGCACGCACCGGCATGCGGCGCGACATGGCAAACTCGCGGTCGAACGCCACGTAGATGATGCTGTCTGCAAACAGCACGAAGAACAGCGACACTGCTGCCGTCACTGCTGCCAGCAGTGCTATGTCGCCTGACGTTATAGTCAGTATGTTGCCGAAGAGGTATGTCGACAGGTCTGCCGTGAACCCTGGCGACAGGAACGAGAAGATGATGCCCATTGCCATGCCGAATGTCCAGAACATGGCAATGGCAGAGTCCTCGCGCACGTTCTTGCCGCGTCCTCCTATCCACTCGATGCCGAATGCCGACAGCACGGCAAACACTGCCGCCGTGAGCACTGGAGGCAGACCGAGGAACAGCCCCATGCCTATGCCGCCGAACGAGGCGTGAGCCAGTCCGCCACTGATGAACACCATGCGTCGCGACACGATGTAGGTGCCCACGGTGGCGCACGAGAGGCATGCGAGCAGACTGCCTATCAGCGCGTGTTGGAAGAATGTGTATTGCAGCAGTTCCATTTTTACGGTGCGTATGTGTGTTGTCTATATATCGGCTGCGTCAGGCTGTGGCAGGTGTGGTGTTGCTCCGTCTGTCGCCCAACAGCATGTATGCCTCGTCCTTCAGCTGATCCGGCAGCGCGATGCCGCGCAGCTCCAGACTGTGCAGCCATCCTGCCACGTCGTCGGGCTGCATGGTGCCAAGCACCTCGCCAAAGGCCGCAACCTGTTCGTCGTCATAGCCGTCGGAAGCTGTGCCACGGAAAGCATCAAGTTCCTCGTCGTCATAGTACTCCACGTCCTGCTTTACCGCCAGCTTCAGACAGTCCTCCACCTCACACGAGCCTCCGTTGTCCAGCTCGCACGAGTCTGCACCGCAGTCTGTCACCATCTTCACTTTCGGCATCTCCTTTATCTCGCCTGCATCGAGCTTGCGCTTGAGGCTGCGCGTCCTGAGCACGCCCGCTATGGCGGCCACCACTGCAAGTACTGCCAAACTCCCTATAAGTATAAACATAACCCTGTCTTTTGCGACCGCTAAGTTAGTGTGCCGCCCGCCGCCGTGCAAGAGAGGGCGGAAGAAAAATGATGAGAATGACGTTGTCATTCCGCCCGAGGAGATGCAGTCCGACAGTTATATGGATGCCGTCAACAGGTATGACTGACCTGAAGAAGCCTATTAACCTCTTCGGGGAAAACGGTTAACCCCTCGGGCAGTACCGTATAGTTGGTACTGTAGTACCATATAGTCGGTACTGCAGTACCGGTTAACCGGTACGCCAGTACCGACTAATTGAAACAAGAAGGAGTACTGGAAGAAAGGGAGACAGCAAATAGTAATCCGACGACAAGAGGACGATAGGACAACCGCGTCAACGCGACTGCTCACATTCGCCGCACCATGTCACACCGATTTCACACACGCCACAGGATATGTAAAGACAATGTTCATGCCGTGCTGCGCAATAAGAAAGCCCCGCAAGCATAGGCTTGCAGGGCTGTATCTGCGTAGCGGGGCTGAGACTTGAACTCAGGACCTCATGATTATGAATCATGCGCTCTAACCAGCTGAGCTATCCCGCCATCGGCTTTTTCTTGATTGCTCCCACGGGCTTCTCCCCGAGATTGCGGGTGCAAAGATATGGCGTTTGCCGTAATCTCCAAAACTTTGGGAGTAATTTTTAGAATAAAAGACATGGGGGGCTGTTGCGTATATGGATTTTCTCCATATCTTAGCGACGTAAAAGAAAAAGACAGTCCGCTGAGTTATGAGACGTGTGAAATTTGTGCTGGAATATCTGCTGAACACCACTTCGGATGACATCCTTTGGGAATTCATCGGCACGGCTGCCGGACTGGAGTCGTGGTTTGCGGATAAGGTTGTCATCGACGGGCGGGAAGTCTCCTTCCGGTGGGAGGGTGACGAGCCGCGCAGAGCCAGGATAGTGAGCATGAGACCATATCAGAACATCACGTTCAGGTGGTTCGACAGTCCCGACATGCATGAGTTCTTCGAGCTGAAGATGATTGCCGGAGACCTGACACCGGAGTACATCCTGCAGGTGACTGACTTTGCCAGCGAGGACGAAGTGGACGACATGAAGGAGCTGTGGGATACGCAGATAGAGACTCTGCGCCGCACGGCGGGCTTCTGACGGATGCGCATGGCACATATTGAGAGATGCTGCACATTAAGAAATTGGACATATTCATACTGAAGAGCTTCTGCCTGCTGTTTGTCGGCACGTTTCTCATCTGTCTGTTCATCTTCATGATGCAGTTCCTGTGGAAGTATGTGGACGACATGGTCGGCAAGGGGCTGGACGTGACAGTCCTGGCGCAGTTCTTCTTCTACGCATCGCTCACGCTGGTGCCTGCCTCGCTGCCACTGGCGGTGCTGCTGGCATCGCTGATAACCTTCGGAAACTTCGGCGAACGCTACGAGCTGCTGGCCATGAAGGCGGCAGGAATATCGCTGCTTCAGATCATGAGGCCGCTGATAGTGTTCGTCGGCATCATCTGCTGCGTGTCCTTCTTCTTCCAGAACTACATAGGTCCCAAGGCGCAGACCAAGCTGTGGACGTTGGTCATCTCCATGAAGCAGAAGTCGCCGGAGCTGGACATTCCGGAACGCACGTTCTACGACCAGATTGACGGCTACAACCTGTACGTCGAAAGCAAGGACCGCAAGACGGGAATGCTCTACAACGTGATGATATACAACTTTGCCAACGGGTTTGAGAATGCGCAGATAATACGTGCCGACTCAGGACGCATGGAGATGACCGCCGACAAGCAGCACCTCTATCTGCACCTCTACAACGGAGAGCAGTTCGAGAACCTGCAGCAGCAGAACATGAAGCAGCGCAACGTGCCCTACCGCCGCGAGTCGTTCGAAGAGAAGAACGCCATAATAGAGTTCAACGCCAACTTCAACATAATCGACGAGGGCTTCATGACGAGCCAGTCGAACAGCAAGAACATGGCGATGCTTGAGGAGAGCATCGACTCGATGCGCCTACAGGTGGACAGCATGGGGCAGTACAACTACAAGACCGCCGTCAGCAACACCTACCGCGTGCTGACACGCCTCGCCGACGTGGACACGCTGAAGCTGTCCGATGCCGCAGCCACCGGAGGGTACAGCATCGACAGCGTACTGGCACGCGCCCCGCTGTCGGACAAGCAGACCTATTATAATGAAGCCCTGAACAATGCCATAACGGTGCAGTCGGACTGGAGCTTCCGTGGCATGAACATCAATCAGACCATGACGAGCCTGCGCCGCCACCAGACGGCGTGGCACGAGAAGATAACGCTCTCGCTGGCCTGCCTCATATTCTTCTTCATCGGTGCACCGCTGGGAGGCATCATCAGGAAGGGCGGACTGGGAATGCCAGTGGTGGTGTCAGTCATCATCTTCATCTTCTACTACATTGTCAACAACACCGGCTACAAGATGGCACGCGACGGCAAGTGGCCCATCATGGCGGGCATGTGGTTGAGCACAGCCGTGCTGGCTCCGCTCGGCGCATTCCTGACGTACAAGTCGAACAACGACTCCGTGGTGCTGAACATGGACACCTACGTCGGCTGGATAAAGCGCGTGCTGGGCATACGCACAAAGCGGCATTTCACGAGGAAGGATGTCATCATCCGTGACATCGACTACCGGCTGTTGCCGGACAAGCTGCGACGGCTGTCTGCCGACCTTGAGGAATATTCGCGCCAGTGCAGGCTGAGGAGTGCTCCGAATTACCTGACCCTGTGGACGAATGTTGCCGGCGACGAGCGGTTTGCGGCTCTGTGCGCAGAGATGGAGGAGGTGATAGAGGAGATGTCGAACTCACGGTCGCTGCATCTGCTCAACGTGCTTGGCAAATATCCCGTCATGGCCGATTTGGCATGCCGCCGTCCTTTCGTGAAGACATGGCCCAACGTGGTGTGTGCCGTTGTGCTGCCCATTGGACTGTTCTTCTACATCAGGATATGGGTGTTCAGGACCAGGCTGGACAGAGACATAAAGGAAATTGCAAACATCAATAGCGAAGCGATAGAGATAATCGACAGACTGTCGGAAGAGGAAACATAAAAAGTTGCGAGATGAAGGATATAAGACTTGACACAATCGAAGAGGCCATTGAGGAATTCAGGGCTGGAAATTTTGTCGTTGTCGTTGACGACGAGGACCGCGAGAACGAAGGCGACCTGATCATTGCCGCCGAGATGATCACGCCCGAGAAGGTCAACTTCATGCTGAAGCACGCGCGGGGCGTGCTGTGTGCGCCAATCACCATTTCGCGGTGCGAGGAGCTGCAGCTGCCGCATCAGGTGATGGACAATACATCCATACTGGGCACGCCGTTCACCGTCACGATAGACAAGCTGGAGGGCTGCACCACGGGCGTGTCTGCCAAAGACCGTGCTGCCACCATCAGGGCATTGGCTGATCCCGCCTCCACGCCGGAGACCTTCGGCCGTCCTGGGCATGTCAACCCACTATATGCACAGGACAAGGGCGTGTTGCGCCGTGCCGGACATACGGAGGCAGCTGTGGACCTGGCACGTCTTGCGGGGATGTATCCCGCAGGCGCACTCATGGAGATAATGAACGAGGACGGCAGTATGGCGCGTCTGCCCGAGCTGCGCCGGTTTGCCGACGAGTTCGGACTGAAGCTCGTCAGCATCCACGACCTCATCGCCTACAGGCTCAAGGAGGAGTCGATGGTAGAGCGTGGGGTGGAGGTGCATCTGCCGACCGAGTATGGCGACTTCCAGCTCATTCCGTTCAAGCAGAAAAGTAACGGACTGGAGCACGTGGCACTGTTCAAAGGCACGTGGAAGCCGGAGGAACCCATACTGGTGCGCGTACATTCGTCTTGTGTCACGGGCGACATCTTCGGGTCGAAGCGTTGCGACTGCGGCGAACAGCTGCACAAAGCCATGCAGATGATCGATGCTGCCGGCAAGGGCGTGGTGGTATATCTCAATCAGGAAGGGCGCGGCATCGGACTGATGGACAAGATCCGTGCGTACAAGTTGCAGGAAGAGGGTATGGATACTGTCGATGCCAACATCTGCCTGGGACATCTGGCCGACGAGCGCGACTATGGCGTGGGCGCACAGATACTGCGCGAACTGGGCGTACACAAGATGAGGCTGATGACAAACAATCCCGTCAAGCGCGTCGGGCTGGAAGCCTACGGACTGGAGATTACGGAGAATGTGCCCATAGAGGTCACGCCGAACCCATACAACGAAGTCTATCTGCAAACCAAGAAGGTCAGGATGGGACACACTTTGCATTTTAACAACAAGAAATAAACAAAACGGGAATTCAAAGCATTATGAATCAGTTATCCGATCGTTTGAATAGTCTGTCGACTTCGGCCACGCTGGCCATGTCGCAAAAGAGCTCTGAGCTGAAGGCGCAGGGCGTTGACGTTATAAATCTTAGTGTCGGCGAGCCGGACTTCAACACACCCGACCTGATAAAGGAGGCCGCGAAGAAAGCCATCGACGACAATTACTCGCACTACTCACCGGTGCCTGGATATATGTCGCTGCGCGAAGCCGTTGCAGCAAAACTGAAGAATGAGAACGGACTCGACTTCGCACCGTCGCAGGTCTGCGTGTCCAACGGTGCAAAGCAGGCTGTCTGCAACACGGTGCTCGCACTGGTAAATCCAGGTGATGAGGTGATTGTGCCGGCACCCTATTGGGTCAGCTATACGGAAATGGCAAAGCTCGCAGGCGGTGTCCCCGTGGTTGTCTTTGCAGGCATCGGACAGAATTTCAAGATTACGGGCGAGCAGCTCGAAGCGGCAATCACGCCCAAGAGCAAGCTGCTGATACTGTGTTCGCCGTCAAACCCTACGGGTGCCGTCTACAGCAAGAGCGAGCTGAAGGCTTTGGCAGATGTCGTGGCACGCCATCCGCAGCTTTACGTCATCTCCGACGAGATCTACGAACATATCAACTACATCGGCAAGCACGAGAGCATTGCCCAGTTTGAGGAGATAAGGGACCGTGTCATCATCATAAACGGCGTGTCGAAATCCTATGCCATGACAGGTTGGCGCATCGGTTATGCTGCCGGTCCGGAGTGGATCATAAAGGGCTTGAACAAGCTCCAGGGACAGTATACGTCTGGACCGTGCTCGGTGTCGCAGAAAGCTGCCGAGGCTGCATACGTCGGAAGCCAGCAGCCGGTCGAGGACATGCGCCGCACGTTTGAACGCCGCCGCGACCTGATAGTGAAGCTGGCAAAGGAGATACCAGGGCTGGAGGTCAATGTGCCCGAAGGTGCGTTCTACCTGTTTCCGAAGTGCAGCTCATTCTTCGGCAAATCGGCAGACGGCAGGACCATCGGCAATGCCGACGATTTGGCGATGTATCTTCTTGAGGTCGGCCACGTGGCTTGCGTCAGCGGCAACGCATTCGGAGACCCCGACTGCTTCCGTATGAGTTATGCCACGAGCGACGAGAACATCGTCGAGGCGATGAAGAGAATAAAGGATGCGCTTGCTGCGTTGAAGTAAGCACGCACCATTATTATACCATTATTATATATATGGAGAGAGCCTGACCTCGTTAAGGGGTCAGGCTCTTGTCTCACGTGTCCGTCCGGCATATTGCCCGTCAGACACTTGTGCTGTTGCGACCGTTGTCGTCAGGGCAGGCTGATTGCCTCCTGCGGACAAACGCTTGCGCATGTTCCGCACTCAGTGCACATGTCGGGGTCGATGGAATACTTTGTATCGCCCTCTGATATTGCTCCAACCGGACACTCGTCAATGCAAGTTCCGCAAGTCACGCAGTCGTCTCCAATTACGTAAGCCATTTTTCTTCAGATTTTAGTTAGTTAGTCATTTTGGTTTCTGTGCGACAAATGTAGACGTTTTGCCGATTGGTTGTTCACGAAGCTGCGCTGTTTGTTCCCAATTTATAAGCCGTCTAAATAGCGGTCAGCTCAGGTCAAGATTGAGGTCTTTCTTGAATTTCAGGAGCAATGCGTTCTTCTCTGCCATCTTCTTGAATTGCTCCGCACGGCTCAGTGCCTGACCGCTCTGTTCTGTCGCGGACACGGTGATGCTGATTGTCAGGTCTTTGTTCCTGAGCCGTTCCTGCATGAATGTCTGCATTGCCGGACGCATGGCGTTGAACTCCTTTGATGCCAGCTCGTTGTCGACGCTGATTGTCACCGTGCTTCCGTTCAGCGCGGGTTGCATGGTCTGCATGCGCCTTGCCAGAGCCACTTGCTCTTGCGGCAACGTGGAGGCATATTCCTGCCAGCTTCTTCTTATGCCGTCCTCTGTCAGCGGCTGATTCGCAAACGTTTTGTCTTCCTTCTGCTCCGTCGCAGGTGCAGGTGCACCCGTTGTTGCCGGCTGTGGGGCAATGCCTTTTGAGCGTGCACTCAGGTCTCTTGAGCTGATGACCTTGACGTTCGTCGTTGCTGCCTTCCTGTTTCCGAACGGTGTCGGCGTGTCGTGCACCTGTGCCGGTTTCTCCTCGGTGTCGGCGGGCTTTCTGTATGGCTGAGGCTCCTCACGTGCCACGGTCGTGCTGTGCTGCTGCTGTATCGGCTTCAGCTGCCCTGCCGGCGGCGTGTCGTCATGTGGCGTTAAGTTTTTTTTTTCGGGATAGTCTGTCTGTGCCAGCTGTATCAGCGTGCACTCCACGAGAAACCTCTTGTTGCGGCTGTTCTTGTAGTTCAGTCCGCAGTCGCAGCATATTTTCATTGCCTTGAACAGGAAGCCTGTCGGGCAGCGTTGTGCCTGTTCCACATATCTGTCGCGTATTCCGGCACTGACCTCCAGCAGCTGTACGGTCTTGCCGTCCTTGCTGACGAGCAGATCGCGCAGGTGCGAGCCGTAGCCGTTGATGAAGTTGCCTGCGTCGAAACCCTTGTTCAGCACCTCGTTGAGCAGGAGCAGGCTGCCGGTCACGTCCTCCTGCAACAGGTAGTCCGTCAGACGGAAGTAGTACTCGTAGTCCAGCACGTTGAGGTTCTCGATGACGCTCTTGTACGTTATGTTGCCACGGCAGAAGCTCACCGCCTGGTCGAATATCGACAGCGCATCGCGCATTCCGCCGTCGGCTTTCTGCGCAATCACGTTCAGAGCCTCCGGCTCATACGTCACGCCCTCATTGTCTGCCACCTCGGCAAGGTGCTTCGTGGTGTCCTCCACGCTGATGCGGTTGAAGTCGTATATCTGGCACCGCGACAGTATGGTCGGTAGGATCTTCTGCTTCTCTGTCGTCGCAAGAATGAAGACGGCATGGCGTGGCGGCTCCTCCAGGGTCTTCAGAAAAGCGTTGAATGCCGCCGAGGAGAGCATGTGCACCTCGTCGATGATATACACCTTGTACTTCCCTATCTGTGGCGGGATCCTCACCTGGTCCACCAGCTGGCGTATGTCGTCGACGGAGTTGTTCGATGCTGCGTCAAGCTCGTGTATGTTGAGCGAGCGGCCCTCGTTGAACGCGCGGCACGATTCGCACTCGTCACATGCCGAACCGTCCGGACGCGGGTCAAGGCAGTTGATGGTCTTCGCGAAGATGCGGGCGCACGTAGTCTTTCCCACTCCTCTCGGGCCGCAGAACAGATATGCCTGTGCCAGCTTGCCTGTGGCGATGGCGTTCTTGAGTGTGGTCGTCAACGCTCCCTGCCCGATGACCGAGCTGAAGTTCGTGGGGCGGTATTTTCTGGCTGATACTATGTAGTCTTCCATGTGCGTGTTGTTGTCTTGCTCCTGTGCCTGTGCACGGGGCTGGCTTCTGTGTCTACAAAGGTAGGGAGATTTTGTCGAACGGGGAAATTCTTACAGTCTTTTAGCGTGCTTGTGCGGGTGGGACAAAAACGTTACTTTTGTCAGCGTTTTTATTGAAGACCTGAAATGAGTATGTTGATAACCCTCTCCATCCTTTTGCTGTCGGCTGTCGGCTTCATGCATGGCAGGCTGCGTTCCGACATCGTGGCTCTGTGTGCGCTCGTCGCACTTCTCGTGTTCCAGATTCTCACGCCTGCCGAGGCGTTGTCGGGTTTCTCCAATAATGTCGTTATCATGATGATCGGACTGTTTGTCGTGGGCGGAGCCATCTTCCAGACGGGCTTGGCCAAGATGATCAGTTCGCGCATCCTGAAGCTCGCGGGCAAGAGCGAGCTGCGGCTGTTCCTGCTGGTGATGCTCGTCACCTCGGGCATCGGCGCTTTCGTCAGCAACACGGGCACGGTGGCTCTGATGCTCCCCATCGTCGTCAGCCTGGCCGCCAGTGCCAAGATGAATGCCAGCCGGCTGCTGATGCCTCTTGCCTTTGCCAGCAGCATGGGCGGCATGATGACGCTCATCGGAACGCCGCCGAACCTTGTCATTCAGGATGCTCTCCTGTCCGGCGGCTATAAGGGACTGTCATTCTTCTCGTTCCTGCCTGTCGGTGCCGTGTGCGTGGTGGTGGGTACGCTCGTGCTTCTGCCGCTCAGCAAGTGGTTTCTCTCGAAGCGCGGCAGCGGCAAGGACAAGGACGGACATTCTTCCAAATCACTGAAGGAGCTGGTGGCAGAATACGGCATCTCGACCAGTCTGTCCCGTCTGAAGGTGGTACAGTCTTCATCACTCAAGGGGAGGAGCATCGTCGACCTTGACGTGCGCCGCAAGTACGGACTTGACATACTCGAGGTGCGCCGCAGCGAGTCACCGCAACACCGTCTGCTGATGTCTGCCGGCAAGCAGCTGACCGACTTCAGCACCAAGCTGCAGGAAGACGACATCCTCTACGTCCGTGGCGAGGTTGCGAGCACGGAGCAGTTCTGTGCAGACTACCGGCTGGAGATGCTCGACAGCCAGACCTCGGATGCGGCAGGGGAGGGCGACAAGAAGCTCGAGTTCTATGACATCGGCATCGCCGAGATTGTCCTGATGCCCTCGTCGAAGCTCATACGGCAGACCGTCAAGGACACAGGGTTCCGCAGCAAGTACAGCGTGAACATCCTGGGCATCCGCCGCAAGAACGAATACATCCTCAGCGACCTGCGCGACGAGAAGATGCAGGCAGGAGACGTGCTTCTGGTGCAAGGCTCGTGGGCAGACATCGCCCGCCTCAGCAGTGACGACACCGAATGGATTGTGCTTGGACAGCCTCTTGAGGAAGCTGCCAAGGTGACGCTCGACCACAAGGCTCCTCTGGCGGCTGTCATAATGTTGCTGATGATCTGCATGATGGTGTTCGACTTCATCCCCGTGGCTCCCGTGACGGCAGTGATGATTGCCGGACTGCTGATGGTGCTGACAGGCTGCTTCCGTAATGTCGAGGCGGCATACAAGACCATAAACTGGGAGAGCATCGTGCTCATCGCCGCCATGATGCCCATGTCGATGGCTCTCGAGAAGACAGGGGCTTCGGAGTTTCTCTCCAATTCGTTGGTGAGCGGACTGGGCTCCTACGGACCGCTGATACTGATGACGGGCATCTACTTCACCACGTCGCTGATGACCATGTTCATCAGCAACACGGCGACAGCGGTGCTCATGGCACCCATCGCCATGAGCAGTGCCGTGCAGCTGGGGCTGGATCCCACGCCCTTCCTGCTTGCCGTGGCAGTGGCTGCAAGCATGTGTTTCGCCTCGCCGTTCTCGACACCGCCCAACGCACTGGTCATGCCTGCCGGACAATACACCTTCATGGATTACGTCAAGGTCGGTCTGCCGCTACAGATCATCATGGGCATCGTCATGGTGCTTGTCCTGCCGCTGATATTCCCCTTTTAGCGGTCGTTTCGGGGACATTAATGTCTCGGGGCATTTCGATTAATGTTCCGAGGCTTTTCGATTAATGTCTCGGGCCTTTGCCTATATACGTCTTTTTTTAGGCTTATCTCAGGTCAGTAGGGAAAAGGTGGGGTTTTCTACTGCCCCGAAACCGTAACTACAACACGCTGATAATCAATGCTTCCATGGTTGACCATTCACAGCTCTGTGGTTGACCATTCACAGCTCTGTGGTTGACCATTCACAGCTCTGTGGTTGAACGTTCATAGAACCTGTGGTTGAACGTCCATAGAACCTGTGGTTGAACGTCCATGGAGATGCTGATTTTCAACTCATTACAACCGCGTCAACGCAACTGTTCACATTCGCCGCACCACGTCACAGGACGTGTAAAAATCGGTGTGCGCGTCGCACCGCCACAGGACATGATTCTTCCCCACTGATTTTTTACTGAGCCGATATTTGTCTTATCTTTGCGTGGTGAAGTCATGAAGTAAGGATGTCTGCGTTTACCGACATATTGCGTGTAGTCATACGGCACAAGTATCTCATTACTCTTGCCGTCTTCGCCGTTGTCATCGGACTTGTCGACGACAACAGTCTTCTTTACAGGGCGCAGCTGTCGCGCAAGGAGAACAGCCTGCGTTCGGAGATCAGGAAATACCGCTTGGAATATGAGGAGAGCACGCGCCGGCTCGATGGGCTGAATGCCGACTCCACCTCCATAGAGCACATCGCGCGTGAGAAGTACCTCATGAAGAAGCCCGACGAGGACATCTTTGTCTTCGAGGGTGATGTCGGCAAATGATGGAATTGCGCACAAACACTCCACGGCATATCATGAAACGAATCCTGTCCGTTTGCCTTCTCACCGGTGCGGTGCTGACGCTTGTCGGCGTTGCCGTCTACATCACGGGCTGGACTTACTCGCCCCATCTATACCTCGCAGGCTCCGTGCTGGTAGCCGTCGCGCAGGTCTTTCTGTGTCCACATTCCGAGAACTTCGTCGTCCGCCGTCTCTACAGGCAGCAGATCATCGGTGCACTGATTCTCGTGGCATCGGCAGTCATGATGCTGACACTGCACGACAACGAGTGGATGCTCGCCCTCGCCGTCGCCTCTTTCATTGAGCTTTACACCTCGTTCCGCATTGGCAGCGTGGAGTGAGCACGCCCGTCCATCCACGCTTCGTCAACGCTATGCTTTTATTTCGTACCTTTGCCGGCAGACGACAGATAAACGTCAGGCAAACGGATGAGTACGATAAACCACGACCTCAAGAAGATAAAGGCACTGCTGTTCGATGTCGACGGCGTGCTCAGTGCCAACACCATTCCCATGGATATGGAGGGAACGCCGCAGCGCACTGTCAACATCAAGGACGGCTATGCCTTCCATCGTGCCGCAGAGTGCGGAGTGCTGATGGGCATCATCTCGGGTGGCACCACGGAGGCAGTCCGTCTGCGCTACGAACGCCTGGGGCTGAAGCCGGAGAACGTGATACTCGGCTCGAGCGTGAAGATGCGCGACTATGAGGAGTTCCGCCTGCGCCACGGACTTGACAATGAGGAGATCCTGTTCGTCGGCGACGACATACCCGACCTTGAGGTGATGCGCACCTGCGGACTGCCCTGCTGTCCGCATGACGCTGCACCCGAGGTGAAGGCTGTGGCGAAGTATATCTCAGGGTGCGACGGCGGCTATGGCGTAGGACGCGACATCGTCGAGCAGTATCTCAAGGTCCACGGCCTGTGGCTCAACGACGACAAGGCCTTCGGATGGTAAGGACAGCCTTTTAACGACACACGAATACTATATTATGTTGGACAATCTGAAGAAATACCATATCATACTTGCCTCGAACTCCCCACGGCGCAAGGAGCTGCTGTCCGGCCTCGGGCTTGACTATGAAGTGCGCACGCTGCCGGATGTCAGTGAGGCATATCCCGACAACCTGGCCGGTGGCGACATACCTCTATATATATCAAAGGAGAAGGCCGATGCCTATGCCGCCATGTTGCGGCAGGACGAGCTGATGATTACTGCCGACACCATAGTGTGGCTGCACGGGCGCGTGCTTGGCAAGCCTACAGATGAGGCCGATGCCATTGAGATGCTGAAGCAGCTGTCGGGGCAGACACACGAGGTGTTCACGGGTGTCACCCTGACGACAACGGCGTGGCAGCGGAGCTTCTACGTCGGTACGGAGGTGACGTTCTGCGACTTGAGCGATGAGGAGATAGACTTCTATGTCAGCCGCTTCCGCCCGCTCGACAAGGCCGGTGCCTACGGCGTGCAGGAGTGGATTGGCTACATCGGCGTGCAGGATATTCGCGGGAGCTACTACAACATCATGGGACTGCCCGTGCAGCGTCTCTACAGAGAGCTGCTGAAAGTCCGGTAAAGAGTAATCCTGCTCTATCGACCTAAATCGAGCTGGCAATATCAAGCATCAGCGGAATGTCGTTCCCGCTGATCCCGTGTGCCTTTAGCGTGTCCGCATCGGCAAGGAAAGCGTTGCGGAAGTCGTCTGTCGAGTTATAGAGGGCGTATGCCTTCCTGTAGTCGGCTGTAGCCTCCGCTGTCTGCCCGCACCACCAGCAGATGTGTCCGGCGTTCAGATAGTCCGATGCCAGCGGGGCAGCTGCAGCCAGCACCTTGCCGGAATACAGCGTCGCCTGCTTCTCCTTGCCGAGCATGAACGAGCACCACGCTATTGCGCGGCAGGCATTGACGTTGTTCTCGTCGGCAAGTTCTGCCTTGTAGAAATACTGCAGTGCCTCCTCGTAATGCCCCGTCTCCAACAGGCAGCGTCCTGTCTGCATCGCAACCTTCATGTCCTGCGGCTGCAGAAGCTCCAGCTCGCGGTAGCAGGCGAGTGCTCCTGACGGGTCTCCCGCCTTGCGGCAGCAGGTGGCGAGATGTCTTAGTGTCCATGCGTCGCCATGATGCAGGCGGTCGGCTTCCCCGTAAGCCTTGCGTGCCTCGTCATACTTGCCGTCCTTCTGCAGGCAGAAGCCGTCGTGCCGGTAGATGTCGGCACCGGCGGAGCCGGTGGCAATGATGTCCCTGTAGATGTCATGCGCATCGGCATAGCGTTTCCGGCTGAAGCGGTATTCGGCTATGGGCATGAGGGCTTCCTTGTTGCAGAGAAACGGCTTCAGTATTGCGTTGCGGTGCAGGTCGGTACGCTCGTTGAAGATGTTGCGCGGAGAAATCCTGAACCGCGACACCGTGAAGAACCTGTACAGGTCCTGCAGGTATGAGCGTATGATGTATTTAGTGTCGAGGGCAGTCTCTGCGAAGTCCTCCCTAATGGCATTGAGGGCATCGACGGCAGACTGCGGCATCTGGCTGATGAATGTCTCGCGCTGCGTCCCTGACAGGTTTGCCAGCATCAGGGCGAAAGAATACTTGTCGCTGTCGCAGAAATAGTCGGTCGCCGTGAGCGAGTGCAGGATGAACGAGACCTGCGGTCCGCCGCCGGTGACACGTGCCACGGCACTGACGGTCTCGTCGAAAGGGTAGAGCCATGCGAACGCCTCGTTGAACCAGCCGAAGCGTTTCAGCTGCGAGAACGTGCCGATGTTTATGTCGTCGCCCGACTCCTGCATCTCCTGCATCTGCTCCATGGTCTTGCGCGAGGCTTCATCCCATGCGGGGTTGTCGTCGCCCTCCTCTGCGTCGTCATCGATATTGAGGTTGTGCAGGTTCCGTGATGCCTTCACCATCTCCGGTATTATCGTGTCGCGCATTGTCCTGTTGACGTTGTCCGTGTCCTGGCAGTGGAGCAGCTGCATGTAGATGAGCGACAGCTTGTGGCTTAGGTCTTCCACCTCCTCACCGAGGAAACTTATCCGGCTGCACAGCTCGCTGTCGAGCGTCATGCGCTCCTGATAGACGTGTGCCAGCATGACGATGCCTGTCAGCGCACGCAGGGCGACGCGCCCGTCGGTGCGGCAACGGCATGCCGCGAGCAGCCACAGCACCTTGGCACGGTCGTAGCACGCCAGCACGGAGAGTGTCACGGCACTGACCATGAGACATCGGGCATCCCTGTCGGTGCTGTCCGCAGAGAAGATATTGTGTGCCCTCGCACTCGCGTCGTCATCCCAGCAGAACTCCGATACGATGAGGTCGAACAGCGTGCGCAGCACGGTCTCCTTGCTCATGTCAGGGTCAGGCTCCTGCCCGTCCAACCTGTCGAGTGCCTCGAAGCTGTAGTAGCCGCCTCCCGCCTCCTGCAAGGCACTGACCCGCTGCAGGTCGGCGATGTGTAGGGCCTGCAGCAGCAGACTGTTGTACAGCTTGTCCCGCTCGGGGTCGGCTGCTCCCTGTGCCATGTAGCGCAGCATGTAGTCGTAGGAGGTGACGGCATTGCGCAACATCGGTCCGGTGTCCCAGTCGTCTTGCCCGATGTGCTGTGAAGACATCAGCGTCAGAGCCTCCTTCAGCCGTCGGGCGAGTATCAGCTCCGTCGCCTGCTTGTGGATTTGTTCTATCGTTTGTACGTCCATACGTGGCATTATCTTTTCTCCTCTTATAGTAATGACCTGACAAAGATAATGCAATTTCTTTCTTTCAGCCCCACACCCGTCACCCGACACCAACACAGAAGGCACGCACCGTTTCGGGGTGCGTGCCTTCAATGCCGTAGTCTCGCCGAGAATCGAACTCGGATCAAAAGTTTAGGAAACTTCCGTTCTATCCATTGAACTACGAGACCGTCTGATTTCAAATTCCGCGCGCAAAGGTACAGCTTAAAAGGTGAAACGCAAAGCGGAGCGTGGAAGAAATCTGTGCCGCCCGCCGCCGTCGGGGTTAATAGGCGTGAATTTATTTTGAGGTTACACCGAACTTAACGACCTTTGCGAGCAAATGAAAAGACAATAAATAAACATTCAAATCATCACCATGGATAACCCAATAGAGGTAAAGGAGCTGAAGAGCGTCGTCGTGCGCTTCTCCGGCGACTCCGGCGACGGCATGCAGCTGGCCGGCAACATCTTCTCGACCATCTCCGCCACCGTCGGCAACGACATCAGCACATTCCCCGACTATCCCGCAGACATACGCGCCCCGCAAGGCTCGCTGACGGGTGTCTCCGGCTTTCAGGTGCACGTGGGTGCCGGCAAGGTCTACACCCCTGGCGACCAGTGCGACGTGCTCGTGGCAATGAACGCCGCCGCGCTGAAGACGCAGCTGAAGTATGCCAAGCCCACTGCCGCCATCATCATCGACACCGACGCTTTCCAGAAGGGCGACCTCCAGAAGGCGGAGTTCAAGACCGACAACCCCATAGAGGAGCTTGGCATCAGGCAGGATGTCATCGCCGCCCCCATCACGAAGCTCGTCGAGGAGTGCCTCGCCGACAGCGGCATGGACAGGAAGTCGATGCAGAAGTGCCGCAATATGTTCGCCGTGGGACTGGTCTGCTGGCTCTTCAACCGCGACCTGACGCTTGCCGAGAACTTCGTCCGCGAGAAGTTCGCCAAGAAGCCCGCCATCGCCGAGGCCAACATCAAGGTGATACATGCCGGCTATGACTACGGCCACAACACCCACTCGTCGGTGGCGCACACATACCGCATCGAGAGCAAGGTGTCACAGCCAGGCCGCTACATGGACATCACCGGCAACAAGGCTACCGCCTACGGACTCATAGCCGCCGCCGAGAAGTCGGGCCTGCGCCTGTTCCTTGGCTCATACCCCATCACCCCTGCCACCGACATCCTCCACGAGCTGGCGAAGCACAAGTCACTGGGCGTCGTCACCATGCAGTGCGAGGACGAAATCTCCGGCTGCGCATCCGCCATCGGAGCATCGTTTGCCGGAGCACTGGCTGTCACCTCCACCTCCGGACCTGGCATCTGCCTGAAGTCCGAGGCGATGAACCTCGCCGTGATGACGGAGCTGCCGCTCGTGATTGTCGACGTGCAGCGCGGCGGACCCTCCACCGGCCTGCCCACCAAGTCCGAGCAGTCAGACCTGCTGGCGGCACTCTTCGGACGCAGCGGCGAAAGCCCCATGCCCGTGATTGCGGCAACCTCGCCCACCGACTGCTTCGACAAGGCATATCTGGCGGCAAAGACGGCACTGGAGCACATGACGCCCGTCATCCTGCTCACTGATGCCTTCATCGCCAACGGCTCCTCGGCATGGCGTCTGCCCGACCTTGACGACTATCCCGAGATAAATCCCCCATACGCCACGGCGGAGATGAAGGGCAACTACGCTCCCTACCGCCGCAACCCCGACACCGGCGTGCGCTACTGGGCACTCCCAGGGCAGGAGGGCTACACGCACATCGTCGGCGGACTGGAGAAGGACAGCGACACCGGAGCAATCTCCACCGCCCCCGACAACCACGACAGGATGGTGCGCCTGCGTGCCGAGAAGGTGGCACGCATCCCCGTGCCCGATGTCACGGTAGAGGGCTGTGCCGACGATGCCGACCTGCTCATCGTGGGCTTCGGCAGCACCTACGGCCATCTCTACACCGCCATGAAGGAGCTGAACGACAGCGGCCGCAAGGTGGCACTGGCACAGTTCAGCTTCATCAACCCCCTGCCGGCAAACACCGCCGACGTGCTGCGCCGCTACCCCAAGGTGGTCGTGGCAGAACAGAACCTCGGACAGTTCGCCGGATACCTGCGCATGAAGGTCGACGGCTTCGCACCCTACCAGTTCAATGAGGTCAAGGGACAGCCGTTCACCGTCAGCAGCCTTGTAGAGGCATTCACGGAGATACTGGAGAAATAAAGGAAACAAGAAACGTCAACCGGAAAAAAGACATACAGATATGAGCGAATATACATCAAACGACTTCAAGAAAGGCCAGCCCCGCTGGTGCCCTGGCTGCGGCGACCACTCGTTCCTCGCCTCCCTCCACCGCGCCATGTCCGAGCTGGGCATAGCCCCCAGTGACATTGCGGTGATCTCGGGCATAGGCTGCTCCAGCCGCCTGCCCTACTACATGAACACCTACGCCATGCAGACCATCCACGGACGCGCCGCCGCCATTGCGTCGGGAGCCAAGGTTGCCAACCCCAACCTCACCGTGTGGCAGGTCTCCGGCGACGGCGACGGCCTCGCCATCGGCGGCAACCACTTCATCCACGCCGTGCGCCGCAACGTCGACCTCAACATGATACTGCTCAACAACCGCATCTACGGACTCACCAAGGGGCAGTACTCACCCACCTCGCCGCGCGGCTTCGTCAGCAAGTCGTCGCCCTACGGCACGGTGGAGGACCCATTCCACCCCGCCGAGCTGTGCTTCGGAGCACGCGGACGCTTCTTTGCCCGCGCTGCCGCTGCCGACATGGCGGGCACCGTCGGCATACTCAAGGCTGCGGCGCAGCACAAGGGTGCCGCCGTCTGCGAGATACTGCAGAACTGCATGATCTTCAACAACGGAGCCTACGACAGCCTGGCACGCCGTGAAGACCGCGCACGCAACGCCATCTACCTCGAGCACGGCAAGCCCATGCTCTTCGGTGCCGACAACGAGTTCGGACTGATGCAGGAAGGCTTCGGGCTGAAGGTCGTCAGGCTCGGCGAGAACGGCATCACCGAGAAGGATATACTGGTTCACGATGCTCATTGCGAGGACAACACCCTGCAGCTGAAGCTCGCCCTCATGGAGGGGCCGGACTTCCCCGTAGCCCTCGGCGTGATCAGGGATGTCGACGCACCGACCTACAACGATGCCGTCTACGCACAGATTGACGAGGTGTCCGAGAAGAAGAACTACCACAACTTCCGTGAGCTCCTGCTCACCAACGACACCTGGGTAGAGGCATAACCCCCTGCATCCGCAATGACCACGGAGCGACATCAGGCGGAGGCGGCACGGCAGTTTGCCGCGCGGTGGCAGGG
>CAVERK010000004.1:0-29491 GCA_963618035.1 bacterium
TATAATAAGGAGTAGCTATCATGGAAGAAGGAATGGACACAATGGAATTGAACGCCCACAACAAGGCGGAATATCCGCCGATGCATACCACCGAACACATCGTGAACCGCACGATGATGAATATCTTCGGTTGCGGACGCTCGGTGGAGGCACACATAGAGCGCAAGAAAAGCAAGTTGGACTACAGGCTCAATGCCTGTCCGACAGCAGAGCAGGTCAGCCTCGTAGAGAAGACAGTGAACGACGTGATAGGCCGACATCTGCAAGTGACGACAGAGTTTATCACGCAGCATGAGGCGGCAGGACGTTTCGAACTGGAGCGACTGCCCGAGGGTGCCTCGGAGACGGTGCGCGTGGTGCATATCGGTGACTATGACGAATGTCTGTGCATAGGCACGCACGTGCAGAACACCGGCGAGATTGGCACATTCCGCATCATAAGCAGCAGCTGGGACGACGACAAGGGCATCTGGAGGATGCGCTTCAAGCTGGAACAGGGGAAATAAAATCCGGCAGGCATCTTCGGGCTTGCGGTTTTAATGTCTACATTTGCAGACCGGCATGCGCGGGGCAACCATGGGGCTATGCGCATGGGAGTGCCATGGAGACGTGAGGTCTTCACGGCTTCAACGAAAAACAAATCTTGACAAGAGTGAGCAGAAAGAAGAAAGAATTACCGCTGCTGGAGAACGTCACCATTACAGACGTGGCTGCCGAAGGCAAGGCAATAGCCAAGGTGAATGACCTGGTGATATTTGTGCCATACGTGGTGCCTGGCGATGTGGTCGACCTGCAGCTGCGCCGCAAGAAACACAATTATGCCGAGGCAGAGGCGGTGAAGTTCCACAAGTACAGCGAGCAGCGGGCCGAGCCTTTCTGCCAGCACTATGGCGTATGCGGCGGATGCATCTGGCAGATACTGCCATACAGCGAACAGCTGCGCTACAAACAGAAACAGGTGGAAGATGCACTGACACGCATCGGCAAGGTGAAGCTGCCCGAGACAACCCCTATCATAGGGTCGGAGAACACGCAGTTCTACCGCAACAAGCTGGAATTCACCTTCAGCAACAAGCGTTGGCTGACGCGCGAGGAGGTGAAGGAGAATGTCGAGTACAACCGCAATGCAGTGGGATTTCACATAAACGGAGCATTCGACAAGGTGCTGCCGATAGAGAAATGCTGGTTGCAGGACGACATATCGAACCGCATACGCAATGCCATACGCGACTACACGCTACAGCACGGCTACACCTATATCGACCTCAGGCAACACGAGGGCATGATGCGCAACCTGATAATACGCACAGCATCGACAGGCGAGCTGATGGTAATCGTCGTGGCACAAATCCGGAGTGACGAGGACATGCAACGCTTCAACGAACTTTTAGGATACACAGCCAAGACATTCCCTCAAATCACGTCGCTACAGTATGTCATCAACAACAAGGTGAACGACTCCATCACAGACCTTGAGACACACGTCTTCAGCGGTCGCGACCACATATTCGAGCAGATGGAAGGGCTGAGGTTCAAGATCGGCCCCAAGTCATTCTATCAGACCAATTCGGCACAGGCATACAACCTGTATAAGACAGCACGCGACTTCGCCGCACTTACGGGCAACGAGTCGGTATATGACCTGTATACCGGCACAGGCACGATAGCCAACTTCGTGGCACGGCAGGCACGGCAGGTGACAGGCATCGAGTATGTGCCCGAAGCCATCGAAGATGCACGTGTCAACTCTGCCATCAACGGCATTGAAAACACGCAGTTCTTTGCCGGCGATATGAAGGACATCCTGACAGACGACTTCATCGCCGTGCACGGACATCCTGACGTGATAATCACAGACCCGCCACGCGCAGGAATGCACCCCGACGTGGTCAATGTGATACTGAACGCTGCACCACAGCGCATAGTCTACGTCAGCTGCAACCCCGCAACACAGGCACGCGACCTGCAGCTGATGGATGCGGCATACAGCGTCAAGGCCGTACAGCCGGTAGACATGTTCCCGCAGACACATCACGTGGAGAACGTGGTGCTGCTTGAGAAGAGATGACCAAACCGTTTGAAATTTCCTATGGACACAAGAGACTATAACCGCAGCAAGGGTACGGGCGTTGCTGCACGGGCACGCAACAAGTACACGGACTACATGGTGCACGAGCCTATGGAGCTGATGGCATTCCTGGCTGCCAAGATGCCACAGGCCAGCAGGACGAAGCTGAAGTCGCTGCTGACGAAGCGTGTGGTGTATGTGGATCAGCAGATAACCACACAGTACAACTTCCCCCTGAAGCCTGGCATGAAGGTGCAGATCAGCAGGGCAAAGGCAGAACATGAGTTCCACAACCGCCTGATGAAGATTGTCTATGAAGACGCATACCTCATCGTAATTGAAAAGGAGCCAGGGCTGCTGTCGGTCAAGACCGAGCACGAGAAAGAGCGCACGGCAGCATCAATACTGACAGAATACATACACCGGTCGAACAAGCGCGGACAGGTCTATGTGGTGCACCGCCTGGACCGTGACACGTCTGGACTGATGATGTTTGCCAAGGACGAGAAGACACAGAACACGCTGCGCGACAACTGGCATCAGATTGTCAACGACCGCCGCTATGTGGCAGTGGTGTGCGGAGACATGGAGCAGGATGCCGGCACGGTGACATCGTGGCTGACCGACCGCAAGCTGTATGTCTACTCAAGTCCCACCGACGATGGCGGACAGATAGCCATAACCCACTATAGCACCATAAAGCGTGCCAACGGCTACTCGCTGGTGGAGTTGAGGCTTGAGACAGGGCGCAAGAACCAGATTCGTGTGCACATGGCAGACTTGGGTCATCCGGTCGCCGGTGACGGGCGTTACGGCCGCGAAGATGACGTAAATCCCCTGCACCGCTTGGGACTGCATGCCTTCAAGCTATGCTTCATACATCCTGTCACAGGCGAACAGATGCACTTCGAGACGCCATATCCTGCCGCCTTCAAAAGATTGATGGTCAAAAAGACAGAATAATTTGGTTTGTTATCGCAAAACATTCGTACCTTTGCGCGAAAGCAAGACAAAATGAATCTTCAAAATCTATAATTTAATAACAATGGTTAGAAAATCTGTTTTATTCGCAGCCTTAGGACTCATGAGCCTTAGCGTTGCAGCACAAGACAAGCCTAAGGAAGAAGAAGGCTTCGTGTTCACCGTAATCAAGGAGAACCCTATCACATCCATCAAGAACCAGTCTAACGCCGGCACATGCTGGTGCTACTCCACAATGTCATTCCTGGAGTCGGAACTGCTGAAGGCAGGCAAGGGCACCTATGACCTCTCGGAGATGTATATTGTAGAGAAGACGTACCTTGACCGTGCCGACGCAGCTGTGCGTACACATGGTGATGTGTCATTCTCGCAGGGCGGTTCGTTCTACGATGTGATTTATGGAATGGAGAACTTCGGACTTGTTCCTGAAGAGGAGATGCGTCCTGGCGTGATGTACAACGACACACTCAGCAAGCACGGCGAGCTGTCTGCCGTCAGCGGAGCCATTGTCGATGCCATCGCCAAGGGTCGTCTGCGCTCGTTGCAGGCCGACAAGGACGGCAACATGCTGTGGAAGAAAGCCATCAAGGCTGTGCATGAGATCTACCTCGGCACACCTCCCGAGACATTCACATACAAAGGCAAGACCTACACCCCGAAGTCGTTCTATGAGTCGACAGGTCTGAATGCTGACGACTACATATCGCTGACGTCATACACACACCATCCGTTCTACAAGCCTTTCGTAATCGAGGTTCAGGACAACTGGCGTTGGGGACAGTCATACAACCTGCCCATCGACGAGCTGATGCAGGTGTTCGACAATGCCATTGACAACGGCTACACCGTTGCTTGGGGTTCTGATGTCAGCGAAGAAGGCTTCAACCGTCAGGGCATAGCAGTGCTGCCCGACATGGAGAAGCAGGCAGAGCTGGCAGGTTCGGACATGGCACATTGGCTGAAGCTGACTGCAAGCGAGCGCAACGTGACATCGAAGCCTGGTCCAGAGAAGTGGGTGACACAGGAAGAGCGTCAGCTGGCTTACGACAGGTACGAGACCACCGACGACCACGGCATGCACATCTTCGGCAAGGCTAAAGACCAGAACGGCACAGAATACTATATGGTGAAGAACTCTTGGGGTGACACCGGCAAGTACCATGGCATCTGGTACGCATCAAAGTCGTTCGTGCGCTACAAAACCATGAACATCGTGGTCAACAAGAAAGCCCTGCCTAAGGCTATCGCCGACAAGCTTGGCGTGAAGCTCTAAATCTCTGTAGGCAAGCGTCTCTCTCTACACAGAGATAAGAGGCCGACAAGTACAAGAGGGTGGAAGACTCTTCTTTATTGAGGAGGTGCTTCCACCCTCTTATTTTGCCTTTACTCCACTGCACAAAGAGCGCGTAATATGCACAAACAAGGACGGAATGCGCAGAAACGCACGGCTTTTCATTGTCGGTAAGAGCAGTTTCTGTACATTTGCAGCCGAATTTTTTCAAGAACAGAAACAACACTAATCAAGAAAACGAATAGAATTATGAGTTTGAAAATCGTTGTATTGGCAAAGCAGGTTCCTGACACACGCAATGTCGGGAAAGATGCCATGAAAGCCGACGGCACCATAAACCGCGCCGCTCTGCCAGCCATCTTCAACCCCGAGGACCTTAACGCCCTTGAACAGGCATTGAGGCTGAAGGATGCTTTCCCTGGGTCAACAGTAGAGATACTGACTATGGGTCCTGGACGTGCAGCCGAGATAATCCGCGAAGGACTGTATCGCGGCACCGACGGCGGCTATGTGCTGACCGACCGTGCCTTTGCAGGAGCCGACACCTTGGCAACATCTTATGCCATAGCCACCGCAATACGCAAGATAGGCAACTGTGACATCATACTCGGTGGCAGGCAGGCCATCGATGGCGATACCGCACAGGTGGGACCGCAAGTGGCACAGAAACTGGGACTGCCACAGGTGACATACGCCGAAGAGATTCTGAAGATTGACGAACAGGCACGCAAGGCCACTATCATGCGCCGCATCGACGGCGGTGTGGAGACCGTAGAAGCTCCTCTGCCATTGGTAGTGACCGTCAATGGAAGTGCTGCTCCGTGTCGTCCGCGCAATGCCAAGCTGGTGCAGAAATACAAGCGTGCATTGGGAGCACAGGAGAAAGCTGCCGTTACGAAAGACGGTGCACCGCTGCCATACGCTGCACAGTATGACGAGCGTCCTTACCTGAACATTACGGAATGGTCGGCTGCCGATGTCGATGCCGACCTGCAGCAGTGCGGACTGAACGGCTCGCCCACAAAGGTGAAGGCAGTGGAGAACATCTCATTCTCTGCCAAGGAGAGCAAGACAATGACAGGAAGCGACAAGGACATTGAGGACCTCATGATCGAACTTCTTGACAACCACACAATAGGATAAGGAGGAAGACGCACAATGAACAATGTATTCGTATACTTAGAGATAGAAGACCGTACAGTGGCAGACGTAAGCCTGGAGCTGCTGACCAAGGGGCGCAAGCTGGCCAACGAGCTGGGATGCCGGCTCGAGGCGATAGCCGCAGGACACAATCTTGACGGAATAGGCAAGCAGGCGATGCCCTACGGCGTTGACGTGCTGCATGTCTTCGACGATGAGCGTCTGTATCCTTACACCTCGATGCCACACGCTGCCATCCTTTCAAATCTGTTCAAGGAGGAAAAGCCGCAGGTATGTCTGATGGGAGCCACCGTGATAGGCCGCGACTTGGGTCCGCGCGTGTCATCGACGCTGACCAGCGGACTGACAGCAGACTGCACCTCGCTGGAGATTGGCGACTATGAAGACCACAAGAGCGGCAAGAGCTACAAGAACCTGCTCTACCAGATACGTCCGGCATTCGGCGGAAACATCGTGGCAACGATTGTCAACCCCGACCACCGTCCGCAGATGGCAACGGTGCGCGAAGGCGTGATGAAGAAGGAAGTGGCCGATGCCAACTATCAGGGAGAGGTGGTGAAGCACGACGTAGCAAAGTATGTCAGCGATGCCGACTTTGTAGTGAAAATCATTGACCGCCATGTGGAGAAGGCAAAGCACCACCTGAAGAGTGCCCCCATCGTCGTTGCCGGAGGCTACGGCATGGGCAGCAAGGAAGGCTTTGACATGCTGTTCGACCTGGCAAAGGAGCTGCATGCCGAGGTGGGCGCAAGCCGTGCTGCCATTGATGCAGGCTTTGTCGACCACGACCGCCAGATAGGACAGACAGGTCTGACCGTACGCCCCAAGCTGTACATAGCATGCGGCATCAGCGGACAGATACAGCATCTGGCAGGAATGCAGGACAGCAGTATCATCATCTCCATCAACAGCGACCCCAACGCTCCCATCAATGCCATTGCAGACTATGTCATCAACGGCAAGGTGGAAGAGGTGATACCCAAAATGATCAAGTACTACAAAGCCCACAGTAAATAAACAGAGGAAGACATGGCAAATTTCTATACAGAAAACAAGGAACTTCAGTTCCATCTCAAGAACGAACTGATGGAACGTATCTGCTTCCTTAAGGAGCACGGATACGAGGACAAGGACAAATTCGACTATGCGCCGCAAGACTATGCCGATGCCATAGACTCCTACGACAAGGTGCTGGAGATTGTGGGACAGATTGCGGCAGACATCATTGATGCCAATGCCGAGGCTGTCGATGCTGAAGGTGCGCACTGCGCCGACGGACGCGTGACGTATGCAGAAGGCACTGTGCAGAATCTGGAAGCAATGACCAAGGCAGGACTGAACGGCGTGACCATGCCCCGCCGCTATGGAGGCTTGAACTTCCCAATAACTCCCTATACCATGGCTGCCGAACTGGTATCGACAGCCGATGCCGGCTTCGACAACGTCTGGTCGCTACAGGACTGCATCGAAACGATATACGCATTCGGCAGTGAGGAACAGCGGCAGAAGTACATCCCGCGTGTCTGCGCCGGAGAGACGATGTCTATGGATCTGACAGAGCCTGATGCGGGTTCTGACCTGCAGAGCGTACAGCTCAAGGCTACATACGATGAGGCTGACGACTGCTGGCGACTGAACGGCGTGAAGCGTTTCATCACCAACGGCGACTCGGACATACATCTTGTCCTTGCACGCTCTGAAGAGGGGACAAAGGACGGACGCGGGCTGTCCATGTTCATCTACGACAAGAGAGACGGCGGTGTCACCGTGCGCCGCATCGAGAACAAGCTCGGCATACACGGCTCGCCGACGTGTGAGCTGGTCTACAAGGATGCCAAGGCAGAGCTGTGCGGCGACCGCAAGCTGGGACTCATAAAATACGTGATGTCGCTGATGAACGGTGCACGTCTGGGCATAGGAGCACAGGCCACAGGCATCAGCCAGAAGGCATACAACGAGGCTTTGGCGTATGCCAAGGAACGCCGCCAGTTCGACAAGGCCATCATCGGGATGCCTGCCGTCTACGACATGCTCGCCACAATCAAGGCAAAGCTCGACGCCGGACGTGCCCTGCTGTATCAGACATCACGCTTCGTCGACATCTACAAGGCTCTTGACGACATTGCCGAGACGCGCAAGCTGACACCCGAAGAGCGTCAGGAAAGCAAGAAATACTCGAAGCTCGCCGATGCCTTCACACCGCTGAGCAAAGGCATGAACTCGGAATATGCCAACCAGAATACCTACGACTGCATCCAGGTGCACGGTGGTTCGGGCTTCATGATGGAGTATGCCTGCCAGCGTCTGTACCGCGACGCACGCATCACCTCAATCTATGAGGGCACGACACAGCTGCAGGTCGTTGCGGCAATACGCTACGTCACCAACGGAACCTACCTCAATATCCTGCGGGAGTTGGGACAGGCTGATGTCACCGACGACATGAAACCGCTGATGAGCCGTGTGGCTGCAATGACAGACAAGTTTGAGGCAGCCGTCAACACCGTCAAGGATGCTGCCGACCAGGAGCTGCATGACTTCCTGGCACGCCGTCTGTATGAGATGGCAGCGGTCAGCATCATGTCGGCACTGCTTGTGACGGATGCTTCGAAAGCCCCTGAGTTGTTTGCAGACTCGGCAAAGGTGTATGTCAACCTTGCCGAAGCCGAGGTGGAAAAACACAGCATCTTCATCCGCAACTTCAATGCCAACGATTTGACAAGCTACCGCAAGTAAGGGAACCAGTATAAGCAACCTTACCTCACAACATAAAGGCACTCGGGATTCTCTTCCGAGTGCCTTTGTTGTTCCTGCAACCGCAAGGTCGTGTGTCAATGGGCTTGCGCCTGTGCGTCCATGGCCGCATGCACCTTGCAGGACGGACGAAGTCGTGCATCATATTAGCCGCAATGCCTTCTGAGGTTACTCGATATTGTTCACGAGGCAGGCTTAAATCGTCTCACATCGTTCGATGTGAGCATTCACAACGTTCGATGTGAGCGTTCACAACGTTCGATGTGAGCATTCACATCGTTCGATGTGAGACGACTTCATATATCCTCTCCAATGACTTGGGTTATCTGCCCGCATGACTTAGGTTATCCTCTGACGTGACTTGGGTTGTATGCTCGCATGGCTATGACTGATGGATTTCCGTGAACGTGTTCAATGCCGCCCCGATATGCGGCAAAAAAGAGAGAGAGACGTATTCGCCTCTCTCTCCTTATTCAGGTATCTATGTAAGACCGGAGCTTACTTGCTCTCGTTCTCCATCTTCTCCTTCAGTGCTGCCAGTGCATCGATGTCGCCCAAGGTGGTCGATGCTGCCTGGTTCTGAATAGCGGGAGTCTCCTCCTTCTTGGCTGCTGCCTTGCGGGCCTTTCTCTCCTTGTGCTCCTCAGACTTTGTTGCATCTTCGAATACACGGCTGTGGGAGAGGATGATGCGCTTTGCATTCTTGTTGAACTCGATGACCTTGAACGGCAGCTTCTCGTTCAGCTGAGCCTGTGTGCCGTCTTCCTTCACGAGGTGCTTGGGTGTCACGAAGCCCTCAACGCCATAGGGCAGGCTTACTACAGCACCCTTGTCGAGCAACTCGATGATGGTGCCTTCGTGTACAGAACCCACGGTGAAGATGCCCTCGAATGTATCCCAAGGATTCTCTTCGAGCTGCTTGTGGCCGAGGCTCAGGCGACGGTTGTCCTTGTCTATCTCGAGAACAATGACGTCGATGTCTGCACCAATCTGTGTGAACTCCGACGGATGCTTTACCTTCTTGGTCCACGACAGGTCGGAGATGTGTATCAGACCGTCAACACCCTCTTCAAGCTCCACAAACACACCGAAGTTGGTGAAGTTGCGAACCTTGGCAACGTGCTTCGAGCCTACAGGATACTTCTCGTCGATGCTCTCCCATGGATCCGGCTTGAGCTGCTTGATGCCGAGTGACATCTTGCGGTCTTCGCGGTCCAGCGTGAGGACTACTGCCTCTACCTCGTCGCCCACCTTCAGGAAGTCCTGGGCACTGCGCAGGTGCTGGCTCCATGACATTTCTGACACGTGTATCAGACCTTCTACGCCAGGAGCTACTTCAACGAATGCTCCATAGTCTGCCATAACGACAACCTTGCCCTTGATGTGGTCGCCGACCTTGAGTTCGGGGTCAAGTGCATCCCATGGGTGCGGTGTGAGCTGCTTCAAGCCTAAGGCTATGCGCTTCTTCTCGTCGTCGAAGTCGAGTATTACGACATTTATCTTTTGGTCAAGCTCTACAACCTCGTGCGGATCGCTTACGCGGCCCCAGCTGAGGTCGGTGATGTGGATCAGACCGTCTACGCCGCCAAGGTCGACAAACACACCGTAGGATGTGATGTTCTTGACAGTGCCTTCCAGTACCTGTCCTTTCTCCAGCTTGCTGATGATTTCCTTCTTCTGTGCTTCCAGCTCGGCCTCGATGAGAGCCTTGTGGGAGACAACGACGTTTCTGAACTCCTGATTGATCTTCACAACCTTGAACTCCATCGTCTTGCCGACGAAGACATCGTAGTCGCGTATGGGCTTCACGTCAATCTGAGAGCCTGGCAGGAATGCTTCGATGCCGAATACATCGACGATCATACCACCCTTGGTGCGGCACTTGATGTAGCCCTTTATGATCTCTTCGCTCTCAAGGGCTGCGTTGATGCGGTCCCATGCACGGGCAGCACGAGCCTTGCGGTGTGAGAGGACCAGCTGGCCTTTCTTGTCTTCCTGATTCTCGATATACACTTCTACAGTGTCACCGACCTTCAGTTCCGGATTATAGCGGAATTCGCTTGCCGGAATTACGCCGTCTGATTTGTAGTCGATGTTGACGACCACTTCGCGCTTGTTGACGGCAATCACCTTACCGTCTACAACTTCGCCTTCGCTGACCTTGTTGAGGGTGTTGTCATACGCCTTCTCCTGGTCTTCCTTGCTCACTGCGCTTTCGGTCTCGCCTGTTTCATAGGCATCCCAGTCAAAGCTGTCAAGAGGCTTAACGTCTTTCAAGTTTTCCATTAATGATGAATTGTTTTTAATTTACTTAAGTTAGACTTTATGCTGTCTGTATTGATAATCGCGTGCAAAGGTAGTGAAATCCGTGGACAGACAAAAGGCCGCCGGACTTTATTTCCCCTTCTTCTTGTCGCAATATGCCAAGGCTGCCCCTATGGCGGTGCAGTATTCGGCATACGGAGGTATGTGGAACCGCACGTTGTACAGTGCTTCAAGCTCAGGGAACACGATGTGGCATTGCGGCATAAGCGTCAGGTTGCCTATCAGGACAAAATCCTTGACTGTGCTGTTGATGGCACACAGCACTGCGGCACTGCCTATCGTCTGCAGCACTGTGCAGACTATGCCGGCAGCAATGTCCTCCTCTGCCGAATCGCTGTCGGCCTTTCCGAGCAGTGAGGCTGTTGCGTGCAGGGGAAGTCCTGGCAGGTCGGCATTGCTGACATCGCCGATGAGCAGGTTTATGCGGTTGGCATCACCTCTCATCGCCAGCTCTGCCACCTGACGCGGGTTGTGCGATTTCAGCAGCATGTTCGACAATCCCTGCAGTGTGCCTCCGCCAATGCCCAATCCGCCTATGTGCTTTATCTCATTGTGGTCTATCTTGACGAACGATGTGCCTGTGCCCATGCTGACGACGATGAGCTGGTCCATGTTCATGGCGTGCTTGGCTCCCAGTCCGTCGGACAGGAACTCGTCGGCTTTCTGCGTCGGCAATCCGTAGAGCGGACTGTTGACGAACGCACTGCCCACACCTGTGAGCATCACCTGCTCTATGTCTGCCAGCTCTATGCCGTTGTCGTAGATGTACTTGCCGAATGCTCCGAAAAGAGATGTCACAGGGTCGGCTGCCGTGATGAACATGGGTGAACAGATCTGTCCGTCCTGTATGCCGACAATCTTTGTTGTGCTTCCGCCAACGTCAATTCCGATTACCATTCCCATTCCCATAGCTTCAGTGTTGAGTGTGCTCTGTAATTCCTTTTAGTTTGTATTGCTGACCTGAAAACTTGCGCCGGCAAAGGTATGGTAAAGCTGTCACATATAAATAAAAAGGAGGGCAATCATTACGGATATGTGAGAGGAAAAACATAATTTTGTGTTGCAAAACATACCTGATGAACACGGAATGGCTAAAATAGACCTGTCGGATATAGATGTCCCTTCGTTGATTACTGATATATGGGCACCGCTGACTTCGGAGCAGCGCAGTAGTCTGGCATCACACCTTGATGTGCAGATGTACAAGAAGAACGAGGTTGTCCACTACGAAAACGAGTTGCCGACCCACATGTATTGCCTGCTCAGTGGCAAGGTGAAAGTCTACAAGGAGGGGGCTCAGGGGCGTCGGCAGATTGCACGGCTGATAAAGCCAGTGGGGTACTTTGGCTATCGCGCTTACTTCTCGCAGGAGGAGTATGTCAACTCAGCCGCAGCCGTGGAGCCGTCCGTCATTTGTTCGATACCGATGAAGGTCATCGACAACCTTATCAAGAACAACAACGATTTGGCGGTGGTGTTCATAAGACAGCTGTCGAAGAGCCTTGGCATTGCCGACAGACGTGCGGTGGATATAACGCAGAAGCACATACAGGGGCGTCTGGCAGAGTCTCTGTTTTTCCTGAAAGAGAGCTACGGTGTCGAGGAAGACGGATGCACGCTGAGTATCTATCTGTCCCGCGAGGATTTGGCCAATCTGTCGAACATGACCACATCGAACGCAATACGTGTCCTGTCCCAGTTCTCCGCAGAGCATCTCATCGCCATAGACGGACGCAAGATCAAGCTCATCGACGAGGACAAGCTGCGCAAGATCTGCAAATTCGGGTAATATATAATAGGATAGGGAAGAGAAAACGAAAGGTGAAAAGCCTAAGCTCTCCACCTCTCATTCTGTAAGCCTTGAGATTGTTCCATCCGAGGTCAGCACACGCGGCGCGAACCGTCGCTGATGACCACATCGTAAATCTTGGGGTTCTTGCCGAACTTGGCAGGATACTGCTTCTTGACCTCATTGACGAAGGTGTTGTACAACTCCGTCTTGACCAAGTTGATGGTGCATCCGCCGAAGCCTCCGCCCATGACGCGTGATCCGCTGACACCGCAGTCGAATGCAAGATTGTTGAGGAAGTCAAGCTCTTCGCAGCTGACCTCATACAGCTTGCTCATGCCACGGTGGGTCTCATACATCTTGTGTCCCACGGTTTCGTAATCGCCTTTCTCCAATGCGTCGCAGACATCAAGCACGCGCTGGATCTCTTCAATCACATATTCGGCACGCTTGTAGTCTTCCTCGCTGATATCTGCCTTGGCTTCGTTGAGCATGTCCATTGTTGCATCACGCAGGAATTCGACTTCCGGATGCTTTGCCTTTATGGCTGCAACCGCGTTCTCGCAACTCTGGCGACGCTTGTTGTAGGCAGATGAAGCCAGTTCATGCTTCACGACACTGTCGACCAGCACCAACCTGTATCCTTGCGGATTGAACGGGAAGTACTTGTACTCCAGCGAACGGCAGTCCAGACGTATGAGGCATCCTGCCTTGCCGAAGACAGAGGCAAACTGGTCCATGATGCCGCAGTTCACTCCACAGTAGTTGTGCTCGGTGGCCTGACCGGCCTTTGCAAGCTCAAACTTGTCTATCTTGTTCTCGCCGAACAAATCGTTCAGCGCATAGGCATAGGTGCTCTCGAGTGCTGCCGACGAAGACATTCCCGCACCGAGCGGAACATCGCCCGAGAATGCGGTGTTGAAGCCCTTTACCTCAACGCCTCTCTTTATCATTTCGCGGCAAACGCCGAAGATGTACCTCGCCCAGCTGGCACGAGGAGCATCTTCTTCGTTCAGTCCGAATTCTACATAGTCCTTCAAATCAATGGAATAGGCCTTTACCTTGTCTGTGCCGTTAGGCTTTATTTCGGCCATGATCCCCTTGTCTATTGCTCCAGGGAACACAAAACCGCCATTATAGTCCGTGTGCTCACCGATAAGGTTTATACGGCCTGGTGATGCGTATATGGCACCTGTCGTCCCATCGAAGTGCTTGATGAAACGGCTTCTTACGTGATCTATTTCCATTGTGTAAAGATTTTAAAGGTTATGCGTGTGTTTTCTTCGTTTCTTCAGCGTTGTATCAGTCCACCTTGATGTCCTTGTTGACATTCTTGCTTCCTACGAGAGCGTAGAATATCATGTAGGCGAGGATGATGACCACAACCCAGTAGCTCATGCGGAGCGAACCGATGGTCTCGCTGACGATGGAGTTCTGGATCAGAGGCAGGATGCCGCCGCCGACTACCATCATCATGAAGATGCCTGAAGCCTTCTCCGTGTACTTGCCAAGACCTTCAGTTGCAAGGTTGAAGATGCAACCCCACATGATTGAGGTGCAAAGACCTGCCAATACGAGGAAGATGGTGAACAGAGGCACATTGTTGACCGAGAATGAACCGTTGCTGAAGCCTACCATTGAAGCCAGTGCAGTCTCGGGGACAAACATGGAGATGAGCACGAGAACGATGCCTACAGAAGCGGCGCACAGAAGCTGTGTGCGGCTCGACACCTTGCTCGAGAAGAAGCCTGAAGCCAGACGGCCGACAAGCATGAGCAACCAGTACAGACCTGTCATGCTGCCGATGATGGCTGCCGAGTTTGCACTGTCGAAGCCTGTGCCGAGAGCCTCTGAGTTGGCAGAGATGCTGAGGTAGTTGCCGAAGGTGTTGGGAATGCCGACCTCCATACCTACATATACGAAGATGGCAACGGCACCAAGCACAAAGTGACGGAAGCTCCAGGGGCTGTGCGGGTCATCCTTGCTGATCTCTACTTTCTTCTCGCGCGGCTCCTTGATGTCAATCATGGAGATTACGATGAAAGCAACCACGAAGATTGCAATGGCACCGAACATCATCGGGTTGACCTCTGCAAACTTGGTCTGTGCCGTGATTGTTCCGATGAACGCACCGACCATGATGGGAGCAATCGTTCCAGCCAATGAGTTGCATGCACCACCGAGCTGGAGCAGCTGGTTACCCTTTGTGCCGCCACCGCCGATGAGGTTGAGCATGGGGTTAACGACAGTGTTGAGGATGCAGACGCAGAAACCGCAGACGAATGCACCGAGCAGATAGATGATGTAGAACGGAATGCCGGAGCCAAGACCTGAGCAGAACTGGATGAGCAGACCCACGATACCGATGGCGATGGCGGTGAGAGCTGTCTTCTTGTAGCCAATCTTTGTCAGCATATTGCCGGCAGGAATACCCATGAACAGGTATGCAAGGAAGTTCATGAAGTTACCCATGAAGCCCAATGCGGATGAGCCGCCGATTTCGGGCTGCTTTGCCCAGATGTTACCGACAGGTGCAGCCATGTTGGTGACGAATGCAATCATAGCGAATAGAAAGAACATGGTGATGATGGCAACCATGCTACCGCCTTTTTTTTGTTGTTCAGACATAGTTTTTAGTTTTTAATGATTATTGTTTATTGCGTTAATTAATATTTGTCGCTTCTCTGCATCAGGATTGCTGTATCCCGAAACGGTAGATTGTCTTTTGGTAGTACCCATCGCCTTTCCTTAGTACGGCTGAGGGGAAATGGCTCTTGTTGGGTGTGTCGGGGAAGCACTGTGCCTCGAAGCAGATGGCACTGCGTGCAGGGAATGTTGCTCCGTGTGCTCCGCTGAACCCGTTAAGCCAATTGCCGGTATAGAGCTGCACTCCCTCTTCGGTGGTCCAGACTTCCATTGTCCTGCCGCTTGTCGGCTCACTGCATGTGGCGGCAAGTGTCAGGCTGCCACGTTCTTTCTTGTTGAGGACGTAGCAGTGGTCATATCCTGTGCCGTTTATAAGTTGCCGGAAGTCGCTGTCTATCCTCTCGCCAATGGTATGTGGCGTGGTGAAGTCCATAGGTGTGCCGTGCACACTGAGGATTTCGCCCGTAGGAATAGAGACTTCATCGATGGGAATATAATGGTCTGCGTTTATTGTCACGGTGTTGTTCAGGACTGTAGGAGTCGGGTCTCCCGTGCCTGCCAGGTTGAAGAAGCCGTGGTTCGTGAGGTTCACCACCGTGTCCTGGTCTGTCGTGGCATGATATTCAATCTCAAGTGCATTGTCAGTGTCGCTCAAGTGATAGCTCATGCTGACATCCAGATTACCAGGGAAGCCCTCTTCGCCGTCGGCTGATACATAGTGGAATCTGATGGTTCTTTGGTCTGTCTGCTCGGCATCCCAGACCCGAGCATGAAAACCGGTTGGCCCTCCATGCAGGGAGTTCGGTCCGTTGTTTATGGTCAGATTGTATTCCTTGCCGTTGAGCGTGAACTTGCCTCCTGCAATACGGTTGCCATAGCGGCCTATTGTTGTGCTGAGAAATGGCTCAGGACTGTTAATGACCCCGTCAATGGTGTCGTGGCTTAGGATGACGTTGGCATAGCGTCCGTCTTTGTCGGGTACCATGACCGACAACAATGCGCAACCGTAATTGGTCACGGCCACTTCCATTCCGGTTGTGTTCCTCAATATGTATAGTCCTGTCTCTTTGCCATGAAGGCTTTTCTTGAAGTCGTCCGCCTTCAGACCAGACAGGTTATTGTCTGTATAGCAAGTGTTTGACATCGTAAGGTTAACTTTAGTCTATGCAAATAAAACCACTTTCTTTTATACTGACAAATTATTCGGACGAAATGTATTCATTTTCTCTTCCGCACTGCCTCTGTCATGCCCCATAGGTGCATAAACGAAAAGGGCTTGCCGGCTAAGCTATGCCAACAAGCCTTATACTTGGTCAAAGGTGTCCTGCTCGTCTTATGCGTCTCAGGCGAGCCGTCGGAACAGCCTCTGTACTCTGCGCATTATCTTGATGCCCATGAGCAGACCGTCGAATACGGCGAAGCCGGTATTGAACAGGCGCAATGCGCCTTCTGCCCTTGTAGCTGCGGGCTTTATCGGGGCAATCAATTCACCTGCCAGCTTGCCGACAAGAGCCTTCTGGCTGTCTATCTGATGCCCAATCACGGCTTTGCGCCGTGCAATCTCCTCAAGAGTTATGCCGGTTTGTACCATTATATTACTGTGCTTCCTCAGAGCCTCCCACCCCATTGCTGCGGTCTTTGTCTGTCGTCAGGAACAAGGATGACAGGAATTTCACCATGGGATTGAATATCAGCTTCCGCCGCAATGCAAGCACGACGGCAATCATGGCTAATATAAATAAGGTCACGATGCCGAAGCCCACCATCAGTCCGCCGACGTGCGGTGCCAAGACGTAGACCAAAGTGAACGACAGGTAAAACAGTGCCACCATACTCAGTATGATGACAACAAGCACCAGCACCAATGTGGAGAGCAGGACGGTCAGCTTCTCTGTCAGCTCAAGCTTGGCATAGCTGACCTGCAGCTTCACGAGCTTCCTTACCTCCTGCACCAACTGCCGGATGTTTTCCACGCTGTCGTCACTTCCGAATATCATCCTGCGAGACCTCCTTGATTTAGTCGGCTGTAGCAGTCTCTTCCTTTGCGCCGATAATCTCGTCGACCAGGCTCTGCATTTCTCCCTTGTCGAGCTTGATGCCTTTCTTGCGAAGGATCTCGGCTATCTTGCTGCGCGTGTCTTCGCCCTTTTCAGGAGCAAACATCACTCCGATTGCTGCGCCTACGACAGCACCGCCCAAGAATGCAGCCAACAGATTAAAGCCTTTCATAGTGTCGTCCCTTTCTTTAAGTTCTTGTCATAGCCCGCTCGTTGCCGCAGGCTTCTTCCGAACAAAGTTAGAGACATTTTCGACGTGTAAGTCTTTTTTAAGGTCTTTTTTTTGACGGCTGTGAAACTTTCCACTACTTTTGTCAAGACAAACAAGGTAAGTACAATTAAAAAACAAATAGCGATGAAAAAATCTTTTTCAATATTGGCTTTAGGTGCATGTGTGGCATTGGGCTTCACATCGTGCAAGTCGAGTGAGAGCGCGTACAAGAAAGCCTATGAGAAGGCCAAGCAGCAGGAACTGGCAGAAACCAAGGAAGCTGCTCCTGCGCAAACTACAGAGACAGTCGCGAGGGTCGAGAGTGCACCCGTGCGCAGTTCTGCACCTGTGACAAATGATGCCCGTCAGGAGAGGGTTTCCGTGGTGTCCGGCAGCGGTCTGCAAGACTATAGCATAGTGTGCGGCAGCTTCGGTGTCAAGACAAATGCCGACAATCTGAAGTCTTATCTTGACGGTGAGGGCTACAGCTCGCTGGTTGTCTACAATGCAGACAAGAACATGTACCGCGTAATCGTCGGCACATATTCAGACTATAACGCAGCCGCTCAGGCTCGTGATGCGTTCAAGGCCAAGTATCCTGGCCGTCAGGACTTCCAAGGCTCTTGGCTGCTGTATCGCATCAACTGACAGTGCTTTCTGTCCGTTGCTGTAGCCGGCAATGGGGCGATAATATATAATGGTGGTGTGTTGCCATCACGGTACATATATATAATGTAGGGCGACTCTTTTCGGGTCGCCTTGCTTGTATTTGCGGCTCCGTGTACTGCCTGTCTTGCTTACATATTCGAGCTGTGGCACTTTACAATGGAACTTTTTTTAGTTTTTTTTTGCGGGTTTAGGAATAGTATGTAGTTTTGTACCGACTATGTCATGGATTGGAGTGAGACAACAGTATGAGATGTGCGGCTGCTAATATGGTTTCAAGGTGTGGCCTTAGCTCATGTATCGGCTTTGTGCTGCTGCTTGCCGTGAGTCTGTGCCCGCAGATTGTACAGGCTCAGATTGGCAGTTCGGCTGTGCAGGAGCTTTTGAGACAAGGCTTTGAGAACGTCAGCTGCACGGAAGACAGCACCGAACGTGTGTATGTCATTCAGAACTCTGCATACCGGCTCACGAGCATAGCATCGGCAAAGGCTGTTGACATAGTGCAGAAGCTCGGGATGCCGGACGACAAGGATTGCAGAATTGTGGTGCTTGACAATAATGTGCCGCAGTTCTCCATAATATATAAACGCTCTGAAGTTGAGTCTGCCGGAGACTTGTCTGCGTATGGCAGCAGGGCAGGCTGGAACACCACCTATGAATTGGGTGATTCGTGGAGTCAGGCTCGTAAGGCTAAAAAGAGCAATAGTTCTTTGTACAAGGTTGATATAGTGGTTTATCCTCAGTTGATGTTCAGGAACTATGTAATCAATAGGGTTTATGATTATGTGGTCAATCTGAATCCGACAATTGAGGTGTCCCTGTGGGAAGGCTCGAAGCTGGCTCTTCAGGTAGTGGTGCCCATACATAATGACTATGGGTATGTGTACAAGAAAGTCCGCCCTGGCTATATGACGTTATCGCAGCAGTTCCGCATCGAGAACCTGTTCTTGACTGCGACTGTGGGCAACTTTAACAAATTCCACTGGGGACTGAACCTAAGAGGCAAGTATGTGTTCAAGGATACGCACTTTGTGCTTGACGGGGAAGTCGGCTATTACGGCATTGCCCACTTTGACGGGTTCAAGTTGTTGAAGCACGATGTGGACAGGTCGCTTAACCAGCTGACATACAGCGTTGGGGCTTCTTATTTCTGGGAGCCGTTCAACACACAGTTCAAGGTGAACTTTGAGCAGTACTTGTATAGTGATAGAGGTGTTAAGGCAAAGATGATACGGCATTTCCGCTACGCTTCGATAGGTCTCTATGCGACAAAGATATTCGGACGCGACGATGCGGCACACGGCGGCTTCAATGCCGGCTTTATGTTTGCCATAGCTCTGCCGCCCTACAAGAACAAACGCCATGGTTACATACCGAGGATTACGACTTCGGACTATTGGGGCATAAACTACAATGCAGGGAACGAAAAGTTCTACGGACAGTATATTGTACCCTATGCCGGTGGCAGCAGTGGAACAGGAACAGTGGATTCGTATGAAAACAGTTTTAACCCTATACTTATAAAAACAGAATTATTCAATTACTAAATTTAATTTAAAATTAAAAGAAATGAGAAGTAAGTTTTTTGGTCGATTCGCCAAGTTGGCGGTAGCCTTTTTAGCAGTAGGTATGACACTTACAAGCTGCTATGATGAGACGACGGAGAAGAAGTACATTCCCGCTACGGAGGATGTGGATTATGTTCTGACCGGCACTGTTACTGATAGTCAGACATTCGCTCCTATTGTAGGTGCGACAGTGACTTGCGGAAGCCTGAACACAACAACAGACTCGAGGGGTGTTTACACTCTGAAGAGCACGAACACGGCGATTTCCGGTACAGTTACTTTCGCAGCATCTGGCTACAACACTGCAACAAAGACAGTGAACCTGACAGAAGCAGCTCCTGTCTTGACACTGAATGTAGCTTTGAACGCTTACTCAAACCACGGTGGTCAAGACCATGACCACAATGGTGATACCGATCATGACCACAATGGTGATACCGATCATGACCACGCGCATGGTTCTGGCAATGGCCAGGGTGTCGGTGGTGGCAGCGGTGAATAATTGTTGCCTTGAGGGTTAACCATTGACAGAAACAAGTCGGATGCGGTGGCAGAATATCATGAGACGGGTACTCTTGGCGTTGGTTCTTGTATGCAGTCCGCTATTGTTGTCAGCTCAATTGACGTATGGGACAACAGGACTGCTGCATATGCCGTCAGCAGAGATGCAACGCGACAAGACCGTGATGATAGGTGCCAATTACCTGAATGAGGCAATAACACCGCGAATGTGGACTTATGGTACGTACAACTACTACCTGAGCGCAACGATTTTCCCATGGATGGAAGTGGCTTATACCATGACCCTCTTCAAGGGATATACGTTGGGGCTTCACACCAAGCATTTCACGAATCAAGACAGATATTTCTCTCTTAGGATTCGGGCATTGGAAGAAGGACAGTTCTGGAAGTATATGCCTGCCGTGGTCTTCGGAACATCCGACCCGTATGTGTTTTCAAGCGAGAACATAGGCTCGAAAGGAGACGTGAACGGGTATTTTAGCCGGTTCTATGTAGCCGCTACCAAACATGTTTCCATAGGAAGTGAGGAGATAGGCGTGCATTTGGCATATCTTTACAATATGCGTGACAACGACTATCCGCTGAATGGCCCTGCGTTCGGGCTCTCCTACAGTCCTTCGTTCTTGCCGCAGGTAAGCGTCATCGCCGAATATGATTCGAAAGATTTCGCTGTAGGTGCTATGGTTTTGTTGTTCAATCATCTGCATATGCAGTTTGAGATGCAACGGATGGAAAGATTTACCGGTGGACTTGCATATAAGATTTATCTTAAATGAGTGTCGGTAGTGATTTTAAAAGAACAAAATAATAAAGAATAAAAAAGATGAAAAGTAAATTAATGCTTTTGACGTTGGCGTTGGCTGCAACAACAACCGCTTTTGCACAGTCAACGAGAGAGAAGTACTCTAGCAATGGTGGAGACAACATCTTCATCAGTGTTACAGGTGGTATATCTACAGTAAACTCAGGTCCTAAGGAGGGCGGCTTCGGTGACGTTGCTCCTCATGTGACTGTATCTGTCGGTAAGTGGTTCAACCCTGTATTGGGACTTCGTCTGCAGGCTGGTGCTTGGACTGCCAACTTTGACACGAAGCACTCTTACGGAACATTGACAAGTGACGGCGTACAGCAGCCCAACTTGGTCAAGTATGACAAGCACGTTGCCATTGGCCGTTTCGACGTTATGTATAACCTGTCGAACGCTATCTTTGGCTACAACCCCGACCGTCTCTTCACTTTGAGCGCATTCGCAGGTCCTGGCTTGACCTTCTCAAAGGGTATCAGCGGTGCTGTTGTGGAGAACTATGCGAATAACACCTACAAGCGTTATAGCACAAACGATAAGCTGAAGGCTTTTGTCAACGGTTCTGCCGGCTTGCTCGGTAAGTTCGCCGTTAACGAATACTTGGATATCGACCTTGAGGCTCGTGCAGAGTTGGCTTCCTCTTATCTGGGTTACACCTCTACGGCCAAGCAGGTCGGCGGTCTGTACTTCGGTGCCGGTGTTACTTACACCTTCGGTGGCAAGAAGTTCGTTCCGGTTAACGAGAAGGTTGACACCAGCGCACTCAACGACGAGATCAACCGTCTGCGCAGCGACCTTGCCAAGGCACAGTCTGACCTGAATGATGCACGCAACGCTTTGGCTAACGTTAAGCCTGAGGTTCGTGAGGTTGAGAAGCTCGTCGAGGTTGCAGCTCCGCAGGCTGTATTCTTCACACTGGGCAGCTCTCGCATCGATGACTACAATGGTGTTCACGTAAAGAACGCAGCCGCTGCAATGAAGAAGAACAGCGACATCAAGTACGTTATCAACGGCTATGCAGACAAGGCTACAGGCTCTGCTAACTACAACGAGACCCTGTCTCAGAAGCGTGCTCAGGCCGTTTACGATGCTCTTGTTGCAGAAGGCGTATCTTCAAGCCAGATTGAGATCTCTGCTAAGGGTGGCGTTGACAACATGTTCGGCAAGAACAAGCTGCAGCGTGTCGTTATCATCGAGAAGCGATAACACATCTTATCTTACATAATGAGAGGGGCGTCTGACCAGTTCAGATGCCCCTTTTCGGTATTTTAAACATTTGCCGTCTCTGTCTTCTCGGAGATTAGTCGTACTTTTGTGCTGATATATGGGACGGATTTTAGCTTTGGACTATGGACGGAAGCGCACTGGGATAGCCGTCAGTGATACGTTGCAGATCATTGCCAACGGGCTGACCACTGTGCCTACAGCGCAGCTCATGGACTTCTTGAGGAGCTACATGCAGCGTGAGGCCGTGGAGCGTATTGTCGTAGGCTTGCCCAAACAGATGAACAACGAGCAGTCGGAGAGCATGAAGTATATCGAGCCGTTTGTGCGTCTGTTCCGCAAGACATACCCTGACGTGCCGATGGAATATTTCGACGAACGGTTTACGTCCGTACTGGCACACAAGGCTATACTCGATTCTGGCTTGAAGAAGAAAGCGCGGCAGGACAAGTCCTTGGTCGACGAAATCAGTGCCACGATAATCCTGCAATCATATATGGAAAGCAAACGGACAGATAAAATTTAACACGCTATGATATTACCTATCTATACTTACGGACAGCCGGTGTTGAGGAAAGTTGCGGAGGACATCCCTGCTGATTATCCTGACTTGAAACAGCTCATTGCCAATATGTTTGAAACGATGGACAATGCCGATGGGGTGGGGCTTGCCGCTCCGCAGATTGGCCTGCCTATCAGAGTTGTCGTCATTAACCTTGATGTCCTGTCCGAGGATTTGCCGGAGTACAAGGACTTCCGCAAGGCATACATCAATGCGCATATCCTGTCGGCCGAAGGAGAAGAGGAAGGGATGGACGAAGGATGCCTCAGCCTTCCAGGCATACATGAGACAGTGAAGCGGCCCAGCAAGATTCATGTGCAGTACCTCGACGAGAATCTTGAACCGCATGACGAGATTGTCGAAGGATACCTTGCCCGTGTCATGCAGCATGAGTTCGACCATCTTGAAGGCAATTTGTTCATCGACCACCTGCCCCCATTGCGCAAACAGCTCATCAGGGGCAAGCTGAGTGCGATGCTCAAGGGCAAGGTCAGTTGCTCATACAGGGTGAAGGCCATAAGGAAGTAACGCTTAAATGACCAGTTGAGGAAGATAAGGACATTGATATTATCCCTTTGTTTGCTGCCGCTGACGCTCGCGGCGCAAATAAACACTGACAGGGTAATGGCAATAGCACGCAATGCCCTGTACTTTGAGGACTATGTCCTGTCCATCCAGTACTTCAACCAGGTCATAGCTGCAAAGCCATATCTGTATGAACCATACTTCTTCCGCGCTTTGGCCAAGTTCAATCTGGACGACTACAGCGGTGCGGAGACCGACTGCACACGTGCCATAGACCGCAATCCGTTTGTCGTCAATGCCTATCAGGTCCGTGGATTGTCGCGGATACGCCAGCAGAAGTATGACGAAGCCATCAGCGACTATCATACAGCCCTCAAGTATGACCCTGAAAACACCGTGCTGTGGCATAACCTGTCGCTGTGCCATCTCTCGAAGAAGGATTATGACGAGGCTGAGTCAGACCTCAACAGCCTGTTGCGCATCTCGCCGCGCTACGCCACGGCATATCTCATGCGCGGTGAGGTGATGCTCAACAAGAAAGATACGGTGCAGGCATTGGCGGATTTCGACAAGGCCATAGACATCGAACGCTATGAACCGAGCGGATGGAGCGCGAAGGGTATCGTGCTGCTCCAGCAGGGTAAGTACAAGGAAGCCGAACAGAATCTCGACCAGGCCATACAGCTAAGCGTGCGCAATGCCGGCAACTACATCAACCGTGCCCTTGCCCGCTTCCATCAGAACAATCTGCGTGGGGCGATGAGCGACTATGACATGGCTCTCGATGTTGAGCCAGGCAACTTCCTCGGACACTACAACCGTGGACTGCTGCGTGCTCGTGTGGGCGATGACAACCGTGCCATCGAGGACTTTGACTTCGTGCTGAATATTGACCCCGACGACATGATGGCGACGTTCAACAGAGGTGTCTTGCGCTCCCAGACAGGCGATTATCGTGGTGCCATAGCCGATTTCACCCGCGTGCTTCAGGTCTACCCGAACTTCATGACCGGATATTACCAGCGTGCGGAAGCCCGTCGCAAGATTGGTGACCGCCGTGGGGCAGAGGAAGATGAGTTCATCATAATGAAAGACCAGCTCGACCGCGCCAATGCCAATATTGCCCAGAGCAATGGCGGCAACGCGGCTTCTGCCGGCAACGGACAGGATGGCAAGAACGAAGACGATGAAGGCAGCAAGACCCGCAAGCGCAGTGACAAGAACGTGGAGAACTACAACAAGCTGGTCATTGCCGACGACTCCGGCGCCACGCGTGCATACACCAACGATATGCGTGGACGGGTGCAGGACCGCAATGTGCAGATCAAGCTCGAGGGTATGTTCGTCCTCACCTATTACGAACGTCCCAATGAGACGCGCCGCAATGCCAACTCCAACCGCTATATCGATGAGCTGAACCATGGCAGGCAACTGTATCGGGATTTGTTGGTGACAAATGCCGAAGCGGCACTCACGGAACAGCAGATCAGCATACACTTTGCACTTATCGACCAGCACACTGCCGACATAGTTGCCGATGACCACAGTGCGATGAGGCGTTTTGCGCGTGCCCTCGACTTCTATCTGGTGCAGGACTTCTCCAGCGCAGTCGACGACCTTACGCAAAGCATCCTTCTTGACGACACATTCATGCCGGCATACTTCATGCGGGCAGTCATAAGGAACAAGCAGATGGAGAGACTTAAGTCCGAGGGGGCTGACGGTATTGCATACCCCACTTCATCCGACGGGGCAGGGCAGGAGGCTGGACCGGACTATAACAGCATACGCCATGACCTCGACAAGGTTGTGGAGCTGGCCCCAGGGTTTGCCTACGGATACTTCAACAGGGGATGCCTGTTGGCATCGCTCAACGACTATCGTGCCGCACTGCTTGACTTCGACAAGGCCATTGAGCTGAACCCTGACTTCGCGGAAGCATACTTCAACCGTGGACTGACAAACATCTACTTGGGCAACAACCGGCAGGGCACCTCCGACCTCAGCAAGGCCGGTGAGCTTGGCATCGCTTCGGCATACAACGTCATCAAGAGGTTTGCCGACCGCGAGTGATATGCTGCCGGCCGATGCGGGGCAAATATAAAATTCCTGCAAAAACAGTACTAAACGAAAGAAATGCCTACTTTTGCATTTCGAACTGGAAGTTGTGAGTTAACGGACAGAAACAAAAACATATATACGCAGAGATATGGTAAAGATTACTTTTCCCGACGGTTCAACCCGCGAATACAACGACGGCGTGACCGGTTTGCAGATAGCAGAGAGCATCAGTCCGCGCTTGGCGCAGGATGTCCTCTCATGTGGCATTGACGGTGAAACATACGACTTGGACCGCCCCATCACGAAGGATGCCAAGGTCGTGCTCTATAAGTGGGACGATGAGGAAGGCAAGCATACCTTCTGGCACACCAGTGCACACCTGCTCGCCGAAGCCCTGCAGGAGCTTTATCCTGGCATACAGTTCGGGTTCGGTCCTGCCATAGAGAACGGCTTCTTCTATGATGTGATGCCTGCCAACGGCGAAGTCATAAAGGAGGGCGACCTTCCTGCCATCGAGAAGAAGATGCACGAACTTGCAGCCAAGAAGGAGTCTCTCATACGCAAGGAGGTGTCCAAAGCCGATGCCCTCAAGGAGTTTGCGGCTGCCGGACAGCAGTACAAGTGCGAACATATAGAGCAGGATCTGGAAGACGGGACAATAACGACATACACCCAAGGCTGCTTCACGGATCTTTGCAGAGGCCCGCACCTTCTGAATACCGGTGCCATCAAGGCCATCAAGCTGACCAGTGTGTCGGCGGCATTCTGGCGCGGTGATGCCAACCGCGAGCAGATGACCCGTATCTATGGCATCTCGTTCCCCAAGAAGAAGATGCTCGACGAGTATCTTGTCATACTCGAGGAAGCGAAGAAACGCGACCACCGCAAGATAGGCAAGGAGATGGAACTGTTCATGTTCTCCGATACCGTCGGCAAGGGTCTGCCTATGTGGCTGCCGAAGGGTGCAGGCCTGCGCCTGCGTCTGCAGGAGTTCCTGCGCCGCATACAGTCGCGCTACGACTATCAGGAGGTGATAACTCCGCCTATCGGCAACAAGCTCCTTTACATAACTTCAGGCCACTATGCCCACTACGGCAAGGACTCGTTCCAGCCCATACACACTCCGGAGGAGGGTGAGGAGTACTTCCTGAAGCCCATGAACTGTCCTCACCACTGCATGATATACAGGAACGCACCGCGTTCTTACCGCGACCTGCCTCTGCGTGTGGCAGAGTTCGGCACGGTGTGCCGTTATGAGCAGAGCGGCGAGCTGCACGGACTGACACGCGTCCGCAGCTTCACGCAGGACGATGCGCACATCTTCTGCCGTCCGGATCAGGTCAAGGACGAGTTCCTGCGTGTCATGGACATCATTGCCATAGTGTTCAAGTCCATGAACTTCCAGAACTTCGAGGCTCAGATATCCCTGCGTGACCCCAACGACCACGAGAAATACATCGGCTCCGACGAGAACTGGGAGCGTGCCGAACGTGCCATTGTCGAGGCTTGTCAGGAGAAGGGGCTTAAGGCAAAGGTGGAATATGGCGAAGCGGCTTTCTATGGTCCCAAGCTCGACTTCATGGTGAAGGATGCTATCGGCCGCCGCTGGCAGCTCGGAACCATACAGGTTGACTACAATCTCCCCGAGCGTTTCGAGTTGGAATACACAGGCACGGACAATCAGAAGCACCGCCCTGTGATGATTCACCGTGCGCCTTTCGGCTCAATGGAGCGTTTCGTGGCTGTGCTCATCGAGCATACGGCGGGCAAGTTCCCATTGTGGCTGACACCCGACCAGGTTGCCATACTGCCCATCAGCGAGAAGTTCAACGACTATGCATTCCAAGTGCAGAAATACTTCAAGGAGCATGACGTGCGTGCCGTCGTAGATGACCGCAACGAGAAGATTGGCCGCAAGATACGCGACAATGAGTTGAAGCGCATCCCCTACATGCTTGTCGTGGGCGAGAAGGAAGCTGCAAATGGCGAGGTGTCTGTGCGCAAGCAGGGCGAAGGCGATCAGGGCACGATGAAGTACGAGGACTTTGCTAAAAAAATAGAAGAGGCCGTTCATGATATGATAAATAAATGGTAACTTTGCCGCCACAATTTTGAAATTTGATGAAAGCAGACGATAGTAAGCTTCAATACAGGGTCAACAGACAAATCAGGGCCAGGGAAGTCCGCATTGTCGGTGAGGACATTGAGTCTGATGTTTATCCGTTGGCGCAAGCCTTGAAGATTGCGGAAGACCGTGGTGAGGATTTGGTGGAGATATCCCCTAACGCCCAGCCTCCAGTGTGCCGTGTGATTGACTATTCTAAATTTCTTTATCAGCAGAAGAAACGTCAGAAGGAGCTTAAGGCCAAGCAGGTCAAGACCGAGGTCAAGGAAATACGCTTCGGTCCCCAGACCGACGACCACGACTTCAACTTCAAGAAGAACCACGCCATCGGCTTCCTGAAAGACGGGAACAAGGTGCGGGCGTATGTCTTCTTCAAGGGACGCTCCATCCTGTTCAAGGAGCAGGGCGAGGTGTTGCTCCTGCGTTTCGCAAACGACTTGGAGGAATATGCCAAGGTGGAGCAGATGCCCATCCTCGAGCGCAAGAAGATGACCATCGTCCTGGCGCCGAAGAAGGAAATCATCAAGCGTCCGTCGGCAAAGCCGGCAGAGGCCAAGGGTGCACCGAAGGCTGTAAAGCCCGAGCAGCAGCCGGAGGCCAATGAAAAGGGAAGTGAGTAACGCCTGGTATGGTGCGTTATCATATATAGTAATTTTTTAAAAGTAACAAGATGCCAAAAATCAAGACTAACTCCGGTTCTAAAAAGAGATTCGCTCTTACCGGAACGGGTAAAATCAAAAGACAGCACGCTTTCCACAGTCACATCTTGACAAAGAAGACCAAGAAGCAGAAGAGAAACCTGTGCTACTCGACAATCGTTGACAGCACGAACGTCAAGCAGGTAAAGGAACTTCTGGCTCTGAAGTAAGAGAAGAGTGACGCACGCAGAACGTGCACAAGAAATCAAAAGAAACATTTAACCGAATGTATTAGCCGTTGCAAGATCAGGCATGCCGTGAGGCTCTCGTCTGACGCTAACATTCAAAAACAAGAAAACTATGCCAAGATCAGTAAATCATGTTGCTTCTAAAGCAAGAAGAAAGAAAATTCTGAAGTTAACAAAGGGCTACTTTGGAGCCAGGAAGAACGTCTGGACCGTTGCCAAGAACACTTGGGAGAAAGGCCTTCTGTACGCTTTCCGCGACCGCAGAAACAAGAAGCGCAACTTCCGTGCCCTGTGGATACAGCGCATCAACGCTGCCGCACGCCTGGAGGGTATGTCCTACTCGACACTCATGGGTGCACTGCATAAGGCAGGCATCGAGATGAACCGCAAGGTGTTGGCCGATTTGGCTGTAAACCATCCGGAGGCATTCAAGGCCATCGTGAGCAAGGTGAAGGCTTGACGCTGCTGTCGGGTCAGAAGACAATAGACAATAAGAGAGGAGTGGTAATTCTGTCTGGAGTTGCCGCTCTTTCTTTTTGCCTACACCCGCCGGCAGGTCATAACGTTCCCGCCAAACGGATATAACGCTCAGCGTAGTAGGGCTTTAATAGGTATAGACAATAGGGTCATTGCTTGTAGAGGTTAACTCATATTCATGTAGAGGACGTTATAAGTCGTCTCACATCGTTCGATGTGAATGCTCACATCGAACGTTATGAACGCTCACATCGAACGTTGTGAATGCTCACATCGAACGATGTGAGAGAACTTAAGCAGGCCTCAAACACCATTTATAATGCCTTATTCAACGTTTGTGGTTATAGTCTGCGGGATTGGAGGCAGTATGTCCCCCTTAGACGGGCAGAACGCCCGCTTCAGGCAAACGGAATGCTGTCATTATCCTATGCCTCCGGAAGACTGGTATCGGCATACGCTCTGTTTTGCCGGAGCCCCTCGATAAAAACCGCGTTTTTGTTTGTATGATTGAAAGCTTAGGCGTACCTTTGTGAAGAACAAGATGGTGAAGTAACGTAATGGATGAGGACGAGCATAGCCGCATTGGTTTAATCGGGGAAACTCATCAATTATAACGAAATGCCGAGACAAGCTTCGTATCTCAATGGCGGGCCACGCCCCTCGGGGTAACTTTATGTCGGTGGATTACAAAGAGGTCGGGCACTCAAATCATGTCTACAGGAGTTTCATCTACGTTATTAATCAATGCGGCTTTCATAATAGAATGGCGGGGACTTTCGGGTTCCCG
>CAVERK010000005.1:0-28898 GCA_963618035.1 bacterium
AGGTGGTCAGAAAGATAAAGATAAAGCCGCAGACACGATATTGCAACTGATAAAAGACAACCCGACAATTACAAGAAAAGTCCTTGCCGAGACCGTTGCAATGTCTCCCAGTGCAATACAAAAGCATATCAACCGCTTGAAGGCAGAAGGTCTTATTCGCCGTGTTGGCGGTGATTTTGGAGGCCATTGGGACATTAATGTCTCGGGGCAACACGATTAATGTTTCGGGCCGATACCTATAATGTCTCGTGGCATTTCGATTAATGTCTCGGGACAGTGTCACTTGGGAGGGAAGACGCGGTCCAGGTCGTCGAGGATCCAGCGGTAGAGGAAGATGCCGCTGAAGCCGGTGGACTTGCGCAGCACGGCCTCAACGGGCAGTGCGCTGTTCTCATAGCCTGCCAGCTCATTGGCACGCTGCGTGGCGTGCATGGACTTGCGCTTTATCAGGTCTTCCTGCTCGCGGCGCAAGACTGTGCAGACGGGCGTTAGCAGTCTCATGACCACGTTGTCCATGATGTGATGACCCTGCATATACAGGTAGACGCTCTGCGGTGTGACGCCAAGCTGTGTGAGGCTCTGCCCGAACGCCTCCATGTCGGCGGCATAGTGCGGGAAGCGTCGTTCCCAGTAAGAGACGGCATGGCGCACGCGATACGCCAGGTTGTCGAGCGTCTGCCCTGGAGCCTTGATGCTGACATCGTGTATCAGGGTGTCGTCGTTGAACCGCTTCATGGGGTAGGTCTTGAAGTCGCCGTGGCGGTAGAAGTACATATGCCACACGAAGAGCGGATAGACAATCTCCGAGTAGCGTGTCATGAACGCCTCGAAGTCGAAGATGCGGTGGTCATTGAGCGTGGCAGCCACACAGGCGGCATGCAGCGAGGCAGGGTTGCACATATAGTTCTCTATGGCGTAGGCGTATGTCTGGAACACGTAGTCGCTCCCCATCATCTGCCGTGAGGAGTCGGTGCTGCCCTGCATGAGGAAGTCATAGTCGCTGTCGACGCAGGCTATGAGGTTCTGTCCCAGCTGTGCACTGCCGAGGCTGCTCATGAGGACGGTCTTCTTGCCGTGCTGCAACGTCTTGGTGGACGGCAGCATGATCTCGAAATAGCGGCTCTCGTCCTCATACTGCGACAGCACGGAACGCCAGAAGCAGATGTCGTCATAGCTCTCCACATACGCCACGATGCGCCGCCGCTTCTTGCGCGGCGACATGCGCCGTGCCGCTTCGAGGTATTGCGAGGTGAGGTTATGGCGCAGGTATTTCGACATGATGCTTCGTTCCTCTCTCTGCCCTTATTGTCCCTGTCCGCTGTCGGTGATGATGTCGCTGACCTCGGTGACGGCATCCATCCAGCCGTGCATGATCACCGCCGGCGAGTGCGTGGTGAGGATGAGCTGCATCTGCGGGTTCAGCTCGCGTATCATGCCGATGAGCTGCTCCTGCCACTCTATGTGCAGCGATGCCTCCGGCTCGTCCATGAAGAGGACACTGTGTTCGCCGGAGCGCAGCAGGGCGGTGAGCAGTATGACGAGCATGTGCTTCTCGCCGGCGGAGAGCTGGTATGCCGATATCTGCTCGCCGAACTGTAGGAAGCGCAGGTCGTTGCTGCTGCGGTCTATGGTCTTGCCGGTATAGCTGAAGAGGCGGTCTGTCATGTCCTGGAAGCGTGTCTTCGGCTCTGCCAGCTCCGGTGCCTTGGCACGCTGCTCCGCATCGCCGCTGCTGAGCAGGGCAATCATCCTGTTGCCGATGTTGACCTGATAGTCCAGGTAGCGGCGTTGCAGCAGGTAGAGCTGCCAGTCCATCTCCGAGTGCACGCGCGGGTCTGCCATGTGCGCCGTGAACTCGCCCTGCACCAGCGGACGGTCATAGCTGCGCACCACGTCGAACGGTATGTAGGTGGCTTCGGGATTGTCGAACCACACCTGCACGCCGTCGGCTCCGTTGTTCTGTACGCGCCCCATGGTCTGCTCGAGGTATGACACCGACCGGTTTATGATGGTGGTCTTGCCCATGCCGTTCAGTCCGCTGAGGATGTTCACGTCGGGACGCAGGTCCCACGCGATGTCATAGCGGTTCCACAGGCGGTGTATCTCTATGCGCTTGATGTATGATGCCGGTATGTCCATGTGCGTGTGTCATTTCCTGAGGTCACTGAAGTAGGTGTCGAGCAGACGCTTGGCAGCCATGAACGAGGTCACACTGCCCTGCAGCACGCGCTGCTCCTCTTCCTGAAGCATAGCCTCGATATTCGGGTCGTGGTAGAAGCTGTCGCGCAGGTGCTCATGGATGGTCTCATACATCCAGTACTTGCTCTGCTCGTTGCGGCGGTAGTCGAAGTATCCGTTCAGCTTCACGAAGTCGATATAGCTGTAGACCATGTCCCAGATCTCCTTGATGCCGATGCCGTAGAACCCTGAGTAGGTGAGCACCTGCGGTGTCCAGTGGCTCTCCGGCTCGGGAAACATGTGCAGTGCCGTGCGGAACTGCGACGCTGCCTGCTTGGCGCGGTCGATGTTGTCGCCGTCGGCCTTGTTGATGACGATGCCGTCTGCCATCTCCATGATGCCGCGCTTGATGCCCTGCAGCTCGTCGCCGGTACCTGCCAGCTGTATCAGCAGGAAGAAGTCGACCATGGAGTGACAGGCTGTCTCGCTCTGTCCCACGCCCACGGTCTCGACGAATATCTTGTCATATCCCGCTGCCTCACACAGTATGATGGTCTCGCGCGTCTTGCGTGCCACGCCGCCGAGGCTGCCTGCCGCAGGACTGGGGCGTATGAAGGCATCGGGGTGCATGGCGAGCTTCTCCATGCGCGTCTTGTCGCCGAGGATGCTGCCCTTGGAACGTTCGCTGCTGGGGTCGATGGCGAGCACCGCCAGCTTGCCCTTGTACTTGTCGAGCACATAGGTGCCGAACACGTCGATGGATGTACTCTTGCCTGCACCTGGCACGCCGCTGATGCCCACACGTATGGAGTTGCCGGCATAGGGCAGGCATTTCTCTATGACCTCCTGCGCCATCGCCTGATGCTCGGGCAGGAGGCTCTCGGTGAGGGTGACGGCACGGCTCAGCGTCGTCACATCGCCCTTGAGTATGCCCTCGACATATTCTGCCACCGTGAGCTGACGCTTGTGGCCGTTGTGCCGGTGGTATGGGTTCACTATCGGTGCGGCCTCAACGCCGGCGTTGACCGTCAGGCCTTTGTACTCTGCATTGTTCTCTGGATGTTCCATAAGACTTTCACATATATATATATTATGGTGTGCCTATCTGACCTTGACCCTTATCATCACCTTCGGACGGCGGTAGTCGGTGGTGACCATCAGCACCTCAAGCGGCTCCTTGTCGTCCCTTATGTCGCGCTTGCTGACGGTGATGCGCAGGCGTGTGCTCTCGCCTGGCTGCAACAGGTTCTTCTTCAGCGACACGCTGGCAGCCCTGTCCATGACCTGCACGCGCGGGATATACAGCGGCATCTCGCCAGTGTTGCTGACGGTGATGTCATAGCGTGCCTTACTGCGGCTCTCCAGCAGCGTGCTCATGTCCACTATGGTGTCGCTGACCTGTATGACGGCAGGGTGCATACGTTCCTGCTCCGTCATGGCGGAGAAGTCCGGCAGCAGCAGCACGCTGACAGGTATCTCATTGCCGCCACCCACCTTGTCGCCGGTGAAGCGCGACAGGTAGGCAGTGGCCTCTGTCAGTCCATAGTCGCCAAGGCGGTCGCTGTGCAGCGTCAGTGTGATGTCGGCACGCTCGCCCCTGCCTATGACCGGCGGGTCTGCCGTCATGCTTATATAGCGCGGCAGGTGCATGATGACCGGCTCATACGAGCCGCTGCCCTGGTTGGCAACGCTGATGTGCATCGCGGGATGCTGCCCTCTCATGACATCGCGGAACACTATGGCAGCGGTGTCGAGGCGTATGTCGCCTATCTGATACGGATGTGTGCGGCTGAAGTCGGTGACGTGCTCGAGCACCTGTCCCGTGAAGTGCAGGTACCTGACGTGCGGCTCGGCATTGCTGTAGACAGCGACAGACTTGTGGAACTGTCCCAGTGCCTCGGCATCGAAGGTCACGCTGATCTGTCCGTTGCCGCGCGGTGCTATGGGCATGTCCGTCCAGCGTGCCACGCTGCAGGCGCAGTCCGGCTCAACGGCGTTGATCACCAGTGCCGCCGACCCCGTGTTGGTTATCGTGTAGTTTATGGTGACAGGCCGTTTCCACTCCACCTGTCCCAAGTCCTGCGTCTCCTCGCTGGGCTTGAGCTGCGGCTGCGCCATCGCCGCCACCGTTGCGGCAATGAGCAGGCATACCATGACTGTTATCTTTCTCGTCATCATAAGACAAAGGTATGCCTTTTTCTCACTACGGCAAAATCCTTTTATGAAAGGACATGGCTATTTCAGTAATCTCCTGCTCTCGTCATCCTCCAGCACTTTCATCTGTTGAATGGCGATTCTATTGAGTTTGATTAACCGTTCACCCTGTGGAATACCTTGGTCAATAAATACGGCATTAAGGTTTTCCATATTGGAGAGACAGATTAATTCATTGATAGAAGCATAATCACGGATATTTCCTTTCAGCTCAGGGTGCTGCTCTCGCCACGCCTTCGCCGTCACGCCGAACATGGCAACATTTAGCATATCGGCTTCATTGGCATAAATAGTGCTTGCCTGTCTCTCTGTTACCTCAGTGGGAATAAGATTTTGTTTTATGGCATCGGTATGAATACGGTAGTTGATTTTAGACAGCTCACGTTTTGCAGTCCAACCGAGCAAGGCTTGCTCTTGCTCTTTCATACGTTGAAACTCCTTCAGCAGATATAGCTTGAATTGGGGAGAGACCCAAGACGCAAATTCAAATGCAATATCCTTGTGAGCGTAAGTTCCACCATAGCGTCCTGCCTTCGCGATAAGTCCCCTTGATTTGGTCTTTTCTGTCCATTGCTTCACGGAAAGGATAAAGCGGTTTAACCCTGCCTCATTTTTAATTCCCTCGAATTCGGTGGAATTAAAATCCGGATTATACATCTCTTCCCATATCCCAAGGAACTCAATTGTGTTTTTATTACGTAACCATTTTTCGATCAATGCCAGGCCATTCTCGATGTTACGTACCATATCCGTCAATGATATGTAGTCTTTATCATCGTGGTTGATGACAGCAATCTCCGTATCCTGAACTATTATCTTTGCCATGACTATTGGTGTTTCCGACTATGACCGTGCTTACTTCACATTGGCAAAGGTAACGTATTGTCCTCACGTTTCAAACGGATCACGAGAAACATTGCCGCGAGAGGCGTTCACCGCCCTACACGAATCGTGCCGCCTGCCGTGTGTGCGGAGAACTCCGGTGCATAGGTGCTCTGCACGGTGGTGATGCCGAGGTGGCATGTACCAGTGTGCGCCGCCGTATAGCGGACCTCAAACACGTGCACGCCCTTGCCGAGTGTGCGGAAGAAGAGGCTCGTCTCCGCATCACGCACCTCAAGGTAATAGCCTGTGCCACTGCCGTGGCGGTAGCCGGAGAGCTGTGCCACCGGCTCAAGCAGTGCTCCGGCACGGTCTGTGACCTGCACGAAGTCGAGGGTGCTGCCGAGCGTGAGCGTGAGACGCGACACCACCACGTCGCCAACGTGCAGCTCCGTGTCCGCACCCACCGGCTCGAGGCTCTTGCGTCCGTCGGCAGAGACGCGCTCGACAAACAGCCTGCGGTCTATGCCCATCACGTCGCCATACCGCCCGACATCCGTCACCGGACTGAGGTACTGTGCACTGACAGATCCCCATGCCACTCCCATACCGTCCTTCTGCACGGTGATGCTGCGTGCGTCTATGGCTTTGGTGCCTTCGCCGTATGTGCGGCTGATGCGGCGTAGCCCTGTGCCGCCGTCTGTGTCCTTGTCAGCATTGGCGGTGCTGACGGTCTCGCCGGCAAGCGTCAGACGTGCATCGCCGCCACCGTCAGGCAGACTGCTGCCGTTGCACAGCAGCGCGTAGACGGCATCGGCGGTGCTGACGGGCGAACTCCAGCTGCGTCCCCGCTTCTGTCCGAGGAGCCACAGCTCCATCTCTTCTATCAGGTTCTCCTCGCCGCCACACTCGCGCAGGGCTTCCATGGCCGCCACGTGCTGCGTGATGGGCATCATGCCCCAGGTGCGAGGCACGTCGGGGAATGCGAAGTGTGCGCCCATCTCCGCCTCACGTACCATCATCCCCTTCAGTGACGCAATGAACCTCTGCGCCTTGCGCTCCTTGCCGGCACGCTTCATGATGACGGCACCCTGTGCCTCCGCCGTCACGTCATGGCTGCCGAGAACGTCGTCCACCTTGTCGAGGAAGAAGCGGTACATCGTGCGATATTGCTGCGGAACCTCCGCACCGCTGACGGCAATGAGGTAGAGATACCGCATGTCGGCGGCAGACAGCATGTAGCTGTCCGCATCCTTGTTGCGGCGGCGTATGTCCTGCCAGTGCTCCTGCATCCTGTGGTGCAGACAGGCGATGGCACTGTCTGCCATTGCCACGGCATCGCTGTCCGCAGCCACACCAATATTTTCCATGAGCATCTTCAGTCGGACAAGCAGTACGGCGATGCCGGCAGTGACGGTCTCGTCAGCCGACATTCCGCTGAACCAGCTCCATCCTCCGTCGTCGTCCTGCATGGACTTGAGCTTGGCGAGGGCTGTGCTGCCGTGAGGATTGCCGCCGCTGATGGCTGCCGCGAGGGTGTTGGCATAGTATGCCGCCGCCCATGCCAGTGCATCGTCGTGCTGCGGATCGCTGATGTCCGGCAGTGCCTGCATGGCATACCACGCCGGATTGCCTGTCAGATCCACGGTCATGCTGCGCCGTGTGGCGGAGGGGTTATGCCGGTTGAAGAGGCTGTCGAGACTGTATGTGCGTGTCATGCCGCCACGGACAGACATAGCCACGGTCTCCGTGATGCGTTGCTTGCCGGTCAGCACCGGCAGCGTGTGCTGTTCGCCGTCGCTGAAGCCGCCACCGCGTGCCGTCATGCGCACGCCGAGTGTGCCGTCGCCGTCCTCGGGGATACTGATGTCAAAGCCTACGGCGGCGTTGCCGCCCGCCACGGTGCTGAAGTCTGCCGACTGGCGTGCCGTGACCTTGCCTGTCGCGGTGTCGAACAGTTCGAGACAAGCCTCGCCGTCGATGCCCCTGCCGGACAGGTTGCTGACGACAGCCGTCAGGCGTAGCCGGTCTCCGGCACGGACGAAGCGCGGCAGGTGCGGGCGCAGCATCAGGTCTTTCTGCGTCACGGCAGTAGCCTCGACCACGCCCGTCTTCATGTCGCGCGTGTGGCCATAGACCACCACGTTCCAGCGCGTGAGGCTCTCCGGCGCACGGAATGTCACCACTGCCGTCCCCGTGCTGTCTGTCTGCAACGACGGCAGGAAGAATGCCGTCTCGGCGAAGTCGGTACGCAGGCTCACGGGTGCGGCATCCTCAACGTCGCCACCTGCATTGGCAGTCTCCGCCTTGGTCATTGTCATCAGCGGCATGGTGCGCGACATGGGCATGTGGAGCGTGCCGTAGGTATCAGACGTGAGCAGATGCACCGCACCGTAGTGGTGGCGGCTCTCGCCGATGCTGACGTATGGCAGGCGGCGTAGCGGACGGAAGGCGAGGCTCTGGCTGTGCTTGCAGACGGCATCGAGAGAGGCATCATACATCATGGCAAGCATCTCCGCCGATGCGGGAGTGCCGTCGGGATTTCTCACGACGAGCCTCCACTCCTCGTCCTGCCCTGGCTGCATCCTGTCGCGGAACGTCTGCCACTCCATGTCCAGCGTCCTGTCCTGCACCGCCTTCTCAATGCGCACGCGGCAGCTGTGTGTCTGTCCGTCCCTGACGAAGGTGAGCAGCACCGTCACGCCGTCGCCATACTCCGGCAGGTAGTCTATTGTCAGCGGCATGATGGCATTGCCGGTCTCGAAGACACGGCTGCTGACGCGCCGCCGCAGGCTGAAGACATCCATGAAGACATGTGCCTTGGCGTGCGACGTGCCGAAGCGGAAGACTGCCGGATGGCGTTCGTCGAAGGTAAGTGTCTTATCCTCTGCGTCGCAGAACACGTCCATGAACGAGCCTGGCACCACATCGCCCGTGCCGTAGAGCACGAACTCCGTGCTGCTCTCCGTGCGGCATTCCTGGGCGAGGCTCTCCTCCCCTGCCACGCCGAAGACCACCCTGTATGCCGCCGACGGCAGTCCCTGCCACAGGCTTAGGGCGTGTGGCGTGTTGGCACTAAGCGTGCCTTGCCCGACGAGGGTCTCTCCCTCCGCACTGCCCTGCCGCAGCCGGCGGTACAGGCGGTAGCGGATGTCTGCCGCCACCTCCTCGCCGCTTCTGTTCAGCACACGCACGCTGAATGTGCCGTTGCTGTCGTCCTTCGCCACGTATGTCCCTATGCCTTCGGGACTGATGACGTATGCCTGCCGCCCTGCCTCAATGTCCACTGCCGCCTGCTGTGTCTCGCCTCCGGCATCGGTGATGCGTGCCTCCACGGTGTACAGTGCACTGCCGTCGCCGTCCTGCGGCTTCAGCACCACGGCTATGTCAAAGCGTCCTGCGCTGTCGAGGCGGACGGTGTCTGCCGTCATGCCCTTGCCGCCACGGCTGTTGCGCCAGACCCACCTCTCCTGTGCGGTCACGGTGTATGCCAGCGGCAGGTCCTGCACGCTGACACCGCTGTATGCCGTGACGCTGCCGGTGACATGCACGGTGTCGCCCGTGCGGTAAGGACGGCGGATGGGGTCGAACGTGATCTCAAAACTCGGACGGCGGTATTCCTCCACACGCACCACGGCAGATGCCGTGCCCTGTGCGTCGCATATCCTGAAGCTGCCGCTGCGTGCTGTCTCCGGCAGGGCAAGATCCATGCCGAACGAGCCGAAGCTGCCCGTCGTGGCTTGCCGTGATGCCACCTCCCTGCCGTCACCGTCAAGGAGACGGATGGTGTAGCTGCGTCCTTCGGCCACGGCGGCGGTGTCGCCCTTACAGGTGTAGGCTATACCTTTTATATATATGGTCTGTCCGGCACGGTAGACGGCACGGTCGGTCAGCAGCGCCAACACCGTCCTTTCCCCGTCCTCCACCGCCACGGCGGCATTGCCTCCGGTGTACAGTGTCTGCGGGGCGAGTGCCGTATCGGTGCCCCGCACAGCCTTGTAGGTGAGTGTCTGCCGTCTCTCCTGCGGCGGCAATACTGCCGTGCCGTCACTGCCGGTAGTGAGCCGTGCCACCACCTCCTTGCCGTCGCGACGCGTGAATGTCAGCTCCACGCCGTCCAGAGGCTGTCCTGTGGCGGCATCGACGGCACGCATCTCGGTGCTGCCGTCGGGCAGAGGCAGGGACAGTATCTTCAGCCTCGTGACCGGCAGGGTCATGCGCCCTGTCTTCCTGCCGTCATGTCCGCGAAACGACAGGCTGACGGCATACGTGCCGCACCCGTAGGGGATGCCGACAGCGGCTATGGTGTCATGTGTGGTATAGCGGCGTGCCGCGCCGGTATGCAGCACGTGCGTGTCATCGCCGAGGCGCAGGGTTATGTCACCGGTGTTTCTGAAGCTGACGCGGAACTCCGCCATGCGCCCTGGGTAGACGAAGCCACTGACGGCGGCAGAGGCTTCCTGCCGCAGGATCTGTGCTCTGAGGTCCTTGAGGATGCCCGTCCGGCGATAGCGTCGGTAGCGGCGTATGCCCTCGTCGCAGACGGCCAGTGCCTCGGCGTGCATCTGCCGTGCGTCCAGCCAGGCAGACTTGAGTATGTATGCCTCGGCACAGACGGTGTTGGAACGGCAGGCGGTGATGAGACTGTCGAGGCGTGCGGCGACGGCATCCTGCTCCGCTGTCGTGGTGGCGGCGGCATACTGTCGTTCGAGGGCGGCGGTGCTGCTGAGGATGACAGCCTCCTCCATCTTGCCGGCGGCAGCATACGTAGCGACGAGCATACTGTCGATGGCTGCAATGCGCTGCTGCACCGGTATGTCAGCACCGGCAGATGCGAGGGACTCATAGAGGGTGACGGCACGCTCGGCGAGGGGGTGCAGGAGACAGTGGCGGTAGTACTTCCCGTCCCTGCGCGGCATGACAGACGGCTTGCAGGCTTTGGCTGAGGTGCGCAGCAGGAGCGGCGGATCTGCGAGCGACAGCTGCAGCAGCGTGTCTATGCGGCTGTAGAACATCTGCGGTGTCCACTCGCGTATGTCGGCAGGAGCGGCGGCAGTGGCTGCAATCTCCGTGCGCCCGTGCATAGCGTATGAGTGTGTGGCGGCATAGTCGGCATAGGCTCCGGCGAGCAGCGAGCCGAGCAGGGCGCGGCGTGCACCGTCATCCTCACCGTCTATCTGCTGCCGCAGGCGGTGGATGTGGCTGACGGCAGAGTCGGGAGCGGCGGCATCCTGTGCCGCAGCACCCATGCACACGACGGCGGCAAGAACCGCTGCCGCCAGCATCCTCATCGTCAGGGCTGTCATCGTTCTGCTCATGGCTGTGTGGTGTTGGGTGTGTGGTTCAGACCTTGCGGAGCACCTGCGCCGAGCGGGCAGGGACATAGAGCTTCAGCCAGCCTTTGCCGTCGGCACGATAGAGGTCGTCGGGCATGGTGAAGTGCTCCACGCTGTCGTCGCAGAAGCCATAGCCGCCGAACGCCGTGGCATCGGTGTTCAGCACCGTGCGGTAGGAGCCTTCGGGGACAAGGAAGCCATAGTCCGTGAACGAGCGGACGGGGTTGAAGTTGAAGACGAACAGCAGGCTGCCACGCGCGAAGGCGAGTATCTGGTCGCCGTCGTTGTGCCATATCTCCTGCACCGGCGTGTTCTCAAACGCCGGAATGCTCTTCAGAACGCTGAGCATTGCGGCATCGAAGTCGCCGAGTTGGTGGTAGCAAAGCGCGGGATTGTCGACCAGGCTCCACTGGCGGCGTGCATACTTGTGGCTCCAGCCGTTGCCGTCGCGGGGGAAGTCAATCCACTCCGGATGTCCCCACTCATTGCCCATGAAGTTGAGATAGCCTCCGTTGATGGCGGCGGCGGTGACCAGGCGTATCATCTTGTGCAGTGCCATGCCACGGCGCACGGTGTAGTTCTCGTCGCCCTTCTGCATGTGCCAGTACATGTCGGCATCGATGAGGCGGAAGATGATGGTCTTGTCGCCGACGAGGGCCTGGTCGTGGCTCTCGACGTAGGAGATGGTGCGCTCGTCCTTGCGGCGGTTGGTGACTTCCCAGAAGATGCCCGAGGGCTTCCAGTCTTCGTCGATATGTTCCTTGATGGTCTTGATCCAGAAGTCGGGGATGTTCATCGCCATGCGGTAGTCGAAGCCATAGCCGCCGTGGGCTATCGGCGCTGCCAGCCCTGGCATGCCCGACACCTCTTCGGCGATGGTTATGGCGTGGGGATTGACCTGGTGTATCAGCTTGTTGGCGAGCGTGAGGTAGCAGATGGCATCGTCGTCCTCATGGCCGTTGAAGTAGTCGGCATAGGAGGTGAACGCCTCGCCGAGGCCGTGGCTGTAGTAGAGCATCGAGGTCACGCCGTCGAAGCGGAAACCGTCGAAGCGGAACTCCTCGAGCCAGTACTTGCAGTTCGACAGCAGGAAGTGCAGCACGCCGTTCTTGCCGTAGTCGAAGCAGCAGGAGTCCCACGCCGGATGCATGCGCCGTGCGCCGTGGCAGAAGTACTGGTCGGGGTCACCGGCAAAGAGGGACAGCCCCTCGGCAGTGTTCTTCACGGCATGAGAGTGGACGATGTCCATGATGACAGCCAGCCCCATGGCGTGTGCGGCATCGACAAGCTCCTTCAGCTCGTCGGGCGTGCCGAAGCGCGACGACGGTGCGAAGAAGCTCGACACATGATAGCCGAAGCTGCCATAGTAGGGATGCTCCTGCACCGCCATAATCTGCAGGCAGTTATAGCCCTCCTTAGCAATGCGCGGCAGCACGTTCTGCCGGAACTCGCGGTATGTGCCTACCTTCTCCTCCTCCTGCGCCATGCCGATGTGGCACTCGTAGATGAGCAGCGGATGCCGCCGTGGGCGGAACGTATCCACCTTGAAGCGGTACGGCTCCTCGGGTGCCCACACCTGCGCACTGAATATCTTTGTCTCCGCATCCTGCACCACGCGCGTTGCCCAGGCGGGTATGCGTTCGCCACTGCCGCCGTCCCAGTGCACCGACAGCTTGTAGAGGTCGCCGTGGTGCAGTGCACCGGCAGGCAGCCCAAGCTCCCAGTTGCCGTTGCCTGTGGGCTTGAGGCTGTAGCCCTCATGCTCCCTCCAGCCGTTGAAGGTGCCTATGAGGTATATGGCTGTGGCGTTGGGTGCCCACTCGCGCAGCACCCATCCGCCCTGCGGCGTGCCGTGCAGGCCGAAGTAGAGGTAGCCGTCGGCGAACTCCGACAGCCGTCCTGTGCCGCCCGTCAGTTCACGTTCCTTGTCTATGGCATGACGGTGACGGCCGTCAATGGCTTCGGCATACGGCTGCAGGTAAGGGTCGTCCTTGACAATACGGAGAGTTTTCATAGTCGGTGTGTGTTTTTTATAGGGCAAAGGTAATAAAAATGGGGAGAATGCCCATCATGCCCATTAAGTCCATTAGCCTCTTCAGGAAAGACAGTTAGCTTCTCGGGCAGTACCATATAGTTGGTACTGCAGTACCATATAGCCGGTACTGGCGTACCAATTAGCTGGTACTGCAGTACCAGCTAATCGAAACGAAAAGGAGTACTGGTAGAGGGGGAGACAGCAAATAGATACAAGTGCATCTGGGATCCATGTCCTATGGCGTGTGTACCTCTTTCGAGGCTGGCGCACGGTGCGCTCCCAATATACAAATCCTGTGGTGTAGGCATCCTGCTGTGGTGCCTCGGAGAGGTACACGCGCCACAGGACGTGGAAAGACAGAGGGCACATACCTTGGTGGTACGTGCCCTCATTGTCATTTTATTGGGAGGAGATTAATCCGTTGGTGCTTTCCGCGGCGTCTTGATTATGGTCTGAACTTTCCAAATGCGGGTGTAGCCGAATTTGTCATTGATGGTCACGTGGAACCAGTCATCTTCGTTGGAACTGGAGTATCCACCGCTCTTACTGAACTCGACATAGCCCAGGGTGCTGTCACCACTAGTCATCGATTCCTCGATGGGTACCACGTTACCAGCCTTAATACGGTTGATGTCGCTCCCTTCGAACGAGACGCTTTCGATGTTTTTGTTAGCGAATTCGTAGCTCTCATAGAGGGCGACACCATGCTGGAACACATCCCACGGATTGCTATCGTTAACGGCGAAGAGCTTAATCTGGTCGGAGTAAATCTTCACCGTACCGCCGCTCTCAAGAGTGTCCTTGTTGAACGAAACTGCTCCTACGTAAGCCCCGTCCATAAACGAAGCTCCTGCATCCTTCACTTTGAGCATGCCGCTGGCGATGGGGCTTTCGATGCGGACCTTGAAGCTGTAGGACTCACCATCCTCGGTCGTGGCTTTGATGATCAGATCCTTGCCGTAGCCTGCCTGGATGTAGCCCGGTTTACTCGTGGCATAAGGCATGCTCTTGCCGTCGGAGGCAACCCATTCGTTCTTGAGCAGAAGCCAAGGATATCCACCTTTAGGATTAGTGTAGAAGCAGGCGACATCCGAGGTGGCAGCAGTCTTACCGTTGATCATGGCCACTGACTTGTCTTCGCCGTCCAGAGCGAACGTGACTGCAGTATCGCCAATCTTGACAGAGCATGATGATGCAATGTTATCACCAGTACCAGAGCCGCGTTCAATGGCTGCCAAGCCACTGATATAGTTGGTGAGGTTGACACCGAAGAGATTTGTTCCGCTACCGTCGAAGTCTTTGTTTTCGATGTTGCCGCCACTACTGATGACGATGACACCATCCGTCTCAGGATAATCACCCTTGAGATTATCCGCGATGAGGCTCTTAACGCCATTCGTCGGGTCAGCCTCGAGCTGGACAGGGACAACGATGGCGCCAAGCTCAATACCGTCGGAGCTCTTGGACACGAGCTTCAGGTAGTAGTCGCCAGACATTTTCCTAATGCCCGACTTGTCAATGTTGACCGTTATATGAGTGGCTTCCTTGGCAGATTCGACTTCCTTCTTGTCGGCTGTAGAGAAGTATGCGGTAGCCTTGGCCTTGTCTGTGGCTGCCTTCGTGCAAGCGGCATCGCTGTACAGACCTAAGAGCTCCACTGTCGCACAGTGGTTCTTCCAGAAGGTGGTGTTGATGCCATTCTTCTCAAGGGCAATGACAATCTGCGGGGTATCCTCCGAGAGGTCGACGGCGCTGCTGTCTTCGTCCTTTATCGTGACATCGTTGCCCTCGACAGCTACAGCGGTCGAGAGAGCCGTGGTCTTCACATTACCAAGAACGTCGACAGTGGTCAGCGTGAACTTGACGGTCAGGCTGCCCTCGTCGGGAATCTTGCCGACGGTGAATGTCTGATGGTCACTCGTCTTGTCGTAGGTGATGCCGAAGGCTGCTTTGGTAGCATCGTCAAAGGTCAGGTAGGCATCGTAGATGTAGCTGTTGGAGAACCCGATGGTGATTGCCTCGCCGGTCTTGGCGGTTCCTATGGAGCTGGCTTCTGAAGACCCGAGCGCAATCTTGGCATCACCGCTGAGAGGCTTGATGTAAAGCGCGTTTTTATCAGAGTCAGCACCGGTGGAGGCATCGTAGTAGGAGACCTCTGTCTTCTTGGTGCCCAGAGAGTTGCCTCCTTCTTTGCCGTCGCTGCCATCCTTAGCCGTAGCAAAGTCGTAGTCGGAGCGCAGGACACCGTCGACAGCAAAGCCGAACATGGCACTGCCATCGCCCTCGCCCTTGAGGGCTTCCTTGAGGGCTTCGTATTTCTCATCATCGACAGCCTGCGCGGGAATGGAAAGCTCATAGAGACCATTGGCGATGGCAGCACGTGTCAGCAGACCGGTGTAGGCATTGGCAGCAAGATCGAAGCCAAGAGCCTCGCCCTTGCTGTTGACAAGTGTAATCTTCTTGATGCCCGCAGCTGCCTCGGCAGGAGTAATCTGGAGAAGCACCTTGTTGTTCGAGGCCATGATGCGGGAGCCATTCTCGGGAAGGGTGGCACCATCCCAATTAGTAGAGCCGCTGTATGTGAACGTCGTGTTGTCCAGACTCAGATATTTGTCATAGCCCTTGGCGTCTATCACCTTGATGCTGGTTACCATGGCAGCAGCGGTAGGAAGCTCTACATCCTGGATTTTGGTGCCGTCCTCGCTTGGGACATAGAGTGTCCACACGCCCTTGGCATCCTTGATAGCGTAGGTGTTGCCCAGAGCCTTGTACGTTGTCTGCTCGCCGCCGATGTTCCAAACGCCGTCCTTTACATAAGATGTCTTCGAGTAATCGATAGCAGCCTTATAGTCTGTCTGCTGGCCGTCGATATACCAGTAGCCGTCTTCACCGACGGTCAGCACGGAGCCTGCTGCACCTGTTGCGCCTGTTGCACCTGTTGCACCGTCCTGACCGTTCTTGATGTCATAGGTGGAACCGTCGGAGAATACTACGGTGAAGCCACCGTCAATCGAGGTGAGTGTTGTCACCCATCTGCCGGCATTCACCTGTGTCTGCAAGGCTGCCAGCGTGGTGTTCACGCTGTCAATCTGCTTCTGCAAGCCGTCGATGTCGTCATCATAGTCGGTGCAAGCCACGAAAGAGCCTGCCGAGAGGGCGATGAGTCCACCGAAGAGGATTGCATTCAAAAAGTTTTTCCTCATAAATCAATTAATTTAAAAAACAACATTGTTTGTAGATATTCATACAAGCCGCCGCCACGCACCACTGTACACGGCAGCGAATTTCCTGCAAAGAAAAGCATTTATTATGATATGAATATGCAGGGGGGGGGGGTTAAGGAAAGTTAAAAGGGAGGCTGGGGAGAGGCTTCTTATGCCTACTCCCACTCTATTGTGCTTGGCGGCTTTGAGGAGATGTCGTAGCAGACGCGGTTGACACCCTTGACCTTGTTGATGATCTCGTTCGACACCTTCGCGAGGAAGTCGTAGGGCAGGCGTGCCCAGTCGGCAGTCATGGCATCGACGCTGGTGACGGCACGCAGTGCCACGGGATGCTCGTAGGTGCGCTCATCGCCCATGACACCTACGGAGCGCACGGTGGAGAGCAGCACGGTGCCTGCCTGCCAGACGCTGTCGTAGAGCGGCGTGCCGTCGGGCAGGAGCCATGAGCGCATGGTGCTGATATAGATGTCGTCGGCATCCTGGAGGATACGCACCTTGTCGGGAGTGACCTCACCGAGGATGCGCACTGCCAGTCCTGGGCCAGGGAAGGGATGGCGGCCAATGAGCCGTTCGGGCATTCCGAGCTGGCGGCCTACGCGGCGCACCTCGTCCTTGAAGAGCCAGCGCAGCGGCTCACAGAGGCTGAGGTTCATCTCCTTGGGCAGTCCGCCGACGTTGTGATGGCTCTTGATGGTCATGCCGGTGATGCTGAGGCTCTCGATGCGGTCGGGGTAGATGGTGCCCTGTGCGAGCCACCGTGCGTCCTTGACCTTGCGTGCCTCGGCATCGAAGACCTCCACGAAGTCGCGCCCAATGATCTTGCGCTTCTGCTCGGGGTCGGTGACACCCTCGAGATCCTTGAAGAACTTGGCCGAGGCATCCACGCCGACGACGTTGAGACCGAGGCCACGGTAGTCGTCCATGACCTGCTGGAACTCGTTCTTGCGGAGCATGCCGTGGTCGACGAAGATGCAGGTGAGGTTCTGCCCTATGGCACGGCTGAGGAGTGTGGCGCAGACGCTGGAGTCGACACCTCCGCTGAGTCCGAGGATGACACGGTCACTGCCGAGCTGATGGCGCAGCTCCTGCACGGTGGTCTCCACGAACGATGCCGCGCTCCACTCCTGACGGCTGCCGCAGATGCCGACGACGAAGTTGCGCAGCAGGAGCGACCCCTGAACGGAGTGATGCACCTCGGGATGGAACTGGACAGCCCACACACGGCGGTCGTGGCAGGCATAGGCAGCATTGGCGACGTGCTCCGTGGATGCTATGCGGCGGCAGTCGGCAGGCAGTGAGGTGATGGTGTCACCATGGCTCATCCATACCTGCGAGTCGGGGCTGAAGCCTGCGAAGAGAGGGTCGGCAGCATCGAAAGAGGTGAGGTGTGCCCGTCCGTACTCACGCGACCCTGCCGGCTCCACGGTGCCACCGCCGACGGATGCCATGAGCTGTGCGCCATAGCAGATGCCGAGGACGGGGTACTTGCCGAGGAACTTGGAGAAGTCGGGACGGAAGGCCTTGTCGTCGTAGACGGAATATGGTGATCCGCTGAGGATGACACCGATGATGTCGGGGTCGTCTTCGGGGAACTTGTTGTAAGGAAGGATCTCGCAGAAGGTGTCCAGCTCGCGCACACGGCGGCCTATGAGCTGCGTGGTCTGCGATCCGAAGTCGAGGATGATGATTTTCTGTTGCATAAAGGGTTTGTTAAGATTGATTGGGGGCAAAGGTAGTAAAAAAGAGAGGCAACCTCTCGGTTGCCTCTCTTTTATTGTCATTGCCAGTTGACGTTCTGCTTGAAGCGTCCCGCGGCGGTGATGATCTCCGTCTCGGGGATTGGCAGCGTCACCCAGTTGGCGCCATAGACGTTGGAGTACTTGCTGAGGTACTGTACCTCGTATGCCTTGAACTCATTGTTCAGGACATCGGCAACCTCACCCCAACGGGCCAGGTCGAACCAGCGGTGACCCTCCATACCGAACTCGGCACGCAGCTCACGCTTCAGAGCCGTAGTGGCCTCGGTAGCGTTGGCAAACGAGGTGTAGAGGCCCAAGCGGTAGTTGGCTACGGTGTTGGTGACCGTGCGGTTGTTGACCTTGTCCTGGAAGGTGTAGTCTTCGGGGACGGTGAGGCTGGCAGCGGTGTAGTAGCTCTCGTTGCCGGCAGTGGTGTAGGCACTGTTGGCAGCACGCTTGCGCACCTGGTTGATGTACTGGAGTGCGGTAGCGAGGTCGCCGTCGTGGATAGCCACCTCAGCACGCATCAGCAGGATGTCTGCATAGCGGATGATGTGGTAGTTCTTGGCAGTGGAGCCAGGGTATGTGGCCGATGCGTAGGACGGACGGTCCGACTTCTTGGGTTCGGGCTTCTTGTTCATGTAGAGACCACCGTTGGTGTAGTCGCGCACCCAACCGGTGATGGCAGCCTGCGACGGCACGCCATAGTCGAGGAACGGCACACCGAAACGTCCTGCGCACACGTCGAGACGCGGGTCGGTGTAAGTCTCAAGGTCGGAGACGATAGTACCGTTGACCATCTGCGTCAGGGCAGCCTTGCTGCGGTATGACGCATCGGGCAGACCGTTCTCGTCGACGATGAAGCTGTTGACGAACTCATAGGTTGGCTGGTAGAAGCCCCATCCGCCGATGCCGGAGGCACCTGCCTGCGAGATGGAGTATGCCGACACTACGGCAGAGGTATAGATCTGCGTACCGCTGATGGTGGTCTGAATGTCGAACACATCCTCACCGTTCCAGTCGGAGGTCTCTACATCGAAGAGGTCGGCATAGTTGTCGACAAGGCGATACTTAGTGCCCTGTGCGTTCTTGCCGCTGGAGATGATCTTGTTGAGCAGTTCCTTGCACTCTTCCCAGTGATCCTCTGTGCCGTTGGTGCCGTTGTAGGGCGACGACCAGTAGAGGTAGAGCTTGGCGAGCATCGCCTTGGCCTGCCATGATGTGGCGCGTGCCTTCTCGGAGTCGCTCCATGTCTCGGGCAGGTTATCGGCAGCATACTGGAGGTCTGCCTCCACCTTATCCCATACATAGACATAGTTGCCGTTCTCGTCGAGGTTGCCCACCTGCGGGTCTGTTGATGCCTGATATGCCTCGAGCGTCACATAGGGGATGGCTGCACCGAAGACGCGAATGCCCTCGAACATCCACACGCCCTTGATGAAGCGTGCCTGTGCGATGACCTGATCCTTGTTCTGCAGTGCGTCGCCCATCTTCTCTGCCATGTCGATGACATTGTTGCAACGCTTCACAGACTCGTAGATGGCGTTCCACTTCTCCGTGAGGTAGGAGTTGGAGCTTACGATGGTCCAAGTCTCGAGTGCTGTGAGGTCCGACTGGTCGGTAGCCGTGGAGCCCTTGTTGGCATCGGCACCCATGATGTCGCCGAAGATCCAGTCTGTCATGGACGCATGACCCATGGCCCATACGCTTGTCTGCATTCCGTAGAACGTGTTGTAGGCAGCATTCAGGACATAGTCGATGCCCTCATCGCTCGTCAGTGTGCTCTCGCTGACAGCACCGACAGGGTCTATCTCGAGGAAGCTGTCGCCGCAACTGGTCATAGACAGCGAGCCGAGAGCCAATGCTGAATATAATATTGCTTTTTTCATATCGTTTCGTGTAATATGTTTCTGTTATATATATAATGGATGTATCAGAAGTCGATGTTGACACCGAAGAGGTACTGGCGCGGCATACCGTAGGAGCCGTAGTCGATACCCTTCATCATGTCGTTCGACGAGTCGCCGTTGTTGGAACGTACCTCAGGGTCAAGACCGTCGTAGCCGGTGATGGTGAAGACGTTTGCCAACTGTGCGTAGAGGCGGATGCGGCTGAAGCCAATCTTGCTGACGACCTTCTTCGGCAGTGAGTAGCCGAGGGTGAGTGTCTGCATGCGGAGGTAAGAGCCGTTCTGAACATACTGTGAGTGAGACTGCGTGGTCTCGGCATTGGTGTCGCCATATACCCAGAGAGGCAGTGTGCCGTTGGGGTTGGTGTCGGGGTTCCATGCCTGGCTGATGCGGTCGTAAGAGAACGAGTTGCTCAGGTTACCCCACAGCGTGTAGTACTCGTAGTGCTTGTAGAGGTCGTTGCCGATGGAGTAGTACAGGTAGGTGCTCAGATCCCAGTCCTTCCATGTCAGGCCGAGGTTGAAACCACCGGTGAGGTCGGGATGCGGATTACCGATGATGGTACGGTCGTCTGCATCGACCTTGCCGTCGTTGTTGGTGTCCTTCCACTTGTAGTGACCTACCCATGAGGAGGCGGTGGACACGAGGCCCTCATAGTCTGCAACACCATAGGGCAGGATGGTCTCGCCGTTGGCGTTCTTGTAGTTCAGCACATCCTCGACCGACTTGTAGATGCCGTCGTCGACATAGCCGTAGAACATAGACACGGGCTGGCCTACCGTGGTGATGGTGAGGTCGGTGATACGTGTCGAGGTGTAGAGGTTGGACGAGCCGAGGCGTGTCACCTCATTCTTGTACCAGCTGGCGTTGGCACTGACGTTGTAGTTGACCTGGCCAATCTTGTCGCGCCATCCAATCTGGAAGTCGATACCGGTGTTCTTCAGGTCACCGATGTTGACATTGGGCTTCGTGCCGCTGCCGGCAAGACCTGTCCAGTTGGCAGGCACGAGCATGTCTGAAGTCTTCTTCACATAGAAGTCGAAGCTGGCAGTCAGGCGGCTGTTGAACGCCGTGAGGTCGACACCGGCATTGAGCATCTTCATGGTCTCCCAACGTGCCTCGGTATCGCCGAGTGAGGAGATGGCGAAGCCTGTCGATGCGCCCGAGTTGCCACCGCTGACGTTCCAGAGGTAACGCTGCGAGTTGCTGTACTGGAAGGCGTAGTTGTAGGCACCGATATTGGAGTTACCCGTCGTACCGTAGCCGGCGCGGATCTTGAGGTCGTCCATCCATGTGGAACGTGCCTGCTCGAGGAACTTCTCGTCGGAGATACGCCAGCCGAGAGAGATCGACGGGAACGTACCCCAGCGGTGCTTGCTCGAGAACTTGGAAGAGGCATCGCGGCGCATGGTCAGCGTGGCGAGGTACTTGCCTTTATAAGAGTAGTCGGCACGGCCGAAGTAGCCGAACATGGTGAACTTGCTCGGGTAGTAGCCGCTGACGGTCTGGCTTGCGCCGCCACCGTTGCTCAGCGTCCATGTGTTCGGGTCGCGCTCGAAGATGTAGTCGTAGTCCGTACCGGTCATGCTCTTGCCGATGCCCGACTTGATGGCCTCGGTACCAATCATGACGGTGAGGTCATGGTCGTCGGCGAAAGTATGCTTGTAGGTAGCGGTGTTTGTCCACTGCCAGTCGAAGTTCCAGCTGGCTGTCTCGGAGAGGTTGTTGCGTGAAGCACCCTCCTTGTTCCATGCCACGCTCTTCTCGTTCATCGTGGTGCTCCACATACCCATGAGGCTGACGGAGAACTGCGAGCGCAGGGACAGACCCTTTATCCATGGGTCTTTCAACTCTGCGAACACTGCCGACTGCATACGGAAGAAGCGCGTGAAGTCGTTCTTGGAGTTGATGACGGTAGAAAGAGCCGAGTTGTCACGGCCACCACCGCCGACAGAACCGGCGAAGTCACCACCTACGTTGTAGGCAGGCACCCATGAGTTCATGGTGTAGGTCTGTGCGAAGACGCTCGAGTCGCCCTGACGGCCACGCTCACCGGTCATCTTCATGGTAGAAGCATTGGTGTTCTGACCGAGGGTGAAGTGCTTCGTGGGGTTGAACGTGGTGTTGACACGCAGGTTGTAGCGTTCGAAGCTGGAGTTCTTGATGGTACCCTCACGGTTCATGTAGCCGAGAGAGACAGCATACTGGCCCTTCTCGCCACCGCCCTGAACAGACAGCTCGTGGTTGGTGGAGATGCCGGTCTGCGTCACCTGATCGTACCAGTTGGTACCGGCGAGAGCCTCCTCCTCGGACTTGCCGAGCACATCCTTGAGATAGTAGTATGCCGAGAGGGCATAGGAGTGCGTGCCGTCTGCCTGGTAGGCGTTGACGATGTTCTGATAGAGCGAGCCGTCGCTGTAGCTGCCGCCGAAGATGCCCTCAGCAGCGGAGATGGATGTTCCGGCAGGCACGATGAGGTAAGGCATCTGCAGATCCTTGGTGCCGGTGACGTTGCCGTTGGCATCGGTCTGGTAGTAGCTGCCGAACTGGCTGTGGCCGACAGTGGAAGGATCGACATTACGGTATGTTACCTGATTGATCTGCGACTGCTGGATGGCCTTCATATAGTCGTTGGCATTGAGCATGTTGTAGCCGCTGTTTGCCATTGTGGAGGCAGAGACGTAGCCGTTGTAGGACACGCGTACCTTGCCTTCCTTGTTACCCTGCTTGGTGGTGACGATGATGACACCGTTGGCAGCGCGGGCACCGTAGATGGCTGTGGCAGCTGCATCCTTCAATACCTGCATGGACTCGATGTCGTTGGGGTTGACAGAGTTGATGTCGACACCCTGAACGCCGTCGACGATGATCAGAGGGTCGGAACCGTTGACACCTCCGACACCACGGATACGAATGGTAGACTCACCCGAAGGGCCGCCGGAGTTGGAGATATACACACCCGATGCACGTCCCTGAAGAGCCTCAGCGAAGGTGGTGACAGGCTGCTCGGTGATAGCGTCACGGCTGACGACAGCAACGGAACCGGTGATGTCCTTCTTGGCCTGTGTGCCGTAGCCCACGACAACGACCTCGTCAAGAGTCTCGGTGTCTTCCTTCAGGGTGACGGTGAGTGATGTCTGATTGTTCTGGAGTGCGATTTCCTGTGCTACGTAGCCGATGTAGGAAACCTGAAGTACGGCACCGTTTGGTACGCCGTCGATGGTGACGTTGCCGTCCATGTCGGTGATGCCGCCGATGGTAGTACCCTTGACAAGGACATTGGCTCCTATGACAGGACCCAGGGCATCATTGACCGTTACATTCACTGTGCGTCCGTTTTGCTGGACTGAAGCGACACCTGCTGACGGCATTGCCTCTACACCTGCTGCCATGGCCGGAGTGGCACATGCGAGGAAGAGCGACGCACCATACAGGAAGGTGTGCTTCCAGATGTTAATGTCATTCATAATACTGAATTTAATAGTTAATACTTAAAATCTACGGAGAAAGCCTTTCGCGCTCCCCCGCTATGAAGCCCAAAAGTATTGGCTTTTTTTCACAGTGCGTTGAACAATTGTGCTTAATGGTTGTATTATTGGACAGATGGGCGGAATGGGCAGGATGGGCAGGATGGGCACAATAGGCATTATGGGCATTATGGGCAAAATGGGCATTACGAGTGATTGCCCATAATGCCCATAATGCCTATTAAGTCCATAATGCCCATTAGAACCAGCGGACGTAGCAGAAGTCCTGCCGGTGAGGCAGTGCCGCGTTCTTGGGGAACATGCGGCACGCCTGCTTGTAGCTGCCGCCGTTCTCCATGGCGAAGTCTGCCTGGAACGTGTAGAGGTCGCCCTCGCGCTTGACGACACGGAACGGCACGACAGAGTAGATGCGCTGCCGTCCGTCGGCATCGGTGCAGGTGGTGACAAGCTCCAGACCGACAGCATCGTCGAGTCCTTTCTCGTCGATGACATACTTGATGGTGTAGGTCTTGCCGCTCTCGAGCGTGTGCTGACGCACCTCGTCAGGCTCTTCGCAGCTGACGACCTGTATGCTGTCCCAGCGGAACGCCACGCTCTCCTTCCATGCCGCCAGCTCCTTGGCGTGCTCGTTGTTGTTGGCAGAGAGGTACTTGAAGCGGCGTGCCTCCTTGCTGTAGAACCGATCGTAGTAGTCGTCGAGCTGCCGCTTCATGGTGAAGTGGGGAGCTATCTGCGCTATGGAGTTCTTGATGACCTTTATCCACTCCTCGGAGTAGCCTGCGGAGCCGGTGTTGTAGTACTTGGGTGCAATCTCGTTCTCAAGGATGGAGTAGATGGTTGCAGCGTCGAGCTGGTCCTGCTGATCCTGATTCTGGTATGTGCGCTGCTCGGGCAGTGCCCAGCCTGCACCCTCACGGTAGCCCTCGCACCACCATCCGTCGAGCACGGAGAAGTTGACGACACCATTCATCAATGCCTTCTCGCCCGAGGTGCCTGATGCTTCCAGCGGACGTGTGGGCGTGTTCATCCAGATGTCGACACCGGAGATGAGGCGGCGTGCCAGCTTCATGTCGTAGTTCTCGAGGAAGATAATCTTGCCGAGGAACTCGGGACGGCGCGAGATCTCCACAATCTTCTTTATCAGTCCCTGCCCTGCCCCGTCGTTGGGATGAGCCTTGCCGGCGAAGAGGAACTGCACGGGGCGGTCGGGGTTGTTGATGATACGCGCCAGACGGTCGAGGTCGGTGAAGAGCAAGTGCGCACGCTTGTAGGTGGCAAAGCGGCGTGCAAAGCCGATGAGCAGTGCGTTGGGGTTGATCTTCTCGAGCAGTGCCACGATGCGCGAGGGGTCGCCCTGGTTCTTGAGCCAGGTCTCGCTGAACTGCTGGCGGATATAGTCGATGAGGTCTGTCTTGAGCGTCATGCGCGTCTTCCAGATCTCGGCATCGGGCACGTCGTAGATGGCCTTCCAGATGTCGGCATTCGACTGGTCGTAGAGGAAGTTCTCATCGAAATGAGAGGCGTAGAGCTGCTTCCATGCTGTGGCAGCCCAGGTGGGGAAGTGGACACCGTTGGTGACATAGCCCACGTGCATCTCCTCGGGGAAGTAGCCCTTCCAGATGGGGGCGAACATATTGCGCGACACCTCGCCGTGCTTGCGGCTGACGCCGTTGACCTCCTCGGAGGTGTTGCAAGCGAAGACAGACATACAGAAACGCTCGCCGTGGTCGCCAGGGTTGTTGCGTCCCATGTCCATCAGCTCGTCCCAGCTGATGCCCATGCGCTGCGGGTAGCCGCCCATGTACTTGCCGAAGAGCCCCTCGTCGAAGTAGTCGTGTCCGGCAGGGACGGGCGTGTGCACGGTATATAAAGAGGAGGCACGCACCAGTTCGATGGCCTGGTCAAAGGTAAGCCCGTCTGCCACATAGTCGCAGATGCGCTGCACGTTGATGAGCGCAGCGTGTCCCTCGTTGCAGTGGTAGACATCCTTGCTGATGCCGAGCCGCTTGAGGGCGATGATGCCGCCGATGCCGAGCAGTATCTCCTGCTTGAGGCGGTTCTCCCAGTCGCCGCCATAGAGCTTATGGGTGATGGTGCGGTCGAACTCGCTGTTCATGGGGTTGTCGGTGTCGAGCAGATAGAGCGACACGCGACCGACGTTGGCACGCCACAGGTAGGCATGGACGAAGTAGTCGCGATAGGGCACGTCGATGACCATAGGCTTGCCGTCGGCATCGAGCACACGGTCGATGGGCAGCTGTCCGAAGTTCTGCGCCTCGTAGTCGGCGACCTGCTGGCCGTCCATGGAGAGTGCCTGGGTGAAGTAGCCATAGCGGTAGAGCAGACCGACAGCGCACATGTCGACATTGCTGTCGGAGGCTTCCTTGAGGTAGTCGCCGGCGAGGATACCAAGGCCGCCGGAGTAGATTTTGAGGACATGGTCCAAGCCGTACTCCATGCTGAAGTATGCCACGGAGGGGCGGGAGGTGTCGGGACGGACATCCATATAGTTGCGGAACCGCGTGTAGATGTCGTCGAGGCGGCGCAGGACGACCTTATCCTTGGCATACGCCTCGAGCTTGGCGTAGCTTATGCGCTCGAGCAGGAGGACAGGGTTCTGTCCCACCTTCTTCCAGAGCGCGGGATCCAGGTCCTTGAAGAAATCGGTGACATCGAAGTTCCATGACCACCACAGGTTGTGTGCCAGCTCGGAGAGCTTCTCCAACTCGGCAGGGATGTGCGACTTGACGGAGACATCCTCCCAGTTGGCTGCATTTACATTACTCGCTTTGATTTTCATTTCTCTCTCTGTATTTAACTTTTCTTGTTTTCTGTTTCTTCACTCCCGCACGGCAGGTCCCGCAGCCTCACGGCAACAACGCTTCATGGCATTGCGGAACGCCACGTCGTAGGCGCGGCAGTAGTAGTCGATGAAGTGACTCCACGAGGCTTTGGATGCCAAGGCTGCCGCCTTGAGCCGTGCACTGCGCACGTCGGCACCGTCCATGCCGGCATATTCGAGGATGGTGTCGACGAGGCTGTCGGTCAGCGGGAAATAGTTGTCGTCGGTGCGGTGGAGCACACGGACACCACTGCCGATGGGGCGGTCGCCCTGCGTGTCGAGCACCCAGCGTCCGAAGCCGGCGAGGTCGGTGGTGACGGTGGGGACATGGAACGCCATGCTCTCGAGCGGCGTGTAGCCCCACGGCTCGTAGTAGGAGGGATAGGCCGTGAGGTCGAAGCCAGGCACGAGGTCGTAGTACTCCTTATTATATATGCCGTCGCGTCCGTCGAGATAGCACGGCACAAACATGACGCGGACATTGCCGGCGGAGGCATTGAGCAGTCCGTGGTAGCGCAGCATACCGATGATACGGTCGGAACCGGCATTGTGGATGCTGTGGGTGATATAGGGGTCGGACAGCGGCACGCTGAACGACAGTCCGGAGTCAAGACGCTGGCGGAGGTCGGAGCGGAAGGTGTCGAGCCATGCAGGCACGGTGATGAGCGCCAGCACCTTGCGGTGGAGGCGGCTGTCGTGCTGCAGGCGCGAGAGTGCCTCGATGAACACGTCGATGCCCTTGTTGCGGAACTCATAGCGTCCGGTGGTGGCAAGAACCAGCGTGTCGTCGGCAAACGCCTCGCCCATGAGGCAGGAGGCGACACGGAGCATGAGACGGCGTGCACCGCGACGCGCGGCGGTGTATGCCGCACCCTTAGGCACGATGTCAGGCTCAAAGCCATTGGGCAGAACCACATCGGCAGGCTTCGTGAGGAGCTGCCGGCACTCGTCGTCGGTGATGCGGCTGACTGTGGTGAAGCAGTCGACGTGGAGTGCCGTCTGCTTCTCTATGGAATGCTTGGACTGCATGTTCAGCTCAGCGGCCATCTGGTCGCCGTCGTAGCCCGACAGGCAGCTATAGAGGGGCTTGCCGTTGCCGGCGATGGAGCGTCCTATCGACGTGGCATGGGTGGTGAAGACGGTGGCGACCTCCGGCACATGCTTCTGAAGGTAGAGGACGGACATGCCGAGCATCCACTCGTTGGCATGGAAGATGACGTGGTCGGCGGGCGTGAGGCAGAAGCGGTAGTAGCTCTCCACAACCTTGCCGACAGCCACGGCAAACATGCAGGACTCGTCGTAGTCGCCATAGGCATGGAGCGAATCGACACCGAAGTCGGACCACATACGGCCGTAGATGGCATCCTTGTCGCTGAACAGCGGCTTGAAGTCGACGAGAAAGGCGAGGGGGCTGCCCTCGATGTTCCACCGTCCGATGCGCACGCTGATGCCGTCGTGGAGGGCGGCATGGTGCTTCCAGGCTTCGCAGTAGCCATCCATCTCGGTGAAGAGCGGATTGTCCGTGCCGAAGTCGGGACCAATGAATATCAGTCTGTCGCCAAGGGTGGCCTTCAGCGTCTTTGCGCGTGTGGAGAGGACGGTGTAGATGCCGCCGACCCTGTTGCAGACCTCCCAGCTGGACTCGAAGATGTAGTCGGGCTTTTGCGGATTCGTTGACATATCGGACATTATTCCTCCGTTTTTGGGTGCAAAATTAGCAATAATCCAGTCAATAGAGGGCAAGGAGGGAAGAAAAGTGAGGAATGGGCGGAATGGAGGGAGGTGTTGGGTGATGGGTGTTGGGTGATGGGGCTCCCTTCCCTTTAGGGGAGGGTTGGGGTGAGGCTTGCGCTGCGCCGGTAGGCCGAGGGCGAGATGCCCTTGTACTTCTTGAAGACGCGGTTGAAGTAGGACACGCTGTTGAAGCCAGTCTCAAAGCAGATGTCGGAGACGGAGCGTGTGGGGTCGCGCATGAGCATGACACAGGCGGTATCGATGCGGTAGCTGTCAAGATAGCTGACGAAGCTGCTGCCGGTGCCTTTCCTGAAGAAAGCGCAGAAGGCGGACTTGCTCATGCTCATGTGGCGCGATACCTCGTCGAGGGTGATGCCGCGCCAGGCGTTCATCTTTATGAACTTGCATGCCTTGCCGATGGCAGTGGCATCGTCGGCGGCAGCGGCATCAGCCGGCGGTGTCTTGCGTGCTTCGCCGCTCTCCGCGCCAATGGTGACAAGCCTGAGCAAGTCTGCCGCCTGCATGGCACGGCTCTCCGCCTCCATCGAGAGCAGCACCTGCGCGAGACGCTGTGAGATGGGGGCATCGAACTTGACAAGCGGCACGGGATTGTCGCAGGCGGTACAGACATTGGGCAGATAGGGGTTGCAGCCATAGAGATCGCGGAGGAAGGCATCGTTGACATTGAGACAGAGACGTTCGGCACAGCTGTCGTCGCCGGAGTAGGTGACAGGACTGAAGTTCCAACGGCACGGGACATGCGGAGCCACGAGGACGACATCGCCCGAAGAGAAAGCAAGAGTCCGCTCCGCAGCAGTGACGATGCCGAAGCCGGAGACGATGAGGGACAGCTCCCACACCTCTTTCTCGAAGGCACGGACAAGCTCCGTGGCACTGAGTGTCTCCCGCTCGAGGAGGAAGTCGCTGACGGCGGTGTAGAGCAGCCGTGGGTGTTGTGTCTTTGTCATAGCGTTTCTGTTCCTTAAAAAAAATGGCAACTGCGCTCGCGCGTGGCTGCCATGTAGCTAATACTTAAATCTAACTCTTATGAATAGTGTATATATATGGAAACATACTCATAAGCAATACAATAAGCGGAAAGCCCTATACTTTCTCCGCGCCGCAAAAGTACCGACTTGCAGAGCGTGCAATTTGCACAATCGTGCACCGGTATTGCATCATGTTGCATGGCGCAGCAAAATTAATGCTAAAAGAAAAATGGCCGTGTTAATTTGGATTAACAAGGGGCTGTGGGGTGTTTTATTTGCTTAATGGGGATGGAGAGAACAGGTTCAATAACTGTTCACTAACCATTCACTGACCCCTTGCCAAATGCCCTCTGGAGCCATGTCCCGTTCACTAACCGTTCACTTTTC
>CAVERK010000006.1:0-28716 GCA_963618035.1 bacterium
AATGGGCTTTATAGGCATAATAGGCATAATAGGCATAATAGGCGGTTGCCCATAATGCCCATAATGCCCATCCTGCCCATAATGCCTACGCCGCAGGACTTGCTCCGTCCAACGATGCCCATCCTTGGGTTCTATGAATGCCCATCCTTAGGTGCTTTAAATGGGCATCCATAGGTGCTATGAATGCCCATCCTTAGACCCCATGAATGCCCATCGTTAGGGCGTCTGACCGCCCAAACGCGGAATTAGTGAACGGAAGTGTGGAAAAGTGAACGGTTAGTGAACAGAAACGGGGCTTTTGGAACGATTTTTGAACAGCCAGTAAACAGATAGTAAACGCTTTTGAACGGAAGACGAGGAGGTTAGTATGGAGACGAGAAAGGATATAGCTGCCGAAAAGAAGGCAAGTGGAAAGTATAACTGCGCACAGGCGGTGCTGACGACGTATGCCGACCTGACGGGACTTGATGAGCCAGTGGCGATGGCTATGACCGACGGCTTCGCTGTCGGCATGACGAACATGGAGGGTACCTGCGGCGCACTGGTCGGTGCAGGCATGGTGCTCGGACTGGCAAACCGCGACCGGACGAAGACGCGCCGGCAGATGAGGGCGGTCATGGAGGCGTTTCGTGAGCGCAACGGTGCCACGCAGTGCAAGTTGCTGAAGGGTGTGGACACGCACGTGGTGCTGCGCGAGTGTCCGCTGTGTGTCTCCGATGCCTGTGAGTTCCTCGAAAAACAACTGCTGCAAGACCCATAGGCCCTGCAGCAGCATCTTCGTGGTAGTATCGGTCAGGCTTCCAGACAGTCGTCAAGGTCGCGCGTCAGCTGCTCCCTGTCGATGTTCTGCCCGATGAAGACAATCTTTATCATGCGGTCGCCGTACTTGTCGTCCCAGTCGCGCAGCAACCCTGGTTCCTGCTTCATGAGCTGCATCAGCTCCTCCTCGGGAGCTGTGGCATACCACAGTCCTGCCTCGGTGACTTTCTTCTGCACTCCTGCCTGCTCGAACAGGTAGGACATATCGCGGTTGTGGCTGAAGTAGCACACGCCCTTGGCGCGGATGACGCTCTTCGGCCATTTGGTGTAGGCAAAGCGGTCGAACTTGTGGATGTCGAACGCCGGACGGCGGTAGTAGACAAAGGTGCCGATGCCGTATTCCTCCACCTCGCCGCCCTCATGGTGGTGTTCTTCCGCATCCTCCATGGCGGCTTGCCGCTCAATCTCGCGTATCCATCCTGCCGATGTGGCGACACGCTCAAAGTCGAACAGATGTGTGTCGAGCAGCGACGTAATGTCTACCTCGGCATAGTCGCACTCGATGATTTTCGCTTCGGGCTGCAGGGTCTTGATGATCTGCCTGATGCGTCCCAGCTCTTCCGGCTTCACCTCCGAGACCTTGTTGAGCAGGATGATGTTGCAGAACTCTATCTGCTGGATGATCAGGTTCTCGATGTCCTCCTCGCCGATGTTCTTGCTCGTCAGGCTGTCGCCACACGCGAACTCGCTCTGCAGGCGCAGGGCATCGACCACGGTGACGATGCTGTCGAGGCGCGGCACGCCGTGCCTGACGAACTGCCCTCCCATTTGCGGGATGGAGCAGATGGTCTGTGCTATGGGTTCCGGCTCACAGATGCCGCTGGCCTCTATCACGATGTAGTCGAAACGCTGCTGCTTCAGTATGTCGTTGATCTGCTCGATCAGGTCCATCTTCAGCGTACAGCAGATGCAGCCGTTCTGCAGGGCCACGAGGCTCTCGTCCTTCTTGCCCACGACACCGCCTTTCTGTATCAGGTCGGCATCGATGTTTATCTCGCCTATGTCGTTGACGATGACGGCAAACTTGATTCCTCTCTCGTTTGCGAGAATACGGTTGACCAGCGTTGTCTTTCCGCTGCCCAGATAGCCTGTGATGAGCAGGATTGGTGTTTCTTTCTTGTCCATGATGAAAATGTCTTTCTGTTTACTTGCCTTTGCGCTGGCTGGGACGGGCGGCACGCTTGCGCCGTATCTCTGCCTTCATCTTTGCCGAGGCGGAGTTGTGCTGCCCTGTGATGTAGCTCTTCTTCTTTGCCTTGGTCTTGACCTTAGGCTCGGTGCGTGGCTTCGGCTTGCCGTGGAAGCGGATGCCGTTGACCAGTATGTCGTCTATGTCGCTCATGTCGCTCTATAATAATAAGGTGTGTGTCTCTATTCTGAAATCTCTACGCCCGTGACCTCTCCCGTGAAGATGTTGGCGCGTCCGCTTGCGGGCTTGTCGGCGGTGACGTTGCGGCACAGCATTATCACGCTCGGCTTCTCAGAACCCGAGGCGTAGTAGTTGACCACATAGGTCTGTGCCTCTGCCACTGCGCTGAAGTCCTGGTCGGGTGTGAGTATGGTGCTTATCGTCGTCCTGCCGTCCTGCTTGCTGAGGTAGCCTCCGGCGTTGGCTGTGATGCTGTTGCCGTTGACCATTATCACCAGCCGTCCCTCGCTGACCTTCACCATGTCCGGTGTCAGCGCGTCGGGGGCAATGCTTCTGAAGCCCGATCCTTGGGGTGTTCCGGCTATTGCCGGTGCTTCTGCCGCCGTCGGCTTCACTGTCTCTGTTGCCTTGGGTGCATCCTGTACGCCTATCACCGTCACCTCACCGGCGTTGCGGACTGCGGAGCGGTCGTCTCCGGCATTGGCTGCCGGCACTCCGCTGAGTGCCAGTTGCAGTTCGCGGTTCATGTCGTCGACCCAGTCCACGGTCTTGCGGCGGAACTTCGCCCATCCGCGCACCAGCTTGGTGTGGTCTTTGTTCAACGCATACTCGTCGCTGATGCACTCTTCCGCCGTGAACTTCTCGTCGGTGCTCGGGTAGTCATAGCGCAGCTGGCGGAACTCAAGCCGGCACTCCTGGTCGGCGCAGTTGATGAGCATCTGGTACGACAGCTTCACGCGGTCGAGCGACAGTCCTGCCGACTGGAACACGATGTACTCCAGTCCCGTGGCGGCAATCTGTCCTTTGGCCTTGTCGGTGAACGCCACGCGGCTGTTGGCGTTTCCGTTTCCCTTCATGTGTGCCTCTGCCCACGCCAGAGCCTTGTCGTAGACCTCCTGCTGCGACATTCCTGGGATGCTGAAGTTCTTCTCGAACACCACCTTGCCGTCCACCTCGGGCACTGCACCCTCCAGATAGTATGAATCCTCGTGATATGCGGCATGGTCGTCATCCTGCGCCATCGCCGGCAGGCACAGCATGGCAGAGAGTGCTGCCAGTGCCATTGCCCGTAAAGCCTTTAGTCCTTTCATTGCTGTGTGATTTCTTCTGTCTCGTGTGTGTATTGGTTTGGGATAATCCCCCGTTGCGGCTGTCCGTGCAGACGGCGGTCAGACCAGGATGACCGTCACGCCGCGTGCTGCCTGTGCTCCCATGACCAGTGCCTGCTCGATGTCGGCGGTCTTCGACGGCCCGCTGATGAAGCAGCCGTAGCCATAGCCGGTCATGCCGATGCGGCGGTATGCCTGGTGCATGTTGCTGACGAGGCTGTCCTTGTCGAGCACTATCACCAGCTGCTCGCTGATGAAGCACACGGCACGTTCCCGCATGGTCTGCGGCACCCATACGCATCCGTTCTCCGCCACGCCCACCGTGCCGCGCACGATGCCCACGTCCGTGCCGTTCAGGTCGGCGGCCTCTGCCACGGTGTCGGGGTTCTTCTGTGCTATCGTCACCTCGGGCAGGTTCGATGCGAAGGTCTTGGCATCGGGGTAGGCAGACCTTATCAGCTCATTGATGTCTTCGCCTTCACCCTGCTCCATCACCTTGCTGCCGACGGTGCGGCTCATGTTGATGAACTGCTCCTTCACGTCGGGATACTCCAGCCCCCTGATTGCCGTGGTGTCCGGCTTGTCGAACGTGCTGCCGGTATTTGTCCTGAGCTTGCCCAGTAGTTCTTCCTTGTTCATTTCACCTTTCCTTTCTTCCAAAGTTCGCCGAATGATTCCTTCGCAAACACGGGCATCGTGTGTCCTATGCTCCATGCGTTGATGCTGTGTATGTCGGTAAGTGCCGGTGGCAGGTGGTTAGCTATCGGTGCCATCCTCAGTGCGGCGCGGTAGAGGACAGGGTGGCAGAAGAGCGTCTCCATGCCCTCCGACATCACTTTCTTCATGGTGTTGGCTTTGCCTATGCTGTCAAGCATCTGCCGCCAGCGGTATATCTGCGACCCTGGCTCCACCATGGCAGGGCACACGCTGTCGCACGACAGGCACAGCGTGCATGCCGACACGTTGTCGTGGTATCTGCGTGCGTCGTGCAGCATGCCGAGGTTCACGCCTATGGGGCCTGGGATGAAGTAGGTGTACGAATAGCCTCCTGAGCGGCGGTAGACGGGGCACGTGTTCATGCACGCCCCGCAGCGTATGCACTTCAGCGACTTCCAGTGGTCCTGGCTGGCAAGGATGTCACTGCGTCCGTTGTCCACCAGGACGACGTGCATCTCACCTCCAGGACGCGCCTTGCGGAAGTGCGATGTGTATGATGTCGTGGGCTGGCCCGTCGCCGAACGGCACAGCAGCCGCTGGAACACGGCGAGGCAGTCGTAGTCGGGCACAATCTTCTCTATGCCCATCGCCACGATGTGCAGCTTCGGCAGACTGGTGCTCATGTCGGCATTCCCCTCGTTGGTGCACACCACCACGTCGCCCGTGGCGGCAACGCCGAAGTTGCAGCCGGTCATGCCTGCACCGGCCTCGATGAACTCGTTGCGCAGGTGTGTGCGTGCACAGGCGGTGAGGTATGTCGGGTCATAGTTGCCCTTCTCCTTGCTGATGCCCTTCTCCTCGAACATGCGCCCCACCTCCTGACGCGTCAGGTGTATGGCGGGCATCACTATGTGGCTCGGCTTCTGATGCAGCAGCTGGAGGATGCGCTCGCCAAGGTCTGTCTCCACCACGTCTATGCCGTGCTGTTCAAGGTAGGGGTTCATCTCGCACTCTTCCGTCAGCATGGACTTGCTCTTCACCATCTTCTTCACGCCGTGGCTGTCAAGTATGCCGAGCACGGTCTCGTTGAACTCCTGCGCGTCCTTTGCCCAGTGCACCGTGACACCGTTCTCTTCAAGATTGCGGCTGAACTGCTCGAGGTAGTCGGCAAGATGGGTTACGGTGTGCTGCTTTATGTCACTGGCAAGCTGCCGCAGCTCCTCCCATTCCGGCAGGCCGTGGGCCATGGTGTCGCGCTTCTCCCTGACCGACCAGAAGGTCCGGTCGTGCCATGTCGTCTTCTCTCTGTTGGCCGTAAAGGCGCGTGCGGCCTTTGAATGTAATGTGCTCATAGTCCTGCTGCAAGAATTTGTGCTACGTGGATGAACTTTATGTCCTTGTGCTGCTTCTTCGCGATGCCCTGCAGGTGCATCAGGCACGAGCTGTCCGGTCCGGTGATGTATTCCGCACCGGTCGCCATGTGGCGTTCCAGCTTGTCCTGTCCCATGCGCGTACTGACATCGGGCTCCTCTATCGAGAACATGCCACCGAAGCCGCAGCACTCGTCGCGCCGTTCCGGCTCCTTCACCGTGATGCCCTTGACCAGCCTGAGCAGGTCTATGACCTTGTTGAAGCGCGGCACGTTCTGCTCCGACGGCGATGCCAGATGCAGCTCGCGCACGCCGTGGCACGAGTTGTGGACGCTGACGACGTGCGGGAACTCCGACGGCAGTTCACTGACGTTCACCACGTCGTGAAGGAACTCGACGATGTCCATGGTCTTGCCGGCAGCCTCGCACTTGTGTCCCTCGGGCAGCAGTGTGGGGTGATACAGGCGGACATAAGCCGCACACGATGCCGACGGTGCCACAACATAGTCGAACGGGCTGAACATCTCGTCGAAGCTCTGTGCCAATGGCACAGCCATGCGCTCGAACCCTGCATTCGCCATTGGCTGTCCGCAACAGGTCTGCTTCTCGGGATAGCTGACGTCAAGTCCCAGATGTTTCAGCAGCTTATAGGTCGCCACGCCCACCTCGGGATACAGCGCATCCACATAGCATGGCACAAACAATCCTACAGTCATGATTCTTCTCCTTATATATATATGTGTGTTCCTCTCACTTCATTGTGTCCACGGCAGCCTTCAGCCTGTCGAGAGCCTCCACGAGTATGCTGCGCGGCGAAGCCACGTTCAGCCGCATGAAGCCGCGCCCCTCCCTGCCGAACATCTCGCCGTCGTTCAGTGCCAGCCGTGCGCGGTTCACAAACAGGTCGTTCAGAGCGTCGTGGTCCAGCCCCAGGCTGCGGCAGTCCAGCCATACGAGGAACGATGCCTGCGGGCGCAGAGCCTTTATCTGCGGGATGTTGTTCTTCAGATAGTCCTCCGTGAACAGCACGTTGCCCTCGACGTAGCGCAGCATCTCCTGCCGCCACTGTTCGCCATGACGGAAAGCCGCCGTCGTGGCTATCGGTGCGAACAGCCCCGCATCGTTCAGCTCGTTGGCTGTCAGCCAACCGTAGAACCTGTCGCGTATCTGCTTGTCGGGCACGATGCTGAAGCTGCTCACGATGCCGGCCATATTGAATGTCTTGCTTGGTGCGCCGAACGTGATGCTGCACTGCGCCGCTTCCTCGCTGACGGTCGCAAAGGGCGTATGCTTCATACCCCACAGAGTCATGTCGCTGTGTATCTCGTCGCTTATCACGAGCAGTCCGTGCGTGTGGCAGAAGTGCGCCAGCCGGCGCAGTGTCTCCGCATCCCAGACGATGCCTGCCGGATTGTGCGGGTTGCTCAGTATCAGCAGTCTGCACTTGCTGTCGCAGACGCGCTCCAGATTGTCGAAGTCCATGGAGTATGTGCCGTCCGTGTTCTCGTGCAGCGGGTTGCAGACAACCTCGTAGCCGTTGTCCTCGGGCACGAGCCTGAACGGGTGGTAGACGGGCGGCTGTATTATGACCTTCTCGCCCTCCTTCAGAAACCGGTTGACCACCAGTCCTATGCCTTTCACTATGCCAGGGATGTACGTCAGCCACTCGCGTTCCACCTGCCATCCGTGGTGGCTCTTGAGCCAGTCCATCACGCTGGGCCAGTAGTCGTCAGGCTCGATGGTATAGCCGAAGATGGGGTGCTCCATGCGCCGCTTCAGCGCATCCGTGATGAATGGCGGCGTGGCAAAGTCCATGTCGGCCACCCACAGCCCTGCGATGTCGTCGCGTCCGTAGCGTTCCTTCAGTGCGTCCGTCTTCAATGCGCCGGTGCCACGGCGTTCTATGATGGTGTCAAAGTCGTACATTCCGTTTCCCTTTTGTGTGTCTTTTTCTTCTATGCTTGCGCAAAGTTAGGAAACTTTTCTTTTACGTAAACGTGCGTTTCGCTTGCCAAAAAAGGAACTCCGTTTTTTTATTGCGGGGATTTGCTTTTCCTTTGCCGCACGGAAATGGACGTACATCCGTAGGCAAGATGGACAACAGACTGAACATACCGGTTCTGACCGTGACGGGCTCTGACAGCACGGGCGGCTCAGGCGTACAGGCCGACATCAAGACCATTGTCGCACTGGGAGGCTATGCCGTGTCTGCCATCACGTCGGTCACGGTTCAGAACACCTTGGGCATACAGGACTTCTTCGACCTGCCCGCCGATATTGTGGCAGGGCAGATAGAGGCCATCATGGACGATGTGCAGCCTGTGGCGGTGAAGGTGGGCATGGTGAGGAGCGCAGCCGTGGCAGATGCCGTTGAGGCTGCCCTGCGGCGGTATGCTCCGCAGTATGTGGTCTACGACCCCATAGCCGTGTCTGCCTCCGGCGACGTGCTCATGACGGCAGACGTGGCGCAGCGCATCAGGCAGCGGCTTCTCGGGCTGTGCACGCTGGTGGTGCTCGACCGTGAAACCGCACAGCTGCTTCTGGAGCGCGACATCAACACGCAGGAGGAACTTGCCGCTGCCGCCCGAACGCTGACGGACATGAACTGCAAGGCCGTGCTGCTACAGGGCAGCCGTCTCTTCCCAGGCACCAGCACCGACATACTGCTCACCGCCGATGCGGCAGACAGTCCCGTGTTCTATTCCTCGCCGGTGATGTCCACGGCACTCCACGGCATCGGCGGAACGCTGTCGTCGGCCATAGCCACATATCTGGCTCTCGGCAACGGCATCGCAGACAGCGTGGCGAAGGCCAAGAGCTACATCAACCAGCAGATTGCCTATGCCAATCACCTTCAGGGGCGGGGTGCAGAGCTGTATAACCAGTTTGTCGACCTCATAGCAGCCCACTTCCGCACCAGCAGCGACGTGCGTTTCTATGCCGAGCATCTGAACGTCAGCAGCCGCTATCTGCTGCAGGTGACACGCCGCACGGCAGGCAAGACGCCCAAGATGCTGATAGACGAGTTCCTGACGGCACAGGCCAAGACACTCTTGGACGACGGCAGGCACACCGTGCAGCAGGTGGCATACGAACTGGGATTCAAGCAGCAGGCGCACTTCACCTCCTTCTTCAAGAAGATGACGGGCACAGCCCCGAGCAAGTACAGGAAAACCTGATCCCCAAAGACGAAACATAAATACAGACATCATGACAGAAGACAGACAGACACTCAACCGCAACCTGGCCCAGATGCTGAAGGGCGGTGTGATAATGGACGTGACGACTCCCGAACAGGCACGCATCGCACAGGATGCAGGGGCGTGCGCGGTGATGGCCCTCGAACGCATACCGGCAGACATACGCGCCGCCGGAGGCGTGTCGCGCATGAGCGACCCCAAGATGATACGCGGCATACAGGAGGCCGTCAGCATACCGGTGATGGCAAAGTGCCGCATCGGCCACATTGCGGAAGCGCAGATACTGCAGGCCATAGACATCGACTACATCGACGAGAGCGAGGTCCTGTCGCCGGCGGACGACGTGTACCACATCGACAAGACGCAGTTCCGCGTACCGTTCGTCTGTGGAGCCAGGGATCTGGGCGAGGCTCTGCGCCGCATTGCCGAGGGAGCCACGATGATACGCACCAAGGGCGAGCCTGGCACGGGCGATGTGGTTCAGGCTGTGCGCCACATGAGGATGATGCAGAGCGAAATACGCCGGCTGACATCCATGTCCGACGACGAGCTTTTCGAGGCTGCGAAGCAGCTGCAGGCACCGCTTGACCTCGTGCGCTATGTCCACGGTCACGGCAAGCTGCCGGTGGTGAACTTCGCCGCCGGAGGTGTGGCAACACCTGCCGACGCTGCGCTGATGATGCTGCTCGGGGCTGAAGGCGTGTTCGTCGGTTCCGGCATATTCAAGTCCGGCAATCCTGCCAAGCGTGCCGCCGCCATCGTCCAGGCGGTGACAAACTACAACGACCCACGCAGGCTCGCGGAGCTGTCTGAAGACCTCGGCGAAGCAATGGTGGGCATCAACGAGCAGGAGATCTCGCTGCTGATGGCAGAACGCGGCAAGTGAGCCGCACGGGGTGCACGCATAATAAAGGTGTAACAGAATGAGGATAGCGATATTGGCTCTGCAAGGAGCCTTTGCGGAGCACGAGTGCCGCCTCCGTGAGTTGGGCGTGGAGTGCTTCGAGGTGAGGCAGCGTTCCGACTGGGATGCAGCCAAGGACGGGCTGATAATCCCTGGAGGCGAGAGCACGGTCATGCTGAAGCTGCTCGACGGGTTGCAGCTGTTTGACCCTATCAGGAATGACCTGCTGGCAGGCCTGCCCGTCTTCGGCACCTGTGCCGGACTGATCCTGCTGGCACGCCATGTGGAGGGCGAGGAAGCACGGCGGCGGCTCGGCATCATGGACATCTGCGTGCGCCGCAATGCCTATGGCCGCCAGCTGGGCAGCTTCCACACAGAGGCACCGGTGAAAGGCGTGGGACAGGCGGTGCCGATGACCTTCATCCGCGCTCCGTATATCAGCGACGCGGGCAGGGACGTGGACGTGCTGGCGACCGTCGACGGACACATCGTTGCCGCACGTCAGGGCGCGGCTCTCGTCACGGCCTTCCACCCCGAGCTGGACAGCGACACGTCGGTGCACCGCTACTTCATCCGTGAGATGGTACAGCCATAGCGAAAAGTTATTACCTTTGCCGCCCGAAAATGACAGGGCGTGCCGTCACCGTTCTGGAAGCACGCCTGCGGTAGAGTAGAGGTATATAACTTTCGCAATGAGAAATCAGACTTTCGACAGACTAATGACACATGACTTCGTGCGCATGTGTGCCGCCAACGCGCTTCTTCATGCAGCCTTGTATGCGGTCATCCCGCTGTTGCCTTTCGCCATGGCAGCCCGTCTCGACGTTGCTGTCGGCGAGGCGTGGTGTGGATATGCGTCCTTTGCAGCGGGCTGCGTAGCGGCGGCGTTGTTCGGCGCGTGGCTGTGCGACACCTACAAGCGCAAGTATGTGTTCATGCTTTCGGCGGTGGCGCTGGCGGTGTGCTGCGCCGCCATGCTCGTGGCAGACAGCAGCGTGCTGCTGCGCGTGCTCATGGCTGCTGCCGGAGCGTGCTATGCCACTGCGTCTGCGTCCGGCATAACGGTGAGCATCGACATCACGGAGTCGAGCCGCCGCAGTGTCGCCAACCGTGCCTATTCCCTGTCGGCATGCGTGGGGCTGCTCATAGGCATGGGTGTGGGTACGGGCTTCTTCCGCCTGTTGGGTTTCGAGACGTGTGTCTACGTCGCTGCCGGTGCACTGCTGGTGGCAGCCCTGCTTGTCGGCCGTGTCTATGTGGCGTTCAGGGCACCTGTGGGTGTCTGCCTCGTAAGCATGGACCGCTTCTTCCTGCCACGCGCGTGGGTGCTGTTCGTGAATGTGGGTGTGTTCTTCTTCGTTGCCGGACTGCTGGCTCCGCTTGCCGTCGGTGGCAGCAAGAGCGTGTTTGTGGTCATGGCTCTGCTCTCGGCAGCCATCATGCCGCTGACGCGCATGTTCGTCAAACTCTCGCACCACTGCCAGCGCAGCACGGCCAATGCCACGTGCTATATGGCTGTCAATGCCGGACTGCTTGGCGGGCTGTCCGTCGCCTTCCGCCTCATGGACAGTGGAGCCATCTTCTGCCATGCTGCCGCTGCCGCAGCTGTGGGTGCCTTGATGTTTGTCGCAGTCACGTTGCCGTACTTCCGCCGCCACATCGTCAGAAGCTGACGGGCGCGGCTTGATGGGCGGGATGCCCGTTATAGCTCTCCCCGCGACTTGAGGTAGAAGTACTTCCACAGCGGCGCAATCATGAGCGACTGGCGGAACGCGCCGTCGACAAGCATCCTGAACACCTCGTCCTCTCCGGTCGGCGTGACCTGCAGGTATTCCGTCTCGTCGAGGTGCTGCGTACCCGTAGGCTCGACACCCGTCGCCACGAAGCAGTGCGTCAGGTTGTTGGTGGTGCTCGGGTTTGCCGATATGGTCATGAGCTGCCGCCACGTGCCGCCGCTGTAGCCGGTCTCCTCCATCAGCTCGCGCCTGGCAGCCTCGAGCGGTGTCTCGCCTTTCTCAATCACTCCCGCCACAATCTCAAGGCCCACCTCGTCGAGAGCATGGCGATACTGCCGCTCGATGAGGATGCTGCCGTCGCGCGTCACGGCGATGACGTTCACCCAATCGGGATATTCCAGCACGTAGTACTCGTGGTTGATCTTCCCGTTCGGCAGCTGCACCTCGTCGCGCCGTGCCGTCAGCCACGGCCGGCGTATCAGGTACTCACTGCTCAGCGTCTTCCACTGTTGCCTGTCCTCTGTCTTGTCCATAAGTCTGTCGCTCCTTTCCTGTGTGTGTATGTGGCCGCAAATCTACGAAAAAAAGCCCAGCGGAAAATCAGCGGGGGCGCGCCATACCGGAAGGCTTGTCAGTGGAAGAAAACTAAAGGGGTCGACCCTTTACGGCAAAACGGTTAACCAGTTTGGGCGGATTGGTTAACCAATTATTGCTGTCCGCCAAACGTTTCAGACCGAGGGCGCGCGTCGCACCCTCGGAGAGGCACACACACCACAGGATATGTGAAATCGGAATGAAAGGTTTAAACCTTTTGGATGAAACGTTTAAACCTTTTGAATGAAAGGTTTAAACCTCTTGAATTATTGCTGTCCGCCAAACGTTTCAGACCGAGGGTGCGAGGCGCACACCCAACACTCACGTCCTGTGTCGGTGCGAGGCGCACACCCAACACTCACGTCCTGTGACGTGTGTGTTCAGTCAGCCGCCCACTTTATAAGCTCCTGCATGAACATCCGGCTGTCCTTGCCCCACCAGTTGGTGTCCATGTTCTTGTGGACATTGCGGTCGCCGTCGGGGTTGCCCATCAGCAGCCCCACCATGGTCTCCCCCATGACATACAGCTTGCCGCCACTGGGTGTCTTGACGTATGCACCGTGGACATGTCCGCCCTCCATGCACATGCTGCCTGGCGTGCCGCCCGTCACCGTGCGCGAGCCGCTGTACGGCACGCCCCATTCGCCGCTGAAGATTTCCCCCTTCAGACTCACGGCTCCGCAGTTGCCAGGCACGTCCTCGATGTCTCCGCCAATCTCAATGCCGAAAGGCCGCGTTATGTCGTTTGCTCCATACTCGTCGAGAATGACGCGGTAGGACTCCTCGTCCACCATCATGATTACGCTGCCGCCACTGCGTATGTACTGCACGATGTCGCGCTTCTCCGACTCGGTGAACGGCTTCTGGAGCGCACGGCGCAAGGGCGAGAGGATGAGCAACACGTCCATGCCACTGAGCTGGCCGGCAGTCAGCTCGGCATGGTTCTCCACATACTCCATGTCAAGGTTTGAGAGTATGGCCTTGTAGTCCGGAATCACGTAGTCGTAGAATGTGCTGCTGACGCCAGGGTCTACGAGTTGTCCGTGCGAGAGGTCGAACATCAGCTTCTTCTGCTGCTGTGCCGTGGCGGGCATCGTCAGTGCAATGCCCGCCAGCAGGATGATGTATTTCAGTGCTTTCATTGTTCGGCTCATTTCCTGTACAGGGCCTCGGCCAGGGCATCGACACTGCCTTCGCTCTCCTTCAGTTCGGGGTATGCCTTCTTCAGGGCTGCGGCGAAGTCGGCCGCCGTGTTCTTGTCATTGAGCAGCTGGCGTACGTTCTGCAGATACTTCAGGCGGAACTGCGCGTCGGCTCTCTTCACCACGCCTCCATGACTGCCGGCAAAAAGCTCTGCGCCCGTGTCCAAGGACTGCTTCATCTCGGCGATGCGTGCGTCCACGGCCTCTGCCGACGCTGCGTAGAGGTTGTTGATGTGGCTGCGCGACGGTGCCCAGTGGGTCAGGCAGACGGTGTTGCCAATGAGTATGGCGGCTGCGGGGAGGTCGTTCGATGCTCCGTGGCCGAACTTGAAGGAGACCCCCGCGAACATCTGCGACGAGCCGAACGGAACCTCTGCCACGCTGCCGGTCGGCAGGTCCGCCATTGCGTCGCCGAAGCTCTTCTGGAAGTTGCTCATCATTCCGGCATACGCGCCCTCCTTGGTGAATTTGCCCATGCCCTCGGCCATAACTATCGGGTTTGCCCCTGTGCCGCCGAGGTGATAGTCGAAGATGCGTGCCGCCACCGGTTTCCCGATATTGCTGAGGTACTGTCCGAATTCGGCGACATTGTCCTTGAACAGCGGCTCCTCTAAGGTGACAAGGGAGTCGCGTCCCTCGACGATGTAGCTGGCATCGCCCATTGCGTCGTTGGTGTAGTAGACGTGCAGGCGGAAGCCGTTGTAGTTGTAGGCCTCGAACTTGCCTTTTGTCTGTGCCGTTGCCGTCAGGGCAACCATGCTCACGAGGATGAGTAGTAACTTTTTCATGATGTCTTGAATCTTTAGAATGTTTGACGTTTACGTTTTCTTTCTTGACGGGTGCAAAGTTAGGCGTGGCTGTTGCCGCCGTCAAGAAGTTACTCTTTCGTCAGATAGTTACACGCAGGTAAGCAATGCAGATATTCAGCCTCTTGGCAGTCCGCGCTTTAGATTTGTTTAAGAAAAACGCTCAACGCAGCATGCTCAACGCGACACGTCTCAGGTTCTCCCGTGCCGTGTCGGGCTTCAGGGCCTCTTCCGTCGTCATGCCGGCGGGGGTGATGCTCTCCACGCGACAGAATCCGGCACGTAGCAGTGCGTCGCGGTCGTCAACGCGCCCTGCCACAAGCACCGTCGGCACTCCACGGCCTGCCGCCCGCCGCAGCACACGCTCGGGCAGCTTGCCCATCAGCGTCTGGCGGTCGGCATGCCCTTCGCCGGTTATGACCACCGTGTCCTCGGTCAGCAGACTGTCGAAGTCGAGGAGGTCGAGCAGCAGGTCGGCACCCGACACGGCTTCGGCTCCAAGGTACTCCATGAAGGCATACCCCAGTCCGCCTGCCGCTCCGGCACCAGGCTGTTGCGAGCAGTCGCGCCCGAAGTGGCGTGCCGACATCTCCGCGAACAGCCGTGCCTGGCGGTCCAGCGTCTCGACCGCCTCCGGCGTTGCGCCCTTCTGCGGCCCGAAGACTGCGGCGGCACCCTGTGGCCCGTAGAGAGGATTGCGCACGTCGCTGGCGAGGATGAAGCGGCACTCCCTTAGTGCCTGCTTCTCCAGCACCCTGTCGATGGTCTCGCCCTTGGCCATGATGCGCACCAGTGCCTGCAACATCCCGCGTCCGCAGTCGCTCGTGCCGCTGCCTCCCAGTCCGACGATGAAACGCCGGCATCCGGCATCCAGCGCGTGGGCAATCAGCTCTCCCACGCCGTAGGTCGTGGCGACGAGCGGCCGCCGCTCCTCGGGTCTGACAAGATGCAGCCCGCAGGCCTGTGCCGTCTCCACAATGGCAGTGCCGTCGGGGGCGATGCCATAGCGTGCCGTGACGGGACGCATGAGGGGGTCGAGCACGCGAACCTCGACCGTGCGTCCGTGCATGGCGCGGGTGAAGGCTTCGAGCATGCCGTCGCCGCCGTCGCTCATCGGCAGTTGCAGGCTGTCCACGCCGCGCTCCGCGAGAGCCGTGGCGACGGTCTCCTCTGCCTCTGCCGATGTCAGGCATCCCTTGAACGAGTCTATGGCGAGTATGGCTTTCATATATATTATGGTATTGGATTCTCCCTTCCCTTTAGGGGAGGGTTGGGGTGAGGCTCTTGGGTGCTTTCAGAATATTATCTCAAACGTAGTGTTATATCCTGCGGCGGGGTATTCGGCAAGGGCGATGTTGCCGCCCTGCACCACCATCATCTGCCGCGACAGTGACAGCCCGATGCCGCTCCCGCCGCTCTTCGTCGTGAAGAAGGGGATGAACATCTCCCTGCGCACGTCGGCAGCAATCATGGCTCCGTCGTTGCTCGCCAGCAGCCTGTCGCGCCGTAGCTCCGTGTCGGTGCTTCCCGCCCACCGCAGTTCCATGCCCGTGGCTCCCGCCTCGACGGCGTTCTTGATGATGTTCAGCAGCACCTGACGCATCATTCCCGCATCGGTCTCCACGCACGTGTCCTCGGGTATGCTGACGCTCCACCGCACGTCGGGATACAGCGGCGTGACGCTCGCCACGAACTCGGCGAGGCGCACCGTCTGCGGCTGTGGCTTCTGCAGCTGTGCCAGCTTGCGATAGCTGTCCACGAATGCCGACAGCGACGCTCCCGTGCGCTGTATCGCCAGCAGTCCGTCCTCATACGCGCTGCCCTTCATGGCGGGGTCGGACAGGTATGCCTGGCTGATGCTGTTGATGGGTGTCAGGGCGTTCATGATCTCGTGTGTCAGCACGCGCGTCAGCCGTTGCCACGACTGTACCTCGTTGACTGCCATGAGCTGGCCTATCTCACTGCTGAAGTTGTTCAGCGTCTGCTGCATGGCACGCTCGCCGCTCAGCAGTCCGCGCACGGGCAGACGGAAGGAGAAGTCGCGGTTGCGCACGGCTTCGTTCATCAGCCACGCCCTGAGCCGCAGCTTGCGCTGACGGCGTGCCACCACGACTGCGGACAGGACAAGAACTGCGGGCAGCAGCACTGCCGCCGCCACCGCCACCGTCGTGCTGTCGATGCTAAAGGTCTCCATAGCCGTATCTCCTCATCTTGGCGTAGAGCGTCTGCCGCGTGATGCCCAGCATCTCGGCGGCGCGGCTGATGTTGCCGTGACACTGGTCCACGGCACGCCGTATGTGCTGTGCCTCGACCTCGTCGAGCGGGGTCACGCCGGCGGTCGCGTCGATGGCATCCTTCAGCTTGCGCAGCAGCTCGTCGTTGTCCCACGGCTTGGTGATGAAGTCGGCGGCTCCGCCCTTCAGGGCTTTCACCGCCAAGTGCACGTCGGCATAGGCGGTGATGAGAACCACGGGGATGTTGGGGTGCCGCTTCCTGATTGCCCCGAGCCACAGCAGCCCCTCGCGGCCGGTGTCGGGAGCGTAGGTGACGCTGCCCGTGGCAGACGGGCTGCTGCCGGTCACAGGAGCCACGAAGTTCATGTCGAGCAGCACAACGTCGACAGCCTCCTGCTGCATCACCGTCAGTATGCGTTCGGGACTGTCGAGCGTGAGCACGCGTCTGAAGGTGCTGCGCAGGCAGATCTTCAGTGCCGTAAGAATCTCGTGGTTGTCGTCCACCGCCAATATCGTTCCGTACATAGGTCTCGTGTTGTTTTGCTTGAGGAAATGTAGTGCAAAAGGGGAATAGGCAATGGAATGTCTTACATCGTCAACCTTCAGCAGTCAGTGCCTTCTTGGCCTCGGCATACTCAGCGGTCATCTCCTTCATGACTTCGGCGACGGTCTGTATGCCTTTGCCTTTGAACTGTGAGGCGTTCTGCCCTATTTCCAGCTCGCCTTCGTCGATGTCGCCTTCGAAGATGCCCTTGCGGGTGCGGCCTATGCCGATTATGCCGAGCAGATCGTCGGCACTTGCACCTGCATCCTCGGCAGACTCTATCTCCTGACGGTACTTGTTCGGGGCCATGCGTGTCGGCGACAGCTTCTTGAGCAGCAGCTTGGTGTCGCCCTCATTCAGGTTCAGGCAGTAGTTCTTGTAGGCATCGCTCGCCGAGCTTTCTGCTGTCAGTGCAAAGCGCGTCCCGATCTGTACGCCCTCGGCGCCGAGTGCCTGCGCTGCCAGAATGGCCTGTCCGCTGCCTATGCCTCCGGCTGCTATGAGCGGCAACTTCGTGGCCTTGCGCACTGCCGGTATCAGGCACATTGTAGTGGTCTCTTCCCTACCGTTGTGGCCTCCCGCCTCGAAGCCTTCCGCAACGACAGCATCGACACCTGCCTCTTCGCACTTCACGGCGAACTTCGACGAAGATACCACATGAACGACAGTCAGCCCACGCTCCTTCAGCCATGATGTCCATGTCTTCGGGCTGCCAGCAGAGGTGAAGACAATCTTCACGCCCTCGTCGACAAGCGTCTGCATTATCACCGGCAGCTCCGGCTTCTTGAAGAGAGACACGTTCACGCCGAAAGGCTTGTCCGTGGCCTGACGGCACTTCCGTATGTGCTCGCCCAGCAGTTCGGGTGTCATCGAACCGGCACCTATAAGTCCCAGGCCTCCGGCATTGCTCACGGCAGAAGCCAGCCGCCAGCCGCAACACCACACCATGCCGCCCTGTATGATGGGATACTCTATTCCGAAAAGAGATGTTATTCTGTTCATAATGTGTCTGTTTTTGTTACTTGTTCCTTGATTTGTCTTCCATTGCCGTCAGCATGCCTTGAAGCTCATGTCAAGACCCTTGACGGAGTGTGTCAGAGCACCGACGGAGATGAAGTCGACACCACATTCGGCATAATCGCGGATGGTGTCGAACGTGATGCCTCCGGAGGATTCCGTCTCATACTTTCCGCCTACCATCTCCACAGCCTTGCGTGTCTGCTCGGGCGTGAAGTTGTCGAACATGATGCGGTCAACGCCACCGATGTCGAGCACCTGCTGCAACTCGTCGAAGTTGCGCACCTCAATCTCTATCTTCAGGTTCTTGCCCTTCTCCTTGCAGTATTCCTTGGCCCGTGTTATTGCCTTGTCGATGCCTCCGGCGAAATCCACATGGTTGTCCTTCAGCAGAATCATGTCGAACAGACCTATGCGATGGTTCATTCCGCCGCCAATCTTCACCGCCATCTTCTCCAGCATGCGCATTCCTGGAGTTGTCTTGCGCGTGTCGAGCACGTGCGTCCCTGTTCCCTTGAGGCGTTCCTGATACCGGTGTGTCATGGTGGCTATGCCGCTCATGCGCTGCATTATGTTCAGCATCAGACGCTCGGTCTGCAGCAGGCTCTGCACCTTGCCTTCGACAAGCATGGCAATGTCGCCAGGCTTGACGTGTGCTCCGTCGTTGATGTAGACCGTGACCTTCAGTGTCGGGTCGAAGCGGCGGAACACCTCTTTGGCAATCTCCACTCCTGCCAGTATTCCCTCTTCCTTGATGAGGAGATGCGACCTGCCCATTGCCGTAGGCGGTATGCACGAGAGTGTGGTGTGGTCGCCGTCGCCTATGTCCTCTGCAAATGCGAGGTCAATCAGTTTGTCTATCAGTTCTTTTTCTGTATACATAGTCCGTATTCTTTGGTTGATGAAGCCAAAGGTATGAATTTATCCCGACATTGCTGATAAAACATTAACTTTGTCTCAAGCAACACATCAGAGCGTCAACGACATGAAAACGGCATTATTAGTGGTGGGCAAGACCAACGAGCAATACTTTATCAGGGCTATAGACGAATACATACAGCGCATCAAGCGCTACACGGGCTTTGACGTGGAGGTCATTCCCGAGCTGAAGAACACGAAGAACCTGACGGAGCAGCAGCAGAAAGAGAAGGAGGGCGAGCTGATAATGAAGAGCCTCAGCGCGAACGACTTCGTGGTGCTTCTCGACGAGCACGGCAGGGAGATGCGCTCGGTGGAGTTTGCCGACTGGATGCGCGGCAAGATGAACACCATCGGCAAGCGTCTGGTGTTTGTCATCGGCGGACCATACGGATTTTCAGAAGCAGTCTACAAGCGGGCAGACGGGAAGATGTCGCTGTCGAAGATGACCTTCTCACACCAGATGGTGCGGCTCATCTTCGTCGAACAGCTATACCGTGCCTTGAGCATACTCGCCGGCAGTCCCTACCACCACGAGTAGAGCCGCCGCAATCACCACCCGAGCTGCGACAGTCCTGCAGCCTGATACCATCCTGTGGAGTGATAGGCCGTGTCCTTGCTGTCGGCAAGGCTTGCAGAGACGGGGATATACTGGGCTGCGCCCTTTGCGTTCTCCATCGAGAACATTCCGGCGAAAGCCGAGTAGTTGCGTGCTGTCGTCTGCCAATACGTCAGGGCTTCACCGTAGGCAGACTGCCACGCAGACAATTCCGCAGCTGGCAGCAGCGTCGCCATCATTCCGTAGAAGTCATAGTAACCTATGTGGCTGCGCGTCGATACGCGCTTGTCGTAGTCCAAGACCGTCTGCCTCAATGCGGCAGGGTCGGCATCGCCGGCAGAAGCCAAGGCTGCGGCTGTGGCATCTGCCAATGCCGTGACTGCCGATGTGTTCATGACACCGATAGACACACCGCCCGTCCAGTTGTCGTTTGCCAGGCCTTTGCCGTCGGCATACTTGTCGTTGTAGTAATCGAAATACGCACGCGCAATATCGGTGACATAGGTGCTCCGTGGCGAGAATATATACGGCAGGATCTTGTCATAGGGAGCACCAGGACCTGGGATTTCCGTCGGTGAGCCTATGATGTAGCCGGTGCAGTCCTTGAAAGCATAGGCCACTTCCGTAGTCAGCATGTAGCAAGCGTCGAACAGCACGAAATCCACCCTGCCGACGACCGACTTCACGGCTGCGGCAGTGTCGTCAATATCGCCATAGTGATACGTTCCGCCGCCGTTATTGACATCCTGCCCTATCCAGCGCAGATTAGTAGAGCGCATCTTCATCAGCGTTGAGGGCATCCATCCGTCGCCATGCGACCAGTAGACAAGGCCGTAGCTGTCTGCTGCATACCGTGATGTCACCATGCCGAGCACATCTGTGAACACATCAGTGTCTGTCGATGTCAGTTCCTCGCTGAAACTGTGCACGAGCGTCTTCTGTGCCACACCGTTCGCGCTTGATATGTGGTAGAGCTTGGGCGTGTTGTAGTCGTCGACATACAGCAGCAGGTTGCTCTTCATCTGCGTCTCGTCGACATTCAGTATGCCCTGCATCATCTCGTCGATGTCGCCATTGGCCTGACTGTTCAGGCTGTTGTCCGCAACCATATACACCAACACCGTGCGCGACGGTCTTGTATCCGGCACGGGGTCGTCCTTTTCGTGGCACGATGCCATGATCAGCAGGGCGGCCAACATCGAGAGTATCACCCTAAGCGGCTTCATCCCTTACTGCTGGTTCTCCGGTTTGCTGTATGTGAAGTCCTCTTTCTTGACCAGCACCATGTTGGCACTGTTCTTCTCGTACTTCTTCAGGAACTTGCGGTAGTCCTTCTCGGCCTTATTGCGTTTGAGTTCGTAGACCGTCATTGTGCTGTAGTCTGCCTTGTGCATCCGGCTCTCTATGTGCGCCCTGAACTGGTTGGAATAGTCGGAACGCATCTCCAGCATATCGTACTTCCCCACCTTGGCACTGTCGAGCAGCTGTATGTCGGTGTAGTAGACGATGGAGTCGTTGAACGACAAGCCGATGCCGAATACGTACACCGGCGTGAACTCGCCGGACTTGTCCGTCTTTTTCTTTCTCGCCGACGCGCCGAGGGCGACAGACACCAGCAGTACGGCACAAAGTAGTCTCAGGGATTTCATCGCTTTCTCTTAGCCTAAATATGATTTCAGCAGTTTGCTTCTGTTGCTCTGGCGGAGACGGCGTATGGCCTTCTCCTTGATTTGGCGGACACGCTCACGCGTCAGCCCGAACTTGTCGCCAATCTCCTCAAGTGTCATCTCCTGCTGCCCGATGCCGAAGAACATCTGTATGATTTCCTTCTCACGTTCGGTCAGTGTGGACAGTGCACGGTCTATCTCTTTCGAGAGCGACTCGTTCACCAGCTCCCTGTCTGCCATCGGAGAGTCCTCGTTTGGCAGCACGTCGAGCAGACTGTTGTCCTCGCCCTCCACGAACGGAGCATCGACGGAGATGTGACGGCCCGACACCTTCAGCGTGTCCGACACCTTGTCTACCGGCACGTCCAGCTCTTCTGCCAGCTCTTCGGCTGACGGGCGGCGTTCGTTCTTCTGCTCGAAGCGCGACAGGGCTTTGCTGATCTTGTTCAGCGAACCGACCTGGTTCAGCGGCAGACGCACAATCCTCGACTGTTCTGCCAGAGCCTGTAGGATGGACTGACGAATCCACCACACGGCATAGCTGATGAACTTGAATCCACGTGTCTCGTCAAACTTCTCAGCTGCCTTTATCAAACCCAAGTTGCCCTCGTTGATGAGGTCGGGCAAGCTCAATCCCTGATTCTGATACTGCTTTGCGACAGAGACCACGAAACGAAGGTTTGCACGGGTCAGTTTCTCAAGAGCTGCGCGGTCTCCCTTTCTGATGCGTTGGGCCAGTTCCACCTCTTCTTCCACAGATATCAGACCTTCGCGGCCTATCTCCTGCAGATATTTGTCGAGTGACGCGCTCTCGCGATTGGTGATGCTTTTGGTAATCTTTAGTTGTCTCATCCTATAAATCCGAATTTGGGGGCAAAGGTATCGATTTATTTCCGTACCTCGCCTCTTTTCTCTTTTTTTATTCAAGCAAAACGGCTTTCATCCAAATACGACACACTTCATTTTGTGTCTCTAAACTTCTTGATTTCCTTATCAAAATCACTTTCCAATAAATCCATTTCACGTTTACGATAGATTGCAAACTCTTTTTCCGCTTTTTCAATCGCTTGTTTGTGCGAAATGTTTCCCTTACCAATCAGCACTTTCCGTTTATGAGCAATAATCTGATTATCCAAAGCCTCTATCCAGTCTTTCATCGTCATGGGATTCATTTCCAATGCCTGAAACTCCGCAAAATCCAAAAACCCAGAAACAAGCAGATTCAAGCGTTGAAGTTCAATTTCAGACAAATAGTTCTTTGCGATTTTCACATCATCTTTCGTCACATAGTCGCCTTTGAAGTTTGTCATTCCCACAAAAGGTTTTTCATTATCCACACGATTATACACAATTTCGGCAGCCGTATTTTCGTGGACAGCATAATGCAACTTGTTTTGTACAGTAGCGAAGAACATCTTTGTCATACTGTCGCGTGGGTCATAGTCCGTTGCCGTAGCATAAATATCCGTAACCTGTTGATAAAAGTTGCGCTCACTGCTGCGAATATCCCTAATACGCTGCAAGAGTTCTCGGAAATAACGGTTCCCCCCTTGCTTCAATCGCTCGTCATCCAGAGCAAACCCCTTTTGGATATATTCGTGAAGCCGTTGGGTAGCCCATCTGCGAAATCGTGTAGCTACTTGTGACTGGACACGATAACCCAAGGCAATAATCATGTCAAGATTATAGTGGTCAATGTTACGTTTTACCTGACGATTACCTTCCTGTCGGACTGATAAGAATTTCTTATAGGTTCGATTCTCATCTAACTCTTTGTCTGCATATATATTCTTAATATGTATGGAGATATTCTCCTGTGTAGTACAATATATTTCAGCCAACTGATTTTGTGTCAGCCACAGATCTTCATCGGCAAAGCGTACCGATACACGAGTTATTTCGTTATCGTCTTGATAGAGTATAATTTTGTTCTCTTCGTTCATACCCATTAATTATTTTCTTTTGTCTTAGAAGCTGTTTTTAATTTTATCTGAAAATATTGCTACGACGGGCGATAAATGATAAAAAAAGAAACACTCAACCTACCTCACTGACATACAATGGCAAATAACGGAAAAAATTCTTGAACCCAAACACAGGAGAAGGAAAATTCCCCTCCAATTCCGAAGGCAATGCAAGGGCAGAAAGCATCCGGCAGGAGCCTGGGAGCATCTGCCCCACTCCTGCCGGATGTGTATATTCCTGTAGCGTCTGTCCTGAACGCCGTCAGGGTGCGTCATTCGTCAGCAAGGCTGACGGCATAGTTGGCTCTCCTGCCGCTCGGGAACATTCCGGTGATGAAGAGCACCTGTTCGGGCGACTGCGTCGCTGTGCGCAGAGCCTGCTCCAGGTCGTCGGTGGTGCGCATGTTCTCGCCGTTGACCTTCAGTATTATGAAGCCACGGCGGATTCCTGCATCCTGCAACTTGCCGCTCGACACACCCGTGACCTCCAGTCCGTAGCTCAGTCCGAGCTGCTCCTTGGTCTTGTCCGATACGGGCTTGAATGCACCTCCCAGTATGTCTATGCCGGCATTCTTCACCACCTTGGTGTTGCCCTGTGAGTTCTTCAGGGTTATGTCGACAGTCTTCTCGGACTTGCTGCGCACGATGGTCACCTTGATCTTGTCGCCAGGGCGGTGCTGTGCCAGAGCTTCCTGCAAGTCGGAGAACTTGTGGATCTTCTTTCCGTCGATGCCCGTGATGACATCGTTCTCCTTCAGCACTCCGGCTGCCGAACCACCGTCAACCACCTCTGCCACATAGACACCGTCGGTGGCACCAAGTTCATCAATCTTCTTGCGCATCTCGGCGGTCTGCTCCTCAGACATCGTGAGGTCTGTGCCTAACGTGTTGCCACGGATGCCGAGCAACGCACGCTGCACGGTGCCATACTGCTTGAGGTCCGATACCACCTTTGTCATTATGCTTGTCGGAATGGCGAAGCCATAGCCGGAATATGCTCCTGTGGGGGAATAGAGCATGGCATTGATGCCTATCAGTTCGCCACGGGCATTGACCAGGGCACCGCCGCTGTTGCCCGAGTTGATGGCAGCATCGGTCTGTATGAACGACTGGATGTTGGCAGCCTGTCCGTTGGCTGCCGATGTCCCTATCTGACGTGCTTTCGCGCTGACGATGCCCGCAGTGACGGTCGAGTTGAGGTTGAACGGATTGCCGACAGCCAGCACCCACTCGCCGACCTTCAGCTCGTCCGAGTTGCCGACAGGCAGTGTCGGGAAGTCGTCGCCCTCAATCTTGACAAGAGCCAGGTCCGTATCCGCGTCCGTGCCTATGACACGTCCCTTGAACTCGCGCTCGTCGTTCAGCTTCACCGTGATCTCGTCGGCATTCTCGACCACATGGTTGTTGGTCACGATGTAGCCGTCTCTCGAGATGATTACGCCCGAGCCGTAGCCCACGCGCGGCTGTGTCTGTACCTGACGCTGCTGTCCCCTGCCGTCGCCGAAGAAGAAGTCGAAGAAGTCAGGCATATCCTGCACGGTCTGGGTCTTGCCCAGCTGCGTGGAACGTATGTGCACCACCGCATGCACCGCCACCTCGGCAGCCTGGGTCAGGTCCACGGGCTGTGCGTCCGTGCCGTATGCGGCAAGGCGGATGTTCCCGTTCTGCTCGAACAAGTCGGAGAACGAGGCAGTCTTCTGCTTGGGTGCCATCTTGTAAGTCGTATAAGCAGCAACACCGGAGCTTAGCAATGCTATTGCAGCCACTCCCAAAATCGTTTTCACCTTTTTCATAAGCTTAGTGTATTTCGTTCTTTTACTGTTAATATTTTCTTTTCGGGAAACGTTAATATTAAACATCCGTTTAACGCTTCCCGACAACGAAGTAACGGCAAATCCCGTTCGCTTGTTCCATTCCGCCGTTCTTTTTTCTGTCTTTTAACAAAGGCTATCAGGGGCTTAACAGCGGTTAACTGCCTCGACTGACATTTTTACACTATTCAAGCATCCGTGCTGACACATTTGCGGTCTCTATACCGCCTTAATCGGCATTGCCGAAATACGGATTGTCATTTCCGCCACGGCTGCCGGCAGCATCATCACTGCCGTCATAATCACATTGCGGACCATGCGTCCCATAATGGTGTAAAGGTAGTGCAAAAATGCGTAACCGTGCAAATAAAGCATCGTCGTGCTCTGTTCCGCATTTTTGCACTACCTTTGTGCCAGTCAGAGGAGATGACAGCCGGACGGTCTGTCGCGTGCAGCCACAACAGGATGCAGGAGGAAAGTCCGGGCAACACAGAGCATTCCACTTCTTAATGGGAAGCCGTCCGTGAGGGTGGAGTAAAGCAGAAGAAAACAACCGCCATGCCCCTGCGGGCACGGTAAGGGTGAGAAGGTGAGGCAAGAGCTCACCAGTCTGGTGGTGACATCAGGGCTGTGCTTCTTGGAAGTTGAAAGGTCATGTAGACCGGCGCATGAGGGCTGCTCGCCCGATGCCGGAGGGTAGACCGATAAAGCCGTGCGGCGACGTACGGCTCAGATAAATGACAGACACCTTGGTCTCTGTGCCAAGGGACAGGACCCGGCTTACAGGCCGACTGTCATCTCCTCCCTTTTTGTTGAGAAACACACATTATTTTAACCTGTTAAATCTGATAATATCATGAAAAGACGTTTCCTTTCTACAGCATTGCTGGCATTGGCGTGCGCACTGGGACTGAGCGCACAGCAGAAGACCATCACCCTCGACCTGTGGCCCGACGGACTGCCAAACACCAACGGCATCGAGCAGCAAGGCTATGACGACAGCAAGAACAACTACAAGCCGTCCATAACGGTCTATCTGCCGAAGTCGGACAAGCCGACACGTGCGGTCGTGATCTGCCCTGGCGGTGCATACTTCATGCTGGCGATGGACAATGAGGGACATAACTGGAGAGGGTTCTTCAACAACCAGGGCGTTGCGGCAATCGTGCTGAAGTACCGCATGCCGCACGGCCACGACGACGTGCCGCAGTCTGATGCCTACGAGGCAATACGCACGGTGAAGCAGCACGCCAAGGAGTGGAACATCAACCCCGACGACATCGGCATCATGGGTTCCTCTGCCGGAGGACATCTGGCATCAACCGTGGCGACGCATGCTGCCGACGACGTGCGTCCGGCATTCCAGATTCTCTGGTATCCCGTAATATCCATGGACCCCGAAATCACGCACATGGGGTCGCACGACAACCTGATTGGCAAGACACCGTCTGCCGGAATGCAGGAGAAGTACAGCAACGAGCTGCAGGTCACCGACAAGACTCCGCGTGCTTTCCTGATGCTTGCCGATGACGACGACGTGGTGAACCCGCTCAACTCCACCCGCTACTATGAGGCTCTGAAAGCACACGGCGTGCCTGCCACGATGCACATCCATCCCTCGGGCGGACACGGCTTCGGATCTCAGGAGGGGTTCAAGTATCATGCCGAGATGCTGATTGAGCTGCGGTCGTGGCTGCAAAGTTTCTGAGTGCGCCTCTCCCTCTGCTGACCCGACAACAAACAAAATCGCGGTGTTCCTCTCCGTTGGGGAACACCGCGATTTCCTTTATTGTGTTATGTTGTCGGTATGTGTGTCCGGCTTGCGCTTATCACATCATGCCGCCGCCCATTCCAGGGTTGCCTGCCGGCATGGGAGCGTCTTCCTTCTTCTCCACGATGACACATTCTGTCGTCAGGAACATTCCTGCGATGGAAGCTGCGTTCTCGAGAGCCACGCGTGTAACCTTGGCAGGGTCTACGACACCTGCTGCATGCAGGTTCTCATATATGTCCTTGCGGGCGTTGTAGCCGAAGTCACCCTTGCCCTCGCGTACCTTCTGGACAACCACAGCACCTTCCTTGCCTGCGTTTGCCACAATCTGGCGCAGAGGCTCCTCGATGGCACGCTTCACGATTTCGATACCGGTGGTCTCGTCGTCGTTCTCGCCCTTCATTCCTTCGAGAGCAGCCTGTGCACGGATGTATGCCACGCCGCCGCCAGGGACGATACCCTCTTCTATGGCAGCACGTGTGGCACGCAGTGCGTCGTCCACGCGGTCTTTCTTCTCCTTCATCTCAACCTCAGAAGCGGCACCAACGTACAGCACGGCTACGCCGCCTGCCAGCTTGGCAAGACGCTCCTGCAGCTTCTCGAGGTCATACTGCGACTTCGTGTTCTCCATCTGCATCTTGATCTGCTCGATGCGGTCGTGGATGTTCTTCGTGTCGCCGTCGCCGTTGACGATGGTTGTGTTGTCCTTGTTGACAACGACCTTCTCTGCCGAACCCAGCATCTCCACTGTGGTCTGGTCGAGCTTCAGGCCCTTGTCCTCGCTGATGACAACGCCGCCGGTCAGGATGGCAATGTCCTCAAGCAGGTCTTTGCGACGCTCGCCGAAGCCAGGAGCCTTGACGGCGCAGATCTTGAGCTGTGAGCGCAGGCGGTTAACGACCAGCGTTGCGAGTGCCTCGCTGTCTACATCCTCGGCAATGACCAGCAGAGGACGGCCGGTCTGCACAGCCGGTTCCAGGATAGGCAGGAAGTCCTTCAGGTTGGAAATCTTCTTGTCGTAGATCAGGATGAGAGGCTTCTCCATCACGCACTCCATCTTCTCCGCGTCGGTCACGAAGTAGGGAGACAGATAGCCACGGTCGAACTGCATACCTTCCACAACACCGATTGTCGTGTCCGTGCCCTTTGCCTCCTCGATGGTGATGACACCGTCCTTGGAGACCTTGCGCATTGCGTCTGCCACCAGCTTGCCAATCTCGGGGTCGTTGTTTGCCGATACGGAAGCGACCTGCTCAATCTTGTCGTAGTTGCTGCCTACCTTCTCCGCCTGGTTCTGGATGGACTCAACGACCTTGGCAACGGCCTTGTCGATACCGCGCTTGATGTCGATGGGGCTTGCGCCTGCCGTAACGTTCTTCAGACCCTCCGACACGATTGCCTGTGCCAGGACGGTAGCGGTCGTCGTGCCGTCGCCGGCAGCGTCGCCCGTCTTCGAAGCCACTTCCTTCACGAGCTGTGCGCCTGTGTTCTGATAAGCGTCTGCCAGCTCAATCTCCTTAGCCACTGTCACACCGTCCTTGGTGATGTGCGGTGCGCCGAACTTCTTCTCTACAATCACGTTACGTCCCTTGGGGCCAAGTGTCACCTTGACGGCGTTGGCCAGCGTATCGATTCCGGCCTTCAGCTGATTGCGGGCCTCAATATCGAATTTGATTTCTTTTGCCATGATATTTACTCAGTTTTTTGTGTGTTCTTTCTTGTGTTCTGTTGTCTCACCGTGTTTTTTTCACTCGACTACGGCGTAGATGTCGCTCTGGCGCATGATGAGGTATTTCTTGCCCTCGACCTCAAGCTCCGTGCCTGCATACTTGCCATAGAGGACCTTGTCGCCGACCTTGACGGTCATCGGGTCGTCCTTTGTGCCGTTGCCGGCGGCAACGATCTCGCCTCTCACGGGTTTCTCTTTCGCGGTGTCAGGGATGATGATGCCACCGACTGTCTTCTCTTCTGCAGCGTCCGGAAGAACCAGGACTCTGTCTGCTAATGGTTTTACATTCATAGTTTTTAATTTTTACAGTTTTTGATTTTCTCGTTTCGTATCGTTGTCTGCAAGATGCCTGCCCCACAGGGCGCGACACCGTGCACCACCCGCTCTGCGAAAACCATGCCAAGAAGCGGAAGCCGCACTGCCGCCGCCCGACAACTGACATAATGTCTGCCATCGTGACACCAAGTCGGACAAAATATACGAACCTTTCCTTTTTTAGAGGAAACATTCCGACATTCTTTCCTTAAAAAGAGGAAAGGCCCGTGCACTGTATGGCCATCTCCATATTTTTTCTTAATGCCGCCCCTTTTGGCTACCTTTGCCGCAGGAACAACAACAAGGAGGCACATAAAAATGACTACGGAACGACATCAGACGGAGGCGGCACGGCAGTTTGCCGCACGGTGGCAGGGACGCGGCTACGAGAAGGGCGACAGCCAGGTCTTCTGGACCGAGC
>CAVERK010000007.1:0-1636 GCA_963618035.1 bacterium
TGCTATGAATGCCCATCCTTAGACCCTATGAATGGGCATCGTTAGGGTGCCTGGCAGCCCAAACGCGGAATTAGTAAACGGAAGTGTGGAAAAGTGAACGGTTAGTGAACGGGAGGTAGCTCCAGAGAGCGTCTGGATAGGGGCAGTGAATGGTTAGTGAATGCTTAGTGAACAGTTATTGAATTTTAGCGGACAGCAATATATGCAAATATCCCTTACAATAAAAGTCCTGCAAGGCTATATTGTAAGGGATATTGATGGCTAAATCAATTATTCTATTTTACGGTTGCTTTGATATAATCTTTCCCAGCGGGATTCTTTGAGTCTTTTCCGTGGAGTTCAGAGTATTTGCCAGCAGGAAGGTCTGACAAAACAAAGGCAGTGCATTTTCTACCAGCAATAACTTTGTCAGTTGTGGCGGTTTTAATAGCAGTAGCCACTAGTCCGGCCAATGCACCGAGACCACCGCTTCCGCCATTAACACTAGTGTCCACCTTTATATTGCCTTCACGAGTATAAAGAGTCTGTCCTGTCTTTGTGGAACGAAGAATGTATTCAACATCGACGGTCAATTTCCCGCCTATGTTGTTACGTCTCCAATCTTTGATAATTGTAAACATTACCGCATCAGCTCCGAGCACATTATGAAACGTAGACAAGTCAGCCTCCAAGAAATTTTCTGCATCGTATGCGCTTTCCTGTTGGAACATCTCCATCGTTAAATACGGAGAATACACATAGTACCCTTTTTCACAAAGGGGAAGATACATAGTTGTATAGAAATAGTCTTTAGCCTCTGCATGTGTTGTTTGATTGATCGGAGGCATGATGGCAATAGTTACAGGTTTTTCCTCGTACATGGCGGAATATTTGTCACCCATAGTTTTTACGGATGAACATGATGAAATAGCAATAGCCGTAAGCAAAAGCAATAAAATCTTTTTCATTTCTCAAGTTGTTTTATTATTCGTGAGATATAAGTTTCTGACTCTGGATAAAGTTCGATTTCCTGCTTGAGGTAGTTCAAACCTTCTTCCTCCTTACCGCCCATATAGAGGGCGTAGCCATATTCAGCATAAAGGCCTGGAGGTACGACCTTACGAGTGCCTTTCTGTTTTTGGATTAACTTGAGGTATTGCTCCATCATTTTTGTCTTTAACTCATCAGTTCGCTTCTTGCTATACTGATAAGTGGCATCCTCATAGTCATACCATGAGTACAAGGTCTTGGTTGAGCTACATGAGGCAAAAAGCCCAATAATGGCTCCAAATAGAATCAACTTTTTCATTATGGTAATATGATTTGTTTAACTTCTTGTGTTGATACGAAAATCTTTTTATGGTATATATCCTTGCCATTGCAAGACACCGTAATAGTTCTTGCGCCTGTGGTTATACCATATTGTGAACCTCGGCGATTAGCTTTTTTCTCTTTTACCACTTTGGCTGTAAATGGAGTATTGTCGTCTATTTTCACTTGCACGTCCTTTCCTGCATACTGATTTGGACTTACAAACAAAAGAAATGCAATATCTTCTTTACCGCTTTCTTGAGCGACGGGAAGGTGTGCACGACATCCTGCCATTAAAATGGGAATGACGAATAGTAGAATTAACTTTTTCATTTTACTTGTTCGA
>CAVERK010000007.1:1646-28208 GCA_963618035.1 bacterium
GTCATTGGTATTTGAATCATTAATTTCCTCTGATGTGGAAAGGTCGACGAACGAATACTCTGTTTCAGGCGTATCACCTCCTGTAGAAGTCACAGTCGCTGTGCCAACCTGTTTCCCTGGCAGGGTTATCATAATCCCCGTTTGTGGGTTTTTCACTTTTTTGCCTTTAGTTTTTACGGCAAAAGTCATACCCTCTTTTATGCCTTGGCTTTGCCCGCCTGCAATCAGAGTGCCATCCGCGTCACAAGAAATGATGTAAGTCTTCCATGGACTATTGGTGCACTTGTTAATAATGTTCTCGACCAATTGCCCAATCGCTTCAGAGATTGCCTTATCGCTTAATGTTGCATCATAACTTGCAGCACCTCCTACACCCATGGTTGTTTTTGTGGTTAGTTCTGCAGAACCTTTTGCCTCATCGGAGTAAATAATGAGTCCTGATGAAACGTCTACAAGTCTAATGGAAACCGCAGCCTCCACTATTTGCGTTTTTTGAGAAGAGAATACGCCATTCTTGCCTGTGTTTTTCCGACCAAACTCTGTAATAGAGCCGATGATCATATAGTCAGCTCCAATAGTTGAAGAACCTCCTTCGCTTTTCTGGCACTCTTCTAACAGGGTAGCTAAATCGCTACGTTCCAGTAAAATGAATTTTCCTGACGAAGCGAGCTTTGCAGACAAAATGTCTAAGGCTTGTTTCCCCATAGGGTCATTCTCCTTGTCATAGAAAATGCCTTTTGCGTATTGGGTTTCATTGGAAAAACGCCCAATTGCAACTTTCCGTTTTAGAACCATGCCATCGTCTTGAATATGGTTCTGTGGCGTTTCAACGATGACGGTTTTGCGTTGTGCTGATGCAATTTGCACAGACAGCAACAAAGCAATTAGTAAGCAGAACTTTTTCATTGATACTTCCGTTCTATTAGTACCAATGGCTCCTAATTGGTGGTTAATGGTGTTGATTTGTATACATATGAAAAAAAACGTGGAGCCAGCCTTTCACTCGTTCCACTCCATAAAGGCTCTCGCATTGCCCAGATTGTCGAAACGAGCAATGCCGAAAGCCCCACGTGCGTGTATTTATGTAAATCATCTTCCCGACTTCTGATGACAAAGTCACTCGAAATCAGAGATAGATGCATACAATACACCCCATGAGGCGTCTCCATTGCTTTGTTCTTGACAATCTGTTTGAATTTGCGAGATTCTTATGAAGTCAGAACCAAAGCGTCAGTTACGCCTTTTGTCAAATGTATGTCCCTCCCAGTCTCAGCTTAATAAGTGTGTGACACGGGTACGGACACTGCAAAGATACAATTATTTACAAATAAAAGAAAAAGGAGAAAAAATGACGCCTACGCTCAACACACGGCTTTTTCATTTATCCCACATTGCAGCCTGCAGGCTGCAATGTGGGATAAGAGAGTGATGGCAGAACATGGCGTTTCGACGGAGCACCGGTGCGTGCCGTCGTGGATGAATAGATTGGCGGTTGTCCGCTATCGCATAATGCTTTGATAGTACGGGACTTCTTAAAGCATTTTGAGGGCTGTCTTCACGACAGTCTCTACGGAGGCTTCAGGGTCTGACTTGAGGATTGAGTTGACGGCTTTCTGCGATGGGGTCGGTGCGAAGCCAAGCATCGTGAGTGCGGCAACTGCCTCCTCGGCGACCTTGCTGTTGACGGCTGCCGAAGACCGTGTGGCGGCAACATTACCGTCGGGCAACAGACCGATGTTCTTTATCTTGTCCTTAAGTTCCACGATTATGCGCTGCGCCGTCTTCAGTCCTATGCCTTTGACGTTCTTGAGCGCATTGGCATCTTCTGCGCTGATGGCGTTCGCCAGTTCCTTTGCCGACAGTGCCGACAGCATCATGCGTGCCGTATTGCCTCCGATGCCCGAAACGCTTATGAGCAGCAGGAACAGTTCTCTCTCTTCTTTGGAGACAAATCCGTAGAGCACATAGGCATCTTCGCGGATGGACTCATAGACATATAGCTTGCAGCTGCCCTTGCCTTGTATGGCGGAGAACGTGTTGAGCGAGATGTTCAGCCCGTAGCCAACGCCGTTGCACTCGACGACGGCATAAGCAGGCTCAACCTCTGTCAGTTCTCCTCTGACGTATTCAATCATGTCTTTCTGTGATAATAAAGAGAGCCGCAATCCCGTTGCGGGATTGCGGCTCTCGTGGTTTTCTTAATCCCTAAGGCAGTGGCTCATCAGTCCAACACCTTAACCTTGATGTTGCGATACCAAACGTCGTCGCCATGATCCTGCAGACCGATGAGACCCTCGTGGTTGTCGCCGCCGAGATTGTTCAGCAACTGGAATGCAAGCGGCCACTTCTCCTCGCTGAACTTGCTTGCCTGAAGCATTTCTGTCCACTGCGGAGTCCACAAGTGGTATTCCACTACGTTCTCGCCGTTCTGGCTGTGAACGACTGTGCCTTTGTACACCATAATCTTACCTGTGTTCCACTCGCCGGCAGGCTTTGCGTTCTGCGGCTTTGCGGGAATCATGTCGTACAGTGATGCTGCCTGACGGTTGCCGTCCTTGCCGAGCTTGGCGTCGGGATGGTTCTCGTTGTCGAGCACCTGATACTCAGGAGCAGAGATGTAGATAGGCTCCCATGCACCCTCCTTGTCTTTCGAGGGGACTTCCTGTGCCATGTAGAGGACACCGGAGTTGCCGCCCTTCGAGACTTTGTACTCGAACGACAGCTCGAAGTTCTTGAACTTGTGTGCGAAGATGATGTCGCCACCACCGCTCTGCTGGCCTTCGCCTGTGCCTGTGCCGTTGAACTTCAAACAGCCGTCTTCTATTGTCCAGCGGGCAGGAACGGTGTTCATGCCATAACCGCGCCATCCGTCGAGGCTCTTGCCGTCGAAGATGGTGATGTAGCCCTCGCTGTCGACAGGCAATGTGAGGGTTGTTGTCTCTGCGCCCTGCGGCTCAGATGATACAGTCAATTCGACCGTTGTCTGGGCAGCGTCGCTGCTCTGCTCGTCAGCATTGCTCTTCTGCTGGTTTCCACCACATGCCGTGAATGCTGCTGCTGCGAAAAGGCAGCTTGCGGCACCTAAAATGTTCTTGTTCATTTTCATTGTAGTTTTTTTAGTACTTTAAACACTTATGTTGATTAATCTCTCTCCTCTTTATATTATATGTTGACCTGATGGAGCAACCCGTAGCCGTTGGTCATGTGTGCACGGCGGTAGCGGATTTCTTCGAGTGTCTTCTCGTCGCCGATTGACGGCATGTCGTGCTTCCAGGAGTCTTCCAGGAATTCCCACGCATGGGTGGAGGCCACAGCCGAGTCACGCATTGTGGCCAGTGTGGGGTCTAACTTGCCTTCCCTGATGCTCTTGGCGAACTTGCGTATCATCACGTCGATGTTCTTGCCTCCGTATGGCTTGTTTATGGTGAGTGTCTTGGTGGTTCCCCGCAGTTCGACGGTGGCTGTCTTGAAATCGTGGGTCATCCTGACGATGCCCTTTGTGCCGATAAGGTCGACGTAGGAGTTGTGTGTCTGGTCTTTCGACAGCTGTCCGTAGACGAAGCCCTGAGTGATGTCATAGACAATGCCGTTGGCAAACGTCCCGTGCACCTGCAACCACCAGGGGTCCTTGTAGTCCCACATGCGGATGCCCTGTGCGTGGAATGTCTTGTAGTCGCAGCCGGCATACCACTTGGCCATGTCGACATAGTGCATTCCGCAGTCGTGGAATGACGGGCCTTCATATTCATGACCCTCGCCAGGAGCCAGTCCAGGGGTCATGTGGCAGATGCGTATGATTGCCAGCTCGCCCAATTCCCCCTCATCGATGAACTGCTTCATCTGGTGGTGATACCATGAGTTGCGCAGATACAGGTTGACAGTCCCGAGACGGTCGGATGACTCCATAGCCTTGACGACAGCCCACTCTTTCTCGGGCAGATCGGCTATGGGCTTCTCCGAGATCACATGCTTGCCATATTTGAGGGCTTTCTCTATCTGCTCCTTCCTGGAATCGGCAAGAGCACACAGGGCTACGGCCTGAACATCGGGGTCGTTATATATATCATCTTCATTAGCGGTGACCTTGGCACTGGGAGCCTTTTCGTGTGCGAGCTTCTGCGACGCTTCGCTCGGGTCACAGATGTAAGCCACTTCCCAGTCGTCGCATGCCAAAAATTCCTTGAGGTAGAACCTGCCCATGCGGCCAAACCCGATAAGTCCAACTTTGATTTTTTTGTTTTCCATGATAGCGATTTAAAAGTTTGTCTTTGTTTTTCGCTGACAAAAGTATTCAAGATGACAATGCATCTTGGATTTAAAAAGGAAAATGTAGATACGTTGAATGATTAAATCGCTGTTAAATAGCTGCTTGCGTATTTCAGCATGGAATAAAATGTAAACAGAATGAAAGACTCAAGAGGTCTTTGGGGTGCTCTGTATTGCCATTATGCGCTCCTCAAAGGACTTGTCATCGGCAGTCGTCTTGTTGCGCATCTTCGTGCGGTAGTTGTAGACAGTGCTTATGGAACAGTGCAGGAAGCTCGCAATCTTGTCGCTGTCGGTGATGCCGAGCCGCAACAATGCCAGTATGCGCAGTTCCTTGTTCAGCAGGACATTCGGCTTCAGGACTATCTTCTCGTCACTGCGCATCATGGCGTTGACCTCTTCCACGAAGTTGGGGTAGAGATTCAGGAATATGGTGTCGAAGTGATGGTACAGTGCTTCGGTCTCTTCGTCTATCAGTGTTGTCGAGCGCAGTTTCTTCACCAGTTCGTCATATCTCTTGTTGACTGCCAGCTTGTGCAGGTCTTTCTGGTACTCGCCAATCTTGTCGATGTATCCCGAACAGATATTGAAGAACTGTCCGATGTACTGCTCCTTTATGCTGTTTGTCTCCTCGAGCTGCGAATTGTTGTCGTGGAGCTTCAGGTTCATGCTGTTCAATGCCTCGTTGAGCCGTTGCAGTTCCTCATTGCTTTCGGACAACCGCCGGCGTATCTTCATGATCTTGCGCAGCTGTTTGAAGATGAAGTAGACCGACACGACAAGACACGCCAGCAATACGCAGGCTGCGATGAGCGTCACGACGAGCCATCCTTTCGACTGTGCCTCGCGGTCCTGATAGACATCGGTGACGATGGAGTAGAAGTTTGACACCTGTGTGAGGCGGAACTGGATGCCTGCCGTGATGGCATCGTGGAACGACGACTGTGCGTAGCGATATGCCCTGCCGTAGTCACCCTCGTTATAGAGTATCTGTGCCAGCATGTACATGGAGTGGTTCTCACGGGTGGCGTTATACAGATCGGTCATGGCCGAGCGCATCAGGTATCTCTTACATTCATCAATGTCGGGATTGGGGCTGTCAAGCTCGTTCGTCGCAATGAAGTTCGCGACACGGGCATAGACGGGAGAGTATCTGTCCACCTCATTGAGGATCTTGATATATGCTTCCTTCTTCTCCTTGCCGTTGAGGATTGCCGCTGCATTTATGCGGTATTCCACCGACGAGCGCAGGCGCAGGGCATTCAGTGAGTCGCGGTAGCTGTTCAGCAACTGCAGGTCTTCCGGCAGGTCGGACGTGTACATGTAGTACGTGAAGAACATGATGTTCGCATTGTAATAGTCCGACCGCAGGTCGGCAGGCACATTGCTGGGATTGTACTTGTTCAGGATCTGCTCGGCCTGGCGATACATTCCGTGCATGGAGTAGCTGATGGACAGCTGGAACTCCGACTGTATCTTCCTGTAGTCGTCGTTCATCCGTTCTGCCGCCCAAATGCCGAGCTTGGCATAGTGCACGGCAGAGTCGAGGTCGAACTTCCAGTACTCCTGATACAGCTGCGTGTATGTGACGTATTTGTTCAGATCGCTGAGATTGGGATAGTCAAGTGCAGACTTGATGTCGGCGATGCGCTTCTCCTTCAGCCTCACATAGTCTTCCTTGTGCTCTAACAGATTGTCCAGCGAGTCGAGTACGCGCCTCGTGTCGCCGGTGGTGGGGGCGGTATGGGTACAACTGCACACTGTCAGTGCCGCTGCCACAACAAGCAGACGGCAGACAACGGATGCGGTTATGTCTCTCAGTTTACCCATACACCTTATTTATATATAGCACGGACGGTCTTCTCTATAGCAGTCTCAGTATGTCGTTCAGGTTCGCCCATACCAGCAGCAGCAGCAGTATGCCCATTCCGGCCATCTGTGCATATTCCATGAATTTGTCGCTCGGCTTGCGGCGTACCACAATCTCATACAGCAGGAACAGCACATGCCCGCCGTCAAGTGCGGGGATAGGCAGTATGTTCATGAATGCCAGTATTATGGACAGGAATGCTGTCATGTACCAGAACTGGTGCCAGTCCCATGCCGCAGGGAATATACTTGCTATCGTTCCGAATCCACCCAACTGCTGCACGCCCTCCTTGGAGAACACATATTTGAACTGGTTGACGTAGCCCGTCAGCGTGTTCACGCCAAGCCTGATGCCCGCAGGGAATGACTCGAAGAAGCCATAGCTCTTCCTGGCGATTGGCAGCACTGCCGTCTTGGCATAGACACCAATCTTGTATTCCTCGTCTGCCGTGACCGTAAGGGTGTCCGTGACGCCGTTCCTAACGTATGTCAGCAGCACGTCGCGGTTGGCAGAATGTTCGGCACGCCGCCTGTCAAGCTCTGCGATGAAATCTCCAAACGCAAGATTGCCTTTGCCATCCATGGCGATGATGCTGTCGCCGCGTTGCAGTCCTGCCGCTGCTGCCGGCGAGCCGGACATTATGCTGTCTGCGACGAACGGCATACGGAAACTTGCCAGCGTCACGCTGTCTTGCAGCAGATGGCTCATCATGTCGTCGGGGATGCTTATCACCGTCTCCTTCCCGTCGCGGAGCACTGTCACCTCATCCGCATCCGCAACAGCCATCAGCAGGTCTGACCCCATCCTCTCGAAGGGCTTGCCGTCGGCGGAAAGCAACACGTCGCCGTCTTTGAAGCCGACGTTGTGTGCCGTCTCGTTGAATGCCATTCCCAATGGTGCTTTCTGCACGGGGATATACGAATCGCCCCAGGTGAAGAGTATCATCGAGTAGATAAGCAGAGCCAACAGGAAGTTGAACAGCACGCCACCGATCATTATCAGCAGCCGCTGCCATGCGGGCTTCGAACGGAACTCCCACGGCTGTGGCGGCTTCTTCATCTGCTCCGTGTCCATTGATTCGTCAATCATGCCGGAAATCTTCACGTATCCGCCCAGCGGCAGCCAACCGATGTCATATTCGGTCTCGCTGTTCTTGGGTTTGAAGCGGAAGAGGGTGAACCATGGGTTGAAGAACAGGCAGAACTTCTCCACTCTGGTCTTGAACAGTTTGGCGAAAAGGAAGTGACCGCCCTCATGAACTATAACCAGCAACGACAGGCTAAGCATCAGTTGTGCGGCTTTTATAAGAATTGTGTCCATTTATGTCTCTGTTTGTGTGCGTAAATCCGGTGTTATCCGTCTGCAAATATATCTTGTTTTCTCCGATTGTCCCAATGGTCAGTGCCGTCCGGCATCCATTATGCCTGCTGCTATTCTCCGAGACTCGGCATCGGTGTCCATGTAGTCGTCCAGCGTGGGATTTGCTATGAATGTCGCCTCCTGCATGGTCTGTTCTATGACATCGCTCATGCCGAGGAACGAAATCCTGTCGTGCAGAAATCCGGCGTTGACAATCTCGTTGGCTGCATTGACGATGCACGGCATATTTCCCCCCTTGTCAAGGGCGGCGTATGCCAAGGCCAGGTTGCGGAACCGTCCTGTGTCGGGCTTCTCGAATGTGAGCTGTGTGCATTTGCTGAAGTCTATGCGCGGGAATGACGATTTAAGCCTCATGGGGTAGGAGAAAGCGAACTGTATCGGCAGGCGCATGTCGGGCATACCCATCTGCGCCATCACCGCTCCATCCTCAAACTGTACGGCAGAGTGTATTATCGACTGCGGATGCACCAGCACCTCAATCTGACTTGGGGCGACTCTGAACAGCCATCTCGCCTCCATCACCTCAAACCCCTTGTTCATCATCGATGCCGAGTCTATCGTTATCTTGGCTCCCATCTTCCAGTTCGGGTGCTTCAGTGCCTGCTCCTTCGTCACGCCTGCCAGCTGTTCGCGCGTGAATGTGCGGAACGGACCGCCCGATGCTGTCAGCAATATCTTCTCAATAGGGTTCTGCCATTCGCCCATGATGCTTTGGAATATGGCCGAGTGCTCCGAGTCTACCGGCAGTATCGGAACCCTGTGCTCGTCGGCAAGTGCGTTTATCAGCTCGCCTGCCACGACCATCGTCTCTTTGTTTGCCAAGGCAATGGCCTTTCCGCTTCTGATGGCACTTATTGTTGGTCTCAGTCCGGCGAAGCCCACGAGTGCGGTCAGCACGATGTCCACGGCTTCGTCTGTCACCACCTGCTCCATGGCTTCCGCTCCGGCATACACCTTTACCGGCATGTCGGACAGTGCGTCCTTCACCTTATTATAATGCTCGTCGTTGGCAATCACCACGGCTTCAGGCCTGAATGCACGCGCCTGCTCTATCAGTTTGTCTGCCTGATTGTTGGCTGTCAGCACGTAAGCCTCATACAGGTCGGCGTGCTCTGCTATCACCTGCAGGGCTTGTGTCCCTATCGATCCTGTGGAACCCAGTATGGCTATCTTCTTTTTCTCCATCATTCGTCGTCTTTTTCTTGATCGCTGCCGCCTCCGTCTGTCAGGTTCAGAAGTCCTTCGGGCAGGCTCATTGTAATCACTCTGTGTTCTGTGTCAATGTCTCTGATGAACTCCTCGTGAGCGGGCACCAGCAACTCACGCCCTCCATTGTCAATCACAAACAGGGTGTTTATCGTGCTGCTGTCGATGCCGGTAATGGTGCCGATGGCACCGTGGCGTGTCTCTTCGACCCTGAAGCCCTCGAAGAAGTTCCGGCTCAGGCTTGACGGCTCAAGGTCTTCGGCATGTCTTGTGGGGAAGTACACCTCGGTGTTTGTCAGCCTCCTGGCTTTCTGCTCCGTGTCCACGTCTTCGAGTTTGATTATTGCCGTCGTGTCCGAGCGGAACCTGTATTCCTCGATGAAGAACGGTACCAGTATTCCGTCAATCTTGCAGACGATATATTCGGCATCCACACGGTCGAAGATGTCGTCGTCGAACGAGAACTGGAGTTCGCCGTTTATTCCGTGCGGCTTGTTCAGTATGCCTATTCTGTAGACCTCGTCTTCCCGTATCATTCCTTTATATTCTGGTAATCCGCGCCCCTATGGCGTTCAGCCGTCCTTCGATGTTCTGGTATCCGCGGTCGATCTGCTCGATGTTGTGAATCCGGCTGATGCCGTCGGCGCTTAGCGCAGCTATCAGCAGGGCTATTCCTGCACGGATGTCGGGCGATGTCATGTTGCCTCCACGCAGTCTCATGCGGCGGTCGTGACCGATCACCACGGCGCGGTGCGGGTCGCACAGGATTATCTGCGCCCCCATGTCGATGAGCTTGTCCACGAAGAACAGCCTGCTCTCAAACATCTTCTGGTGTATCAGCACGCTGCCCTTGGCCTGCGTCGCCACCACCAGCATCACGCTCAGCAGGTCGGGAGTCAGTCCAGGCCACGGCGCGTCGGCGATGGTCATTATCGAGCCGTCGAGGAATGACTCAATCTGATAGCTCTCTTGTGCCGGCACGCGGATGTCGTCGCCCTGTTGCTCAATCTGTATGCCAAGTCTCCTGAAGCTGTCAGGTATGATTCCGAGGTTGCCGTAGGACACGTTCTTGATTGTCAGTTCGCTTTGCGTCATTGCCGCCATGCCGATGAAGCTGCCCACCTCAATCATGTCGGGCAGAACGGTGTGTTCCGTCCCGTGCAGTGCCGGTACGCCCTCGATGGTCAGCAGGTTCGACGCGATGCCCCGTATCTTTGCTCCCATCCCGACCAGCATACGGCACAGTTGCTGTATGTACGGTTCGCACGCCGCGTTGTATATTGTTGTTGTCCCCTCGGCCAGTACGGCTGCCATTATTATGTTGGCGGTTCCCGTCACCGATGCCTCGTCGAGCAGCATGTCGCAGCCCTTCAGCCCCTTGGTGCTGATGACATAAGTGCCTTGTTTCTCGTCGTACGAGAAGTCTGCACCCAGCTTCTGGATACCGAGGAAGTGTGTGTCCAGTCGCCGCCGGCCGATTTTGTCACCTCCTGGGCGTGGAATCACAGCCTTGCCGAAGCGTCCCAACATAGGGCCGACGAGCATTATCGAGCCGCGCAGCTTGGCGCAGTTCCTGATGAACTCGTCGCTCCCGATATAGTCGAAGTCCAGGTTCTTGGCTCTGAAACTGTAGGAGTCCGTCCCCTGTTTCCTGACCTCCACGCCCATGTCGCGCATCATCTGTATCAGGTTGTTCACGTCCAGGATGTCCGGCACGTTGTTCAAGCGCACCTCCTCATCCGTCAGCAGTACGGCGCACACGACCTCCAGCACTTCGTTCTTCGCTCCCTGCGGATGGATGTCGCCATGCAGCCGGTGGCCGCCCTCAATCACAAACGATGCCATGCGTCTTCTCCTTATTATTCTTCTTCTGTTGCCGGTGACGTGTCAGTTGTTGTTGTGTCTGCGCTTGTTGTTCCGCTGGTTGTTGTTGTTATTGCGGTTCTGCGGCGGGAAGTTCGGTCTCACCTTGCCGTTCCTCTCCATGCGTTCAGCCATCAGACGTGCCACGTCGGCTGTCATGGCCAGCTTGCCGTCAGACAGCGTCCGCAGGTCGTTGTCTATCATGCGGTCGTCCACGGTCTCCTTGTTCCATGCCACGTAGTCCTTCTTCATGTGGTTGCATATCAGTGCCACCAGGTCATCGCGCTTCTCGTCTTCCGGCAGTTCGGCTGCAATCTTTATCAGCCTCTCTATGGATCGTCCGTAGTGGCGGAAGTGCATGCGCTGCTTGTCGTATGGTATCTGATCGGGCTTTTGGTGCAGGCTCTCCGGACGTATGATGTCATACGGATAGTCGATGTCGAGCTTGAAGTCCGACATCATTGCCAGATGGTCCCACAGCTTGTGCTTGAAGTCCGGCACATCTCGCAGGTGGGGGAACATGTTGCCCATGATGTTTATTATCGTGTTGGCGCAACGCTGGCGTTCGCTTCGGTCGGGTATGGTGACTGCATAGTCCACCATGTTCTGAATGCTGCGGCCGTACTCCGGCAATGCCATTTTCTTCTCTTGTGTATTGTATTGCATAAATAAAAAATATGTGTAATGTGTGCGTTTATAGTCTTTCACAGCAGCTTCCGTGGCTTTGTCGCCACGAACTCCTTCAGGTAGAACGGCTCGAAGTAGGCCGTGTCCTTGATGTCGCCACGTGCCAAGGCCTGCTCTGCCAACGGTCCCATCATCGCTGCCAGCGGCTCAATGCCGTCGATGAAGTGGGCGTTCGGATGCGTCAGCTTGTCCTTGCACTTGTCTGCCCCGTTGCCGAAGAAATACACTTCATGATGTTCCAGTATGTCGGCATAGGAGTCCGCGTCGATGATGTCGGCACTCGTCTCGCGCACCGTGTGCAGTGCGCGGTCGTAGACGGTGGCGTACACCTCCATGCGGCGTGCGTCGATCATCGGGCAGAACAGCGCGTCGTCTGCAATCTCGTCGTGATAGAGCAGCACCGGCACGCACAGAATCTTCGGTGTAGGTATTCCAAGCAGCTTCAGCCCTCGTCCGAAGCATACGCCCTTCGCCATCGACACGCCTATGCGCAGACCGGTGTACGACCCTGGACCGCAGCTCACCGCAACGGCATCCACGGGGATGGCGTGGCTGTCGGCAAACGACAGGGCTTCCTCGACGAAGCCGCCCAGCTTTGTGCTGTGTGCCTGTCCGCTATGGTCTTCACGGCTGTGAATGTTCTGTCCGTCTTGGCTTATCGCCACCGAGCATACCTGTGTGGAGGTCTCGATATTCAGAATACACGACATGGTCTTGATTTGCTTGTTCTTGCTACGCTGTGTCGAATTGTCCGGCGAAATTACATCTTTATTTTCAGTAATAGAAATATTGGAGTACTTTTGCGGTAAATTTAAACAATACTGTTATGATTCTATCAATGACGGGCTACGGCAAGACGATTGTCGATATGCCCGATAAGAAGATAAACATCGAAATAAAGTCGCTCAACAGCAAGGCGATGGACTTGTCCACACGTGTGGCTCCCTCATACCGCGAGAAAGAGATGCAGATCCGCACGGAGATAGCGCAACGTCTTGAGCGCGGCAAGGTTGATTTCAGCCTGTGGATTGACAGGAAGGATGCTGCCGACGCTGTTGCGCCCATCAACCGCGAACTGTTGGCTGCCTACTACCGCCGCATCAGCGAGATAGCCTCTGCCGAAGGAATACCGGCTCCCGCCGACTGGTTCACGACGCTCTTGCGTATGCCCGATGTTATGTCGCCCAAGGACGACGCGACGGAGCTGTCAGACGAGGAGTGGCAGGCTGCCTATTCCGGCATAGGGCAGGCTCTGCAGCACCTCATTGACTTCCGCACGCAGGAGGGTGCTGCATTGGAGAAGAAATTCCGCGAGAAGATAGCCAACATAACCGCACTGCTTGACCAGGTGGAGCCTTACGAGAAGGAGCGCGTCACGAAGATCCGCGAGCGCATCACCGACAACATCGGGAAGACGGTCGGCGTGGACTACGACAAGAACCGTCTGGAACAGGAGCTGATATTCTATATCGAGAAACTCGACATCAGCGAGGAGAAACAGCGTTTGGCGAACCACCTTAAATACTTCATCTCCACCCTTGAGGGCACGCCAGGACAGGGCAAGAAGCTCGGGTTCATAGCCCAGGAGATGGGACGCGAGATCAACACGCTCGGAAGCAAGTCGAACCACGCCGAGATGCAGAAGATTGTGGTCCAGATGAAGGACGAGCTGGAACAGATAAAGGAACAGGTCCTCAACGTGATGTAGGGCAGAGGGGAGGAACGCAACAATGACAGGCAAACTCATCATCTTCTCCGCACCGTCAGGCTCGGGCAAGTCCACGATAGTCAACTATCTGCTCGGTCAGGGTCTCAACCTCTCGTTTTCGATTTCCGCCACCAGCCGCGCCCCGCGAGGCACGGAGCAGAACGGACGCGAGTACTTCTTCCTCACCGCCGACGAGTTCAGGCAGCGCATAGCTGCCGGTGACTTCCTGGAATATGAGGAGGTCTATCCCGAGCGTTTCTACGGCACGCTGCGTTCGCAGGTGGAGCGGCAGATGGCAGCCGGACAGAACGTCGTGTTCGATGTCGATGTTGTGGGCGGCTGCAACATCAAGCAGATATATTCAGACCGCGCCCTGTCGCTCTTCATACAGCCGCCATCCATTGACGAGCTGCGCCGCCGCCTCGAAAAGCGCGGCACCGACAGTCCCGAGGTCATAGAGAGCCGCATCGCCAAGGCGCAGTACGAACTCGGCTTCGCGCCACGGTTCGACCGCATAATAGTGAACGACGATTTAACCAAGGCCGAGGCTGAAGCCCTGCAGGCCGTAAAGACTTTTTTAAGCGAATGAAGAACAAGGATTACAGCGGCAGCAACCTCCCCACAAAGATGCTGCGCGTGCTCATCGTGGCAGACATAGTCGTGTTTGTCTGTGCCGCGGCACTGGGAGTCTACTTCATGGTCTACGACATCTATGACATGGCGACCGTCATGTTTGCCGTCGGACTGTTCGGCATCTACAATGCCTACACCGTGCGCAAGATGGCGAAGCGCAGAGAGTCCAAGAACGTCTGACCACAAGCCCCACGCTCATGGCTGTGCAGATGAAGGAGGTGGCACTCTATTTCGGGTCGTTCAACCCCGTCCACATAGGCCATCTGGCTCTTGCCAACTGGCTGTGCGAGTATGCCGGCATTGACGAGCTGTGGTTCGTCGTCAGTCCGCGCAATCCGTTCAAGGACGGGGCAGGGCTGATGGACGATGACCTCCGCCTGCGTCTTGTGCGTCTTGCCACTGAGGGCTATCCCCGCTTCCGCGTCTGCGATGTCGAGTTCTCGCTCAGCCGTCCTTCCTACACCATCCACACGCTCGACCGCCTCCGCGAGCTGCATCCCGACTGCCGGTTCTCTATTGTCATGGGTTCTGACAACTGGCCGTCGTTCCCCCACTGGGTTGAGGCAGACCGCATCATGGCAGAGCACCACGTGTTTCTCTACCCCCGTCCTGGCCATCCTGTCGATGCCGCATCGTTGCCCCCTTGTGCCACGCTTCTCGATGCACCGCTGCTCGACATCAGCTCCACAGCCATCCGCCGCGCCTTGTCCGAGGGTCGCGATGTCCGCTATTTCCTCCATCCTGCCGTCTGGCAGGTACTCTCGTCCCTCCGTCAGGCGTAAGGACAATGACGGCTTACCTGCCGGTGGTTTGAAATTCGTGTGTATCTCCTTGAAAATCAGTGTGTCTATGGTTGAACGTCCATAGACCTGTGGACGTTCAACCACAACTCTGTGGACGTTCAGCCACAACTCTGTGGACGTTCAGTCACAGATCCTATGGACGTTCAGTCATAGATTCTATGAATTTCAGCCGGTGTTTTTACTCTCTTGTGATTGCCATCTGTGGCAGGTGTGTCCTGATGCGCATGCCGAAGGTCTTGCCGTGCAGGGCACGTGTCTTCAGATAGGGCGTGCGGCTCAGGCTACGGGTGGCAGTGTAGCTCTTGCCGGCTGCCGAGAGTGCAGCCTTGAGCATGGTCTCGTTCTCGTCGCCCAGCTGGAAGCCGTCGAAGGGGGCGTCGCTGACGGAGGTGTCTGGCATCAGTCCGTCAGGACGGCAGGGGTTGTTGCCGTCCTTGTCGCTGTAGGAGCCTATCATGACGTAGATGCCCCAGTCGTCGATGGCAGCCGGTGCGGACTTGTAGACATCGTCCGGAGCCAGTATGACACCGGTGCAGAACTTGCCGTGCGTCTGCGTGCCTATGACCTCGATGTCCATGTATGGCATCAGACCCACGATGATGGACTCGGATGCCGATGCCGTGTTGTCCGATACGAGGGCGTAGATCTTCTGTAGACCGATGTTGGCATCTGCCGTGGAGTAGTCGGTCGTGGCATCGTCGCTGTCGGTGCGGCTGAAGGCGGTGCGGAAGTATGAGGTCGACGTGTCGCCCCAGTACTTCGTTAGCAGTGCGTTGTAGACCTCCTTCTCGTAGACATCGCCGGCGGCTACGTTTGCCTCCGGTGCCAGCATGGACGCAAGCAGCTCCTCGGTGAAGACGTAGCCTCCGCCGTTATAGCGCAGGTCGAGCACCAGCTCGCTGACACCTTCACTCTTGAACCCCTTGCAGGTCTCGATGAGCTTGCTGCACGATGCCATGTCAAAGCCGGCATAGGCGAGATAGCCCACCTTCTTGCCTTCGACATCAAATGTCTTGGCACACAGCACGGGGTCTTCATACATCACCACGGGGGTGAGGCTCACGCTCGTGCCGTCGTCCTTGATGCGGTAGCCGCCGTCGTCCGTCGTCTCGATGTGCGCCAGCCCGTAGGTGGCTGTCGTGGTGCCGTAGTAGGCTTCCTCGAGATTGCTGTCCGTGATGTCCGCCCCATTATAGGATATGTATATGTCACCGCGCTTCACTCCTGCCTTCTCCGCCGGACTTCCTGGATAGACGTAGCAGACCAGCAGGAAGTAGGTCCCGTCCTTGTTGCCTATCGTCCCCACTTGCATGTATTGCCCCATGGTGGTCTCCGTGCCGTTGAGGCTGTTTGTCAGCGCGGACACGTCGTCGTACATTGCCGTCCAGCGGTCTTCGCCGGAGCGTACTTCCTTCACGGCACTGATGGGGTCGGTACAGGTCTCGGGGTTCAGCTTCGTCTCTACGGCAGACTTGATGTCATCGTCGTCAATCCACAGATAGTAGACACTCAGTGCGTCGATGGCAAACTGGTCGGCGAGCTTCGTCTCCTCGCTGATGGTTGTCGTTGTCGTGCCACTGCCGCCGCTGTCTTCCGTCTCGGTCTGCTTCTTTGATTCGAAGACTTCGCCGTCGCTGCATGCACCTGCCACCAACAGCAGTGACAGTAGGAGTAGGGTAGAGAATCTGTTCATTTCGATGATTGGGTTGAATGTTCGTGCTGCAAAGGTAGACAAAATGCGAACGGCGGTGTCGGCCGTCCACTTAAAAATAAGTCACGGTCAGGTCGAAGCAGACGGGCAGGTGGTCGCTGGTGCCGCCGTTGTACTCCATCCCATTGAACGTGCGCCGTGGCTTCTTGCCGCCATAGCGTGTGTCGTCCTCGAGCAGAGAGTCGTGGCGGAACACGTCGGCAGACCCGCTGACGACGTGGCACGTCGCATCGTCACGGAGCAGACTGCCGTTCACAATCAGATGGTCGAGCAGTCCCCACGTGCCACGATAGCAATAGCTCCCGAAGTCGCTCTTCATCCTCTGGGCTTTGATGCCGAGCAGGCTGTAGAGCGCGTCGGGTTCCGGACTGTCGGGCTCCGAGAGCTGTGCGTGCAGCACTTCGGTCAGTGAGCGGTCGTGCGGGTAGTCGTTGAAGTCGCCCATTATCACCACCTGTGGCTTCTCCCGTAGGCTGATGATGCTGTCTACGGCATGTCTGAGCGTGCGTGCCGCCAGCAGGCGGCGCGGCTCCGTCTCCCGCTGTCCGCCGGAACGTGAGGGGAAGTGGCAGACAAACACGTCGAGCGTACTGTCGTCGGGGAGCTGCCCCACGGCGTGCAGAATGTCGCGCGTGGCATTGTGGCCTCCGGCTGGGGTGGGGACGCGCAGGCACTCCACGCCAAGCAGGCGGAAGCTGCCGCGCTGGTACAGCAACGCCACGTCTATGCCCCGACGGTCGGGCGAGTCTGTCATGACATAGCGGTAGCCGGCGCGGCGCAACAGCGAATGTTGTGTCAGGTCGACCAGCACGGAGTCGTTCTCCACCTCGCACAGTCCCACCAGTTCGGGCACACCGCCGTCACCGCCCACGCTGATGATGACACGCGCCACATCGTTCAGCTTCTTGAAATACTTCGTGTGTGTCCAGTGGCGTACGCCTTCGGGCAGGAACTCGGTGTCGTCGCGCAGTGTGTCGTGTCTTGTGTCGAACAGATTTTCTACGTTGTAGCTCATCACGCGCAAGCGGCACGTGTCCCTCTGCGCACAGACGGACAGTGCCGGCAGAAGCAATGCGAGGAGCACGATGCAGCGGCAGCAGCGGTGCATCCTTCTTACTTCTTTACGGGGATGTTCTTCAGAATGTCGAGCAGATGCCTCCAGAACTTCTCCACGCTGGGGATGTGCATGCGCTCGTCCGGCGAGTGCACGCCACGCAGCGTGGGGCCGAAGGAAATCATGTCCATGTGCGGATACTTCGAGAGAAACAGTCCGCACTCCAGTCCTGCATGGATGGCTTTCACCTCAGGCTCCGTGCCGAACAGCCGGCGATATGACTCGACGGCCACTTGCAGTATCTCCGAGTGTGTGTTGGGCTTCCATCCTGGATAGCCGTCGCTGTAGCTCACCACAAATCCGCCCATCATGAACACGGTCCGCACCATGGTGGCGATGTCTTTTTTTGACGAAGCGGTGGAGCTGCGCTGGCTGGTGCAGATTGTGATGGAATGTCCGTTGGTCATCTTCACCGATGCCAGGTTTGTCGATGTCTCCACAAGTCCGGTCACGTCCTGGCTCATGGCGTACACGCCGTGTGGCATGGCACAGACGGTCTGTAGCAGTCGTTTGGTGGAATCCATGTCGATGGCATTGGCAGGGCAGGGCACTGATTCCATCGCAATCAGCATATCGGGTTCGGTGGTGTGATACTCGTCCTTGACCTCGCTCGCGAAGATGTTGAGGTCGGCACGCAGGCTGTGCTTGTCGCCTTCGGGCAAGGCTATCACGGCGTGGGCTTCACGGGCAATGGCGTTTCGCAGGCTGCCGCCGTCAATCTCGCAGAGGTATGTGTCGTAGCGTGACGCGGCTTTCATGAGGAAGCGGTTCAGAATCTTGTTGGCGTTGGCACGTCCCTTGTCGATGTCGTCACCGGAGTGTCCGCCCTGCAAGCCCTTCACCTCAATGCGGCAGGCATAATAGCCGTCGGGCACGTCGATGGCACTGTATGTCATCCGTCCCTCGGTGTCCATGCCTCCGGCACAGCCGATGAATATCTGTCCCTCGTCTTCCGAGTCGAGGTTCAGCAGGATGTCGCCGTGCATGAATCCCTCTTTCATGGCGAAGGCACCCGTCAGTCCGGTCTCCTCGTCGCGCGTGAAGAGACACTCTATCGGGCCGTGTTCGATGCTGTCGTCGGTCAGTATGGCCAGCTCCGTTGCCACGCCTATGCCGTTGTCGGCTCCCAGTGTTGTGCCTTTGGCTCGCAGCCACTCGCCGTCTATATATGTCTCTATAGGGTCTTTCATGAAGTCGTGTTCCACGCTCTTCAGACAGTCACACACCATGTCCATGTGCGACTGCAGCACCACGGCTTTTCTGTCCTCCATGCCTGGCGTGGCAGGCTTTCTCATGATGACGTTGCCCGCCTCGTCGGTGTGCGTCTCAATGTTGTGCTTCCTGCCGAAATCCTGCAGGTATGCGATGATCTTCTCTTCTTTCTTCGATGGTCGCGGAACACGGCATATTTCGTCAAAAAAACTGAAAATGCCGGCCGGTTTCAGGTCTTCATGTGTCATGATATTGATGTTTTGATGTACTTTTGTCATGGCAAAGATAGCCAAGAGGGAAGATAAAGGCAAACTTTTCCTTTTGCCTGTTCGTTTTTTATGTCTATGTTTGCACCTTGATTGTAAAACCAACGTACCGAGAATACCTATGTTGTACACCATTCTGTTGGCACTGGCTGTTGTGGCAGTCTGCGTGTTGCTGCTGGGTGTCCGGATTTTTTTTGTCGACGGACGCTTCCCCCACTTCCATATCAGTGGGAATAAGGAGATGAAGAAGCGCGGCATAGACTGCGTGGAGTCGCAGGACAAGCGGGCGCGTCGCCGTTCGCCGTTTGCCGTCGACGAGATAGTGAAGAGCGTTGGGAAATAGAGAGAAACAAGTAAATTTTAAAACATACACACAATTAAGAAAGTAATTATGAAAGGATTGAAACATCTCTTCGGAGGTTTGGTGGCGCTCTCGTGCGCAATTCTTTTTACACAATGCTCAGGCAATGCCGGCACACAGGGCACTCAGGGCAGCTATGCACAGGGCGGCTCTTCGGCAGACCTGAAGGTGGCCTACGTGGAGATTGACTCGCTGCTGGCGAAATATAACTTCTGGGTTGACCTGAATGAGGTGATGGTCAAGAAGAGCGAGAACGTCCGCCTGACGCTGAACCAGAAGGCGCAGGAGCTGCAACGGCAACAGCAGGAGTTCCAGACCAAGTATCAGAACAACGCATTCCTTTCGCAGGAGCGTGCACAGCAGGAGTACGACCGCATCAACAAGCTGAACAACGATCTGCAGGAACTCAGCAACAAGTTGCAGACCGAGCTGGCAGAAGAGAGCAACAAGTACAACCAGCAGTTGCAGGACACCATCGACGTGTTCCTGAAGGAGTATAACAAGACGCACGGCTTCAACATGATCTTCAGCAACACCGGACTGGACAACCTGCTCTATGCCGACGACGCTCTGAATATCACACAGGAGGTCGTTGACGGACTCAATGCCCGCTATGCTCCAAGCAAGAGCAAATGACCGTCCTCCGCACGTGCGAACCGCGTAGGGATTAGCATATAGGTACAAGGGGACTTCCGGCGCACGCCACTCACCGCAGTGGAGCGTTGGAAGTCCTCTTTTTTCGTTGATGTGGTTTTGCGTATGTATGTTCCAATCTACAAATAAAAACACCTGCGCTGCTGTGTAGGTGCTCGATTATTGCTACCTTTGTGTATAAACATCGTTCTCTGTATAGAACAAACAGAATACGGATTGAAATGAATAAGAAGAAGATACTGCTTGCCGCTGTCATTGGGCTTTCTGTGTGCTCGTCGGTGTGTCTGACATCGTGCCGGAGCCACTATGCCGTGACCTCGGCGGAGATAACACGTGTGCCCATAGACCAGAACGTCACTGCCGATGCCGAGGCTCTGCGGCTCATAGCCCCTTATCGTGGTGGTGTGGACAGCCTGATGAGTATAGTCTTGGGCCGTTCGGAGATGATGATGGACCGCAGCCGTCCCGAATCGCTGCTCGGCAACCTGATAGCCGAAGTGCTGAGGCTGTCGGCCGCCAAGGTGCTGGGACATCCTGCCGACTTGGCTGTGATGAATGTCGGAGGCATGAGGCGTGAGCTTGAGGAAGGCGATATAACGATGGCCGAAGCCTACGAGATACTGCCATTCGAGAACTCGCTGTGTGTGCTCACCATGACAGGACGGCAGGTGAAGGCGGTGTTCCGCAACTTGTCGGAACGTGGCGGCGAAGCCATCAGCGGTGCACGCCTCACGATAGACAGGCACGGCGGCTTCAGCGATGCGACCATACAGGGACAACCTCTCGATGACGACCGTCTGTACACCCTTGCCACAATCGACTACTTGGCCGAGGGCAACGACGGCATGACGGGACTGCTGGACTTCAAAGACAAGGTGTGCCCCGAGGGAATGACCCTGCGCGGCCTCTTCATCGAATGGGTGCAGCAACAGACAGCACAGGGACGCACAGTGACATCGGCACTCGACGGCCGCCTGAAGAGACTTGGTAAAAAATGAGGAAGCTATGAACAGAATACGTCATTACATCCTGCTTGTGCTCCTGACCCTTGTGGTGGCAGGCGCACAGGCACAGGACAAGAAGCTATATGTCATGCACAGCAGCGACACCCACAGCCGCATCGACCCGCTTGACGACAATCCTGCGGTGCGCAATGCCGGCATGGGCGGAGCGGCACGCCGTGTGGCTGTCGTGCACCGGTTCAAGACGGAGCATCCCGATGCACTGGTGTTCGACTGTGGCGACATCTCGCAGGGGACACCATATTATAATATGTATAAGGGCGAGCTTGAGGTCAGAATTATGAACCTTGCAGGATATGACGCCATGACCATAGGCAACCACGAGTTCGACTTCGGGCTTGACAACATGGCACGCATCTTCAGCCTTGCCGATTTCCCTGTGGTATGCTCGAACTATGACTTCACCGGCACCGTACTCGAAGACATTGTCAAGCCGTATGTCACGTTGCGGCGCAACGGCGTGAAGATTGGCATCTTCGGCCTCAGTCCCCAATTAGAGGGCTTGGTGCAGCAGAGCAAGTGCGAGGGCGTGGTCTACAAGGACCCTGTGCAGACAGCTGCCGAGATGACCGCCCTGTTGAAGGACAAGGAGAAGTGCGATGTCATAATCCTGTTGTCCCACCTCGGCATAACGCGCAATCCAGGCGTGGGCAGCATGTACGACAACGTGCTTGTGCCACAGACCCGCCACATCGACCTCGTGCTGGGCGGACATACGCACACGTTCCTCGAGCAGGCAGAGATGGTGCGCGATGCCGACGGGCGCGAAGTCCCGATAATGCACATCGGCAACAATGGCGTATTCATGAGCCGCAGTGAACTGACCTTGGAGAAGGTGCGGCAATGAAGAAGTTCCTCATCTCACTGTTCGTCCTCCTTGGCTTCTGCGGAAGCCTGTCGACAAACTCGGAGGCGATGCGCATTGCCGATATACCATTGGCCGGTGTGCGCCAGGCACCCATAATAGGCAGCCGCATAAGCACCGACCCGCATGCTGCCGAGTGGGCAGACTCGCTCATGGAGCGAATGTCGCTGAAGGAGAAGATCGGGCAGCTGCTGGTCTATAAGTTCGCTCCGCAGAACACGCGCAGCAACCGCCAGCTCATACAGCGTGTCATACGTCAGTATCACATAGGCGGTGTGCTGTTCAGCGGCGGCAACCTTGTGTCGCAGGCACAGCTGACCAATGAGGCGCAAAGCCATTCGCGCATACCGCTGATGGTGACACTCGACGGGGAGTGGGGGCTGGCCATGCGGCTCAAGCCCACACCTGTGTTCCCGCGAAACAGGATACTGGGATGCATTGCCAACGACTCGCTGATCTACGAGTATGGCCGTGAGGTGGCGCGTGAGTGCCGCGAGATGGGCATAACAGTGAACTTCGCCCCCGTTGCCGATGTCGACAACAACGCCGACAATCCCGTAATCAACGTCCGCTCGTTTGGCGAGAGCCGCTACAATGTGGCGGCCAAGGTTGTGGCATACGCACGCGGTCTTGAAGACGGCGGCGTGGTGGCTGTGGCCAAGCACTTCCCTGGTCATGGCGACACCAACGTAGACTCCCACAAGGCCCTGCCGACACTCGGCTTCGACCGTCAGCGTCTCGACAGCATAGAGATGTATCCCTTCAGGCGTGCCATCGCCGCCGGCATAGACGGCATAATGGTGGGGCATCTTGATGTTCCGGCATTGTCCGGACGCAGCGGACTGCCGTCGTCGCTCTCGCAAAGCATAGTGACAGGACTGCTCGAAGAGGAGCTGCAGTTCACAGGACTGAAGTTCACCGATGCACTTGAGATGAAGGGCGTGTCGGGCAACCGCTCTGCCTGCTTGCAGGCACTGAAGGCTGGCAACGACCTGCTGCTTGTCCCCGCACGGCTGAAGGAGGAGTTCGAGGCCATTGAGCGTGCCGTGAAGCGTGGCGAGGTGAGCGAAGAGCTGGTCAATGCCAAGTGCCGCAAGGTGCTGATGTACAAGTATGTGCTGGGGCTGCACACCAAGCCCCACATACAGATTTCGGGCCTGGAGCAACGCATCAATACGCCTGCGGCACGGCAGCTGATAGAGCGTCTGAGCGTAGAGGCGGTGACGTTGCTTGGAAATACGAGCCATGCCGTGCCGGTCGACACCGATGTAAAAGACATAGCGTTGCTGAATGTCGGTGGCAGGAGCAGCGTCATCGCACCGTTTGTCGATGAGGTCTCGACCTATGCCGTGCCGACAGTGCTTAATGTCGATGCCTCGACCACGGCAACCGCAAGACAGGACATCCTGTCGGGGCTGAAGGACTACAAGCGCATCATCGTCTGCCTCTCCGACAGGAAAGTGCGCGACTATGCCCCGTTCCTTGCCGCCATTCCGGCGGATGCACCTACTATTATATATGTATCGTTTGTCCCTGCCAAGGAGATGATGCAGGCAGAAGACGGTCTGCGCAATGCCGCTGCCGTAATCCTGGCCCACGACACGCTTGCTGCCGTGCAGGTGCGTGCCGCCGACGTGCTCTATGGCCGTCAGGTGGCAGGCGGCAGGTTGTCCACATCGCTCGGCACGCTCTATGCCGTCGGCGACGGATACAAGGCTCCGGCAGAAGACACAGTAGAGGAGCCGGCAGGAGAGCCGGAACCCGTATACCGCCCCGAAGACTACGGCTTCGACACCGTCAGGCTTGCCCTGATAGACAGCATCGCCCTCGAAGGCATTGCCAGGAAAGCATATCCAGGATGTCAGGTCGTGGTGTTCAAGGACGGACATGAGGTCATAAACCGCACTTATGGCCACCACACCTATGATGCCGGTGCCCTGCCTGTGAGCAGTACCGATGTCTACGACCTCGCGTCGCTGTCGAAGACCACAGGCACGCTGCTGGCAGTGATGAAGCTCTTTGACGAGACACGGCTGAACATCAGCGACTACGCTTCGCGCTATCTGCCTTACCTGCAAGGCACGGACAAGCGCACGATAACCATTAGTGACCTGCTGATGCACGAGTCAGGGCTTCCTGCCGTCATCCCGTTCTATCGCGAGGCCATAGACGACAAGAGCTACCGTGGCAGCCTGTTTGCCTCGAAGCGCGACCGCAGACACACGGTGCAGATTGATCGCAACCTGTGGGCAACCACTGACTTCAGCTTCAAGGCGGGGCTGACATCACCCGTCAGCACAGCACGCCACACGCTGCAAGTGTGCGACAGCCTGTGGATAGACAGCCGTTTCGGCGACAGCATCTACTGCGACAAGATTGCAAAGGCGCGGCGCGGCGCACGGCGTTATGTGTACAGCGACATCAACTTCATCGTGCTGCAGCAAGTGGTGGAGGCCATCACCGGCATGCCGCTCGACGAATATCTGGAACAGGAGTTCTTCAAGCCGATGGGGCTGAAGCGCACGTTCTACCTCGCAGCGCGGCACCTGCCCAAGGACGGGATTGTGCCCACCGTCGACGATGCGTTCCTGCGCCGTCGTCTGCTGCATGGCTATGTGCACGATGAGGCAGCAGCCTTCAAGGGCGGTGTGTCGGGCAATGCCGGACTGTTCTCGAATGCTGCGGAAGTGGCGTGTGTCTATCAGATGCTGCTCGATGGCGGTGTCTGGCAGGGACGGCGTTACCTGAGTGAGGCGACGTGCCGCATGTTCACGACCGTGACATCAAGGATAAGCCGCCGTGGCCTGGGCTTCGACAAGCCCGCTCCCGACAGTCGCAGCAATCCGTGTGCCGACAGTGCGCCGAAGAGTGTCTACGGACATACGGGCTTCACGGGCACTTGTGCGTGGGTTGACCCCGACAGCCGCATGGTATACGTCTTCCTGAGCAACCGCGTCTATCCGCATCCTTGGGTCAACCGCCTCTCCTCGCTCAACATCCGTCCGCGCATACAGCAGGCACTTTACGACGCTCTTGGGCAGCAGCAGTGATGCCGTCACGACAGAAAGAGTTGTGCGCGTCGCCCGTTTTGCCTAAATTTGCGGGCGCAAACAAGGAAGCGTGGACAAACGGAAGCGCACCATACCGAGACAGACTGAAAAACGATGAACAACGAGATAGCAAGAAGACGCACCTTTGCCATTGTGGCACATCCTGACGCGGGCAAGACATCGCTGACAGAGAAGCTGCTGCTCTTTGGCGGACAGATACAGGTCGCCGGAGCGGTCAAGAGCAACAAGATACGCAAGACAGCCACGTCCGACTGGATGGACATCGAGAAGCAGCGCGGCATCTCGGTGACGACATCCGTGCTGGAGTTCGACTACAATGACTACAAGATAAACATCCTCGACACGCCAGGCCACCAAGACTTTGCTGAAGACACCTACCGCACGCTGACGGCTGTAGACAGCGTAATCATCGTGATAGATGCCGCCAAGGGCGTCGAGTCGCAGACGCTGAAGCTGATGGACGTGTGCCGCATGCGGAACACCCCCGTGATAATCTTCGTGAACAAGATGGACCGTGAGGGCAAGGAGCCCTTCGACCTCCTTGACGAGCTGGAAGAGATGCTGAAGATAAACGTGCGCCCGCTGTCGTGGCCCATCGACATGGGGCAACGCTTCAAGGGTGTCTATAACATCTACGAGCAGCGTCTGAACCTGTTCCGCCCGTCAAAGCAGGTGGTCACGGAGAAGGTGGAGGTCGACATCCACACGCAGGACCTGGAGCAGCACATCGGCGTGCACGATGCCGCCCGCCTGCGTCAGGATCTGGAACTCATAGAGGGCGTATATCCCGAGTTCGACCGTCAGCAGTACATCGACGGGCAGCTGGCACCCGTGTTCTTCGGCTCTGCGCTGAACAACTTCGGTGTGCAGGAGCTGCTCGACTGCTTTGTGGAGATAGCCCCCTGTCCGCGTCCCGTGCAGGCTGCCGAGCGCACGGTGCAGCCCGATGAGCCCAAGTTCAGCGGCTTCGTCTTTAAGATCACAGCCAACATCGACCCCAATCACCGCTCGTGCATAGCCTTCTGCAAGGTCTGCTCGGGACGCTTCACGCGCAACACCCCGTACTATCATGTGCGGCAGAACAAGACGATGCGCTTCACCTCTCCCGTGCAGTTCATGGCGCAGCGCAAGTCGACCGTCGACGAGGCATGGGCGGGAGACATCGTGGGCTTGCCGGACAACGGCATCTTCAAGATAGGCGACACGCTGACCGAAGGCGAACAGCTGCACTTCCGTGGACTGCCGAGCTTCTCGCCGGAGATGTTCAAGTACATTGAGAATGCCGACCCGATGAAGCAGAAGCAGTTGGCAAAAGGCATTGACCAGCTGATGGACGAGGGCGTGGCACAGCTGTTTGTCAACCAGTTCAATGGCAGGAAGATAATAGGCACGGTGGGGCAGTTGCAGTTCGAGGTCATACAATACCGCCTGCTGAACGAATACAATGCCAGCTGCCGCTGGGAGCCGGTGCATCTGTACAAGGCCTGCTGGATTGAGAGCGACGACCCGCAGGAGCTGGCCGACTTCATGAAGCGCAAGTACCAGTACATGGCCAAGGACAGGGACGGACGCGATGTCTACCTCGCCGACAGTGCCTATGTGCTGCAGATGGCGCAGAACGACTTCAAGCATATCCGCTTCCACTTCACCTCGGAATTCTGATCCTTTGGCTGTAAAACGTCTTCGTCCCACGAGGTTAACCTCAATAAAAAGGCATGAGGGTATAGCTGCCCCAGTATATAGCGGACAGCAATATTTACTAACCGTTCACTAACCGTTTACTGCCCCCTCGCCAGACGCTCCCTGGAGCCATGTCCCGTTCACTAACCGTTCACTTTTCCACACTTCCGTTCACTAATTCCGTGTTTGG
>CAVERK010000008.1:0-12703 GCA_963618035.1 bacterium
GAATTAGTGAACGGAAGTGTGGAAAAGTGAACGGTTAGTGAACGGGACATGGCTTCAGAAGGCGTCTGGCGAGGGGTCAGTAAACGGTTAGTGAACAGTTAGTAAACGCTTCTTCCTCCTGTTTTTGCCAAGTGGCGGGGAATGGCTAACTTTGCCGCACTGGAAGACAACCGGTGAAAGAATGATAAAAAAACAACTGTTATGGAAAACAAGAGACCTCTGATATTGATATCGAATGACGACGGCGTAGTCTCAAAAGGGATAAGCGAACTGGTGCGCTTCCTGCGCACTGTGGGCGACATCGTTGTCGTCGCGCCCGACATGCCGCGCTCGGGCGTGTCGTGCGCCGTGACGCTGGATGCCCCCATCCACTGCCAGATGGTGCGTCAGGACGTGGGGCTGAAAGTGTACCGCTGCTCCGGCACGCCCACAGACTGCATCAAGCTGGCTTTCTATGCCGGCGTGCTCGACCGTGAGCCGGACATCGTGGTCAGCGGCATCAACCACGGCGACAACTCGTCGATAAACTCCCACTACTCGGGGACGATGGGGGCGGCACGCGAGGGCTGTCTGCGCGGCATACCGTCGGTGGCGTTCTCGCTGTGCAGCCACGAACCCAATGCCGACTTCGAGGCGGCAGGGCCATACATACGCGAGATTGTGCAGAAGGTGCTCGAGCGGGGGCTGCCGCCGCTGACGTGTCTGAACGTGAACTTCCCCGCCGTGGCTCCGCTGAAGGGCGTCCGCGTGTGCGAACAGGCCAAGGGGTGCTGGAACGACGAGTTCGAGCACTTCGAACACCGTGGCGACTCGCACTACTACTGGATGACGGGCGACTATACCGCCACCGACACCGACAACGATAAGAGCGACTACTGGGCACTGGCGAACGGATATGCCGCCATCACGCCGACCACGGTCGACGTGACCGACCACGGCTTCATCGACAGCCTCAGCGCGTGGTTCAAGGAAGAGGAGTGAGGGATGAAGTACTACCTCATCGCCGGCGAAGCCTCGGGCGACCTCCATGCCGCCGGACTGATGCACGCCCTGAAGGCGGAGGACAGCGGAGCGGAGTTCCGCTTCTTCGGCGGTGACAGGATGGCGGCTGCCGGCGGGACCATGGTGCGCCACTACAGGGAGCTGGCATACATGGGCTTCGTGCCTGTGCTGCTGCATCTGCGCACCATCATCGCCAACATGAGGCTGTGCAGGGAGGACATCGTGGCGTGGCAGCCCGACGTGCTGATACTCGTGGACTACCCTGGCTTCAACCTCGACATTGCACGCTACGTCCATGCCCACACGCACATCCCCGTCTACTACTACATCTCGCCGAAGATTTGGGCGTGGAAGGAATACCGCATACGCAACATACGCCGCGACGTGGACGAGCTGTTCTCGATACTGCCGTTCGAGGTGGACTTCTACGAGCGCAGACACCATTACCCGATACACTATGTCGGCAACCCCACGGTCGACGAGATTGCGGACTTCCGCAGCCGCTACGACGGGACTGCCGCAGACTTCCTGCGGCGCAACGGCCTGCAGCCCGACAAGCCCGTCATAGCCCTGCTGGCAGGAAGCCGCAAGCAGGAGATCAAGGACAACCTGCTGAAGATGGCAGAGGCGGCATCTGCCTTCGCAGACTGCCAGGCGGTCGTCGCCGGTGCTCCAGGGCTGTCGCCCGACCTGTACCGCCGCTGCCTCGGAGGACGGGACGTGCCGGTGGTCTTCGGACAGACCTACCAGCTGCTGGCGCACGCACGCGCCGCCCTCGTCACCTCCGGCACGGCGACGCTGGAGACGGCACTGATGGGTGTGCCGCAGGTGGTGTGCTACTACATCGCCGGCGGAGCCGTGATACGCCTGCTGAAGCGTGCCGTGCTGTCGGTAAGGTACATATCGCTGGTCAACCTGATTGCCGGACGCGAGGTGGTGCGCGAGCTGGTGGCAGACCACATGAGCGTGCGCCGCATACGCGAGGAGCTGTCGCTGCTCATCGGCGACGGGGCATACCGCCGCCGCATGACGGACGGATATGCCGACATCTCGCGCCGCCTCGGAGACCCTGGCGCCCCCGCGCGTGCCGCCAAGATTATCACGGGGCTGCTGCGGAAATCGTGAAAAAAGTACGATATTTGCAGCCATGTTCGGAATCGCGACCATATTGGGTATCATATTCAAGGGCATGCTCATAGGGATGATAGCGTCTGCCCCCATGGGGCCTGTCGGCGTGCTGTGCCTGCAACGGACACTGAACAAGGGGCGGTGGTATGGCTTCGTGACGGGCTGCGGCGCGGCACTGAGCGACCTGTTCTACGCCCTCATCACGGGCTACGGCATGAGCTTCGTGTTCGACTACATCAACAACAACATCTTCTGGCTGCAGCTGATTGGCAGCCTGCTGCTGCTGGCGTTCGGCTTCTACACGTTCCAGAGCAATCCGATGAAGTCCATACGTCCGGAGAACAGACGGAACACAAGGGGCTCATATACGGGCAACTTCATAACGGCATTCTTCGTCACGCTGTCCAACCCGCTCATCATCCTGCTCTTCATCGCGCTGTTCGCCCGCTTCTCGTTTGTCGACGAGGGGACGCTGCTGACGGAGTCGGTGGCAGGATATGTGTCGATAGTGGCAGGAGCACTGCTGTGGTGGTTCGTGCTGACGTTCGGCGTGGGCAAGGTGCGCGGGCAGTTCAATATGCGCGGCATCTGGATTCTGAACCGCATAATCGGCGGCACGGTGATGGCGGTGTCGGTGATAGGACTGGCATTCACGCTGCTGGGGCAGTCGCTGTATTAGCACAACACACAATCTGAGACGGGAGGCGCGAGCGATGAGAGTGGCAGAGGAGTTGAGAAGGACGAACATTGCAGAGTATCTGCTCTACATGTGGCAGGTGGAGGACCTGCTACGTGCCAACCGTTGCGACATGGACAGAGTGCGGCAGACAATCCTGCCCGCCTTTGCCGAGGCAGACCGCAGTGCGGAGGACCGGTGGCTGTCGGAGCTGTGCAGCATGATGCTGACCGAGGGCGTTGCCGAACGCGGGCATCTGCAGATAAACAAGAACATACTGACCGAGCTGACAGACCTGCACCTGTCGCTGCTGGCATCGCCGAAGTTCCCGTTCTACAGTGCGGCGTACTACAACGCCCTGCCTTTCATCGTGGAGCTGCGGGGCAAGGAGGGGAGCGAGGTGCTGCCCGAGATAGAGACGTGCTTCAACGCCCTCTATGGCGAGCTGATGCTGAAGCTGCAGAAGAAGCCCATCAGCGAGGAGACGCAGCGTGCCTTGCGGTCGATATCGAAGCTGATAGCCATGTTGGCACAGTACTATGCCGACGAGCGCAGCGGCAAGCTGAAGATGGACGACGACGCTGACTGAAACAAAGACACATACACACACAAACAAACTAAACGAAGTTCTACACAAGAGATGAAGAAACACAACAAACACACGGATGCAATGCTCTCGATGTTGCCGGTGGCGGTGCTGATAGTCCTGCTGGTGATAGTGATACGCATATTCGGCAGTGCTGCCCTCGACGGAGCCAGTCAGGTGGCACTGACGGTTTCGGCAGGCGTGGCGTGCCTCGTGGCGATGCGGCACTTCAACGTGCCGTGGCGTGAGCTTGAGACGGGCATACAGGACAGCATCAGCGGTGTCACGTCGGCTCTGCTGATACTGCTGCTCATCGGCGCACTGGCAGGAATATGGATACTGAGCGGCGTGGTGCCGTCGCTGATATACTACGGCCTGCAGATAATGCACCCGAAGTTCTTCCTCGTGGCCACGTGCGTCATCTGCTGCCTCGTGTCGATGCTGACGGGCAGCTCGTGGAGCACCATCGCCACGATTGGCATAGCACTGCTGGGCATCGGTCAGGCACAGGGCTTCGACGAGGGGCTGGTGGGCGGAGCCATAATCTCAGGCTCGTACTTCGGCGACAAGATGTCGCCGCTGTCGGACACCACGGTGCTGGCATCGTCGATGTCGGAGGTGCCGCTGTTCACACACATACGCTACATGACCATAACCACCGTGCCGGCGATAACCATAACGCTGCTGATATTCACCGTGCTGGGACTGACACACACGACAGCCGACGGCGGCGATGTGGCGGTGTACACCGAATCGCTCAGCTCGCATTTCAACATCACTCCGTGGCTGCTGCTCGTGCCGGCAGGCACGTTCTTCTTGATAGCACGCAAGATGCCGGCACTGATAGTCCTGTTCCTGGGAACGCTGTTCGGCGTAGTCTTTGCCCTGATATTCCAGCCCCACATCCTTGCCGAGGTGGCGGGAGCGGCACAGCCCGATGCCGAGAGCCTGTTCGTGGGCATCGTGCGCGGCATCTACGACTCAACATCCATCGACATGGGGAATGAACTGGTGACGGAGCTTGTGGCGACACACGGCATGACGGGCATGCTCAATACCATATTCCTCATCATCTGTGCGGTGTCGTTCGGCGGGTGCATGACAAGCAGCGGCATGCTGCAGCAAATCACTAACCTCATCATGCCGCTGACACGCAAGCGTGCAGGACTGGTGGCATCGACGGTGGGCACGGGAGTGTTCATGAACGGTGTGGCGTCGGACCAGTATCTGGCGATAATCATCACCGCCAATATGTACAAGGGCGTGTATGCGGAGCGGGGCTACGAGAGCCGCCTGATGAGCCGCAGCATCGAGGACTCGGCGACGGTGACATCACCGCTGTTCCCGTGGTCGAGCTGCGGAATGACGCAGGCCACCATACTGAACGTGCCGACGATGACCTACCTGCCGTACTGCTTCTTCAACCTGCTGTGTCCGGTCATGAGCATCATCGTGGCACTGGTCGGCTTCAAGATCTACAGGCGTGCCGCCGGCAAGGGTGGCGGTCAGGACAAATAAATAACACGTACTTCGTTGGGTGGGTATTGCATAAATGCCTAACTTTGCGATAGCAAGGATCTAACATTATGCAATACAATATGGAAAAGCTTAAGAAACATTTCTTTAGGGCTGCCGCCATGACATCGGCTGTAGTCCTCTGTGCCGCCTGCGGCCCTACGTATGACGTGGCACAACCTCTCGACAGCTGGACATCCAGCACCAACGGACAAGTCAACGGGACAGAGATAAGTGTCGCCGGAGGAGAGACGCTCAAGGCTCAGGGCGACTACAAGAACTTCTGCCTCACGGGCGAAGCCCTGGCCGACAATGGAGCCGAGGCTGGACTGATGTTCCATTCCGACGGCACTTCGGGCTATGAGGTGCTGTTCCACAACGGACAGATCGACGGGTCGCGCAAGACGGGCAGCCTCTCGTCCGTGCGCAATCTCTACCGCTCGCTGGCCGACGACGGACAGTGGTTCAACTTTGAGGTTGCTGTGCGCGGCAAGAACATATCGGTGAAGGTGAACGGCACGGACGTGGTCTGCTACACCGAGCCGGAAGCCCCTTACCGCACGGAGGAGCACTCGAAGCAGCTGCTCTCCCACGGAGCCTTTGCCATCGTGGGCAAGCAGGGCAACGTGAAGTTCCGCAACCTGCAGGCTACGATGTTGCGCGACGATGCTGTCAACCCCAACGACACCATGCCCGTCATTGACGAGCAGACCGACGACATTATCCGTCTGCAACAGCAGGACTTCCCCGTAATAGACTACCACGTGCACCTCAAGGGCGGCTTGACCAAGGAGCAGGCTCATGCCATGTCGATGAACTACGGCATCAACTACGGCGTTGCTCCCAACCTCGGTGAGGGCGGCGTGGGACGCATGCTCGCCAATGACGAGGAGGCGATTGAATACTACAAGGAGGTGAAGCCGATGCCGTTCCTCATCGGAGCACAGGGCGAAGGCCGCCGTTGGGTAGTGACCTTCTCGTCGGACGTGATAGGCATGTTCGACTATTTCTTCACCGACGCAATGACGGTCGTGGACAAAGGACGCATCTGCCGCATATACCGTCCGGAGGAGGAGCTGAAGGACGGACGCACCAACCAGCAGTATATGGACATGATTGCAGACCAGACGGTGAAGATCCTGACCAACGAGCCGGCGGACATCTTCGCAAACGCGACCTATATCCCTGACGACATGAACGCCGACTACGACCTGTACTGGACCGACGAGCGTGTGGACCGTGTGCTCGACGTGCTCGAGAAATACGGCATAGCACTGGAGATAAGCCCGCGCTACAGGATTCCGAGCATGGACGTGATAAAGAAGGCAAAGGCACGCGGACTGAAGTTCACGTTCGGAACGAACAATGTCGATGCCAACTTCGGCAAGCTGGAATATGCGATAGAGGCCATCAAGGAGTGCGGACTGACGGCAGACGACATCTGGTTCCCGTCAATGAGCAAGCGCAAGGATCACAAGGCTGTTGACCACAATCACTTCGGCGACAAGAAGTAAGACGAGTGTGCCGCAGTGATGAAGGCTACGTTCTGACATTCGGGTCCCACGGCAGTGAGGTTGAGGAAGCCGCTGCGTATGCGGCCGCTGTCCGTGATGTGGAGCGGATGTGCAGAGCGTTGCCTGCGGCAGAAGTCGGCTGCCTGCGCGGCATCGTCGAAATGCCTCACCTCGAATGTCCCGACAGAACTGCTGTCGAGGAACCTGTCGGCAAACAGGCGGCACACCATGCCCATCGTCATGCGCAGATTGTGCTCCACGGCAGGGCACACTCCGTAGCTGCCGTCTTCTTCCTCATAGACCAGCATATCCACGCCCATATAGCCGCGATGCCCCAAGGACGACACGAAAGCTGCAATGCGGTCTCTGACCTGCAGCAGTGTCTCCTGCGGGACATAGCGCGTCAGTTCGTGCAGTATCGTGCTGTCGGATGCCAGCACATTGCCCTTGTAACGTCCTGCACTGTCGGCACGGAACAGTGAGTAGCCGGCAAAGCGGGCATTGCCGGACGGGCTGTCGGCATGGAACTCCATGGCGAAATCCAACACCTTATTATATATAGGGGATGCGACCAGCACGCCCTGCTCGTCTATTGCCTTGCGGCACCAATTGGCATCACGCTCGTTGAGCCTGCCGTCGCGGCACCACAGCAGTCCCTTGCCGCTGCTCGACCACGGCTTCTTGAACACCACGCCGTGCGGCATCCCTCCGGCTATCCGGCGGCACTCGTCGACCGAGCCTGCGGAGAACATAGATACGTTGCAATGATCCACATCCGCCTGAAGACTACGCAGCAAACCGCAGTCTGCCAACACGCTCCTGGACGACATGCGGCGGCAGAGCGTCAGCTCCTCATCCGACGGCAGGCGGCTTGCATCGATGCCAAGGCGGACAAGCCTGTTTCTCAGTGAAATGTTCCATCCCCACGGGCGGACATCGGGCGCGTTCACCTTCGGCAACTCTGTGCCCGACACTAATTCTACGGGAATGTCAAGAAGTGTTTTCAGTTCCTCCAGATGCTGGCGGTCGTACTCCGAATCCGACAGCACCAAACTGTCCGGCGCGGCATACCACACGGGCAGCATCGACAGGTCACTGACCATGCGCCTTATGTTTGCCGGAGGCGTATAGTTGGGCTTGTTGGCAGCAAGAGCCATGTCGGAGTCGGGATTGAACAGATATATTTCCATCCCTGCAAAAGTAGGCACTTCTGCGATTATGGCAAAAGGCACGATGATGTGGCTGTTTTGCAATCTCCAGTTTGCAATAAAAGAATTTTGATATACCTTTGCCTTCGGTAAGTAAGACGGGAGTTTATGGACAGATTCTACAGGACACACGCTTATCTGGTCGAGCACACCGACGTGCCGGTGCGCCGCGAGCTGATGGGGCAGATTGACTGGGACCATCCGCTGATAGGCATCAAGGGCACGCGCGGGGTGGGGAAGACCACGTTCCTGCTGCAATATGCCAAGGAGAAGTACGGCACAGACCGTTCCTGCCTGTACATAAACATGAACAACCTCTACTTCAGCACCCACAGCCTCTACGACTTCGCCGTGGACTTCGTGCACGAGGGCGGCCGCGTGCTGCTCATCGACCAGATATTCAAGCACCCTGGCTATGCCGCCGAACTCCGTCAGTGCCACGACCTGCTGCCGGAACTGAAGATTGTCTTCACCGGCTCGTCGGTGATGGATTTGGAGAGCCGCGAGGAGAGTCCGGAGATATGCGACATCATCAGGAGCTACAGCCTGCGCGGCTTCTCGTTCCGCGAGTTCCTGAACCTGCAGGCGGGAACCGCGTTCGCCTCATGCACGTTGCAGGACGTGCTGGAGCACCACGAGGAAATAGCGCGCGAGGTGACGGCAAAGGTGCATCCGCTGAAGTACCTGCAGGACTATATCCACCACGGTTTCTACCCATTCTTCCTCGAGAAGAGCAACTTCTCCGAGAACCTGCTCAAGACCATGAACATGATGGTTGAGGTGGACATACTGCTGATTAAACAAATCGAACTGAAATATCTGTCGAAGATTAAAAAGTTGCTATATTTGCTGTCAGCAGACGGATCGAAAGCTCCTAACGTCAGCCTGCTGGCGACGGAGATTGAGACATCGCGGGCAACGGTGATGAACTATATCAAATATCTGCAGGACGCGCGGCTCATCAACATGGTCTATCAGGAGGGCGAGAGCTTCCCCAAGAAGCCGGTGACGATACTGCCGCACAACACCAATTTGATATACTGCATCTATCCCGTGAGGACAGAAGAACAGTATGTGCTCGACACTTTCTTCGTCAACAACCTGTGGGGAAACGGCAGCATAAGTGCGGGCGACAAGCGTTGCCCGTTCGTCGTCGACGGGGATTTGCGCTTCAAGCTGTGCTGCGACGGAGCGAGGATAAGGAAAGACACCGATGCCATCTGCGTGATGCACAACGAGGAGGTCGGACACAAGGGCAGGATACCGCTGTGGATGTTCGGCTTCCTGTATTGAAAGGATATACTATACAAACAAATTTCATTCATTATAAAAACACCAATTATGGCTAAAGAGAAAAAATTCATTACTTGTGATGGAAACACAGCCGCAGCCCATGTATCATACATGTTTACAGAGGTTGCAGCCATCTACCCCATCACCCCGTCGTCTCCCATGGCAGAGCATGTGGACGAGTGGGCTGCTGCCGGTCGCAAGAATATGTTCGGCGAGACGGTGTCGGTTCAGGAAATGCAATCCGAAGGCGGTGCTGCCGGCGCAGTGCACGGGTCGTTGCAGGCCGGTGCTCTGACATCGACGTACACCGCATCGCAGGGCTTGCTGCTGATGATACCGAACATGTACAAGATTGCCGGTGAACTGCTGCCATGCGTATTCAATGTCACGGCACGCACGCTGGCGACACACGCCCTCTGTATCTTCGGCGACCATCAGGATGTGATGGCATGCCGCCAGACAGGCTTCGCCATGTTCTGCTCCGGTTCGGTGCAGGAAGTTATGGATCTTTCTGCTGTTCCCTATCTGTCTACGCTGGAGAGCGAAGTGCCGTTCATCAACTTCTTCGACGGCTTCCGCACATCGCACGAATACCACAAGATTGAGGAGATGGATCAGGAAGACGTCCGTCCGCTGGTCAACCCCGAGTGGATCAAGCGTTTCCGCGACCGTGCCATGAGTCCCGAGCGTCCCGACACGCGCGGCACTGCCGAGAACCCCGAGACATTCTTCACACACCGCGAGGCTTGCAACAAGCACTACGATGCAGTGCCTGCGATTGTCGAGAAGCACCTGGCCGAAATAAGCAAGATCACCGGCCGTGAGTATCACCTCTTCAACTACTACGGTGCACCCGATGCCGAGAACATCATCGTGCTGATGGGTTCTGCCACTGAGGCTGCACGCGAGGCCATCGACTACCTGACCAAGCAGGGCAAGAAAGTCGGCATGGTTGCCGTGCACCTGTATCGTCCGTTCAGTGTGGAGGCTATCCGCAAGGCTATTCCTGACACGGTGAAGCGCATTGCCGTGCTCGACCGCACGAAGGAACCTGGAGCAGAAGGCGAGCCTCTGTATCTTGATGTCAAGAGCGCACTCTACGACGATCCGCGCAAGCCGCTTATCGTTGGCGGACGCTACGGTCTCGGCTCTTCGGACACCACTCCTGCCAAGATAATAGCTGTATTCAACAACCTCGAACTGCCGACACCGAAGAACCACTTCACCGTGGGCATCGTCGACGACGTGACATTCACATCGCTCCCCGAGGTGCAGGAGATACCGATGGGCGGCGAGGGACTGTTCGAAGCGAAGTTCTACGGCTTGGGTTCCGACGGTACAGTGGGTGCCAACAAGAATTCCGTACAGATTATAGGCAACAACACCGACAAGTACTGTCAGGCATACTTCTCCTACGACTCGAAGAAGTCGGGAGGCTTCACCTGCTCTCACCTGCGCTTCGGCGACGAGCCTATCCACAGCGCATATCAGGTCAACACGCCCAACTTCGTGGCTTGCCACGTTCAGGCATACTTGCACATGTATGACGTGACACGCGGTCTGCGCGACAACGGCACGTTCCTGCTCAACACCATCTTCGACGGCGAGGAGCTGGTCAACTTCATTCCGAACAAGGTGAAGCGTTACTTCGCCAAGCACAACATCACGGTGTACTACATCAATGCGACGAAGATCGGACAGGAGATTGGTCTTGGCAACCGCACGAACACCATCCTGCAGTCTGCATTCTTCCGCATCACCGAGGTCATCCCTGTGGATCTTGCCGTGGAGCAGATGAAGAAGTTTATCGTCAAGTCCTATGGCAACAAGGGCGAGGATGTGGTCAACAAGAACTATGCGGCAGTCGACAACGGCAGCAAGTACAAGAAGCTGACGGTAGACCCCGCGTGGGCAAACCTGCCTGACGATGCCGCCATCGAGGACGATGCTCCCGCTTTCGTGAAAGAGATTGTGCGTCCTATGAATGCACAGGTGGGCGACCTGCTGAAGGTGAGCGACTTCGTGAAGTACGACACAGCCGACGGCAAGTGGCAGTCTGGAACAGCCGCTTATGACAAGCGCGGCGTTGAGGCTTTTGTCCCCGTATGGAATCCTGAGAACTGCATCCAGTGCAACAAGTGCGCGTTCTGCTGTCCTCACGGCTGTATCCGTCCGTTCGTGCTCGATGAGGAAGAAGCCAAGGGCTTCGGCGCAGCCGTCATCGACATCAAGGCTCCGAAGGCTCTCAGCGACATGAAGTTCCGCATCGAGACCTCCGTGCTCGACTGCCTTGGCTGCGGCAACTGTGCCGATGTCTGCCCTGGCAAGAAGGGCGAGAAGGCCCTGACCATGGTGCCGTTCGATCCGGACGATGCTGCCATGAAGAAGGAGGCGGAGAACTGGCTGTACCTTGTCAAGAACGTCAAGTCAAAGCAGGATCTGGTCGACATCAAGCAGAATGCCAAGAACTCGCAGTTCGCACAGACGCTGTTCGAGTTCTCCGGCGCATGCACGGGCTGCGGCGAGACTCCTTACGTGAAGCTCATCAGCCAGCTGTTTGGCGACCGCGAGATGCTTGCCAACGCCACAGGCTGTTCTTCAATCTACTCGGCTTCCGTGCCCTCGACTCCTTACTGCAAGAACGAGAAGGGTCAGGGACCGGCGTTCAACAACTCTCTGTTCGAGGACTTCTGCGAGTTCGGCCTCGGCATGGCACTCGCCAACAAGAAGATGAAGCAGCGCATCACGATGCTGCTGAACCAGGCTATCGACAATGAGTGCGCTCCTGCCGAACTGAAGGAGGCTGCCAAGGAGTGGATTGCCGGCAAGGACGATGCTGACGCATCCAAGGCTGCTGCTGCGAAGCTGAAGCCGCTGATTGCCGGCGGAGCAGAGAAGGGCTGCCCGATATGCACGGAGCTGAAGACCCTCGACCACTATCTGGTGAAGCGCAGCCAGTGGATTATCGGTGGTGACGGCGCGTCTTACGACATCGGCTACGGCGGTCTTGACCACGTGCTCTCCACGGGCGAGGACATCAACATCCTCGTGCTCGACACGGAGGTGTACTCCAACACCGGAGGACAGTCGTCGAAGTCGACGCCGCTCGGAGCCATCGCGCAGTTTGCTGCCAGCGGCAAGCGCGTCAGCAAGAAGGACTTGGGCCTGATGGAGACCACCTACGGCTATGTCTACGTGGCACAGATTGCCATGGGTGCCAACAACGAGCAGACGCTCAAGGCCATCCGTGAGGCAGAGGCTTATCCTGGACCGTCGCTCATCATCGCCTATGCTCCGTGTATCAACCACGGCATCAAGGGCACGAAGACCGACAAGCGCGGCATGGGACGCTCGCAGTATGAGGAAGCGTTGGCTGTGGAGTGCGGCTACTGGCACCTGTGGCGTTACAATCCGCTGAACGCCAAGGAGGGCAAGAACCCGTTCACGCTCGACTCCAAGGCTCCGCAGTGGGAGAAGTTCCACGACTACCTCATGGGCGAAGTCCGTTTCGCATCACTCAAGAAGCAGTTTGCTGCCGAGGCAGAGGAGATCTTTGCCGAGACCGAGAAGAGCGCGAAACGCCGCTACCAGTCGTATGTCCGCAAGAGCCAGGAAGACTGGAGCGAGATTGTCTAAGCAGTGAAGCCGTGCTTGCGCGGCAGGCGCAGCACGCGGTTTCTTAATATTAGGAGAGCCGGATGCCGTAGAAGGTGTCCGGCTTTCTTCGTCTTGTCTTCCCAGTACTTCAAGCTGTACCAACCTTGCGGTACTCGAGTCTCAT
>CAVERK010000008.1:12788-25779 GCA_963618035.1 bacterium
CATACGGATGAAACTGTCGTCTAATACGGATAAGACTGTCGTCTCATACGGATAAAGCTGTCGTCTCATACGGATAAAACTGTCGTCTCATACGGATAAAGCTGGCATCCGCCACGGATGAGACGGAAGTGAAACCGGAATAATGGAAGGCGTGTCGGCATCTCGGGCAAAGTGCGTTCAGACGCTTTGGCAGCTCCTGATCGAAGACTTGTCTTTTTCGGGTAAAACACCGCATCGAAAATTCTCTCTCTGCGAAGCGGAGGGTGGCGTAATGATTTTTTACTACTTTTGTTCCGCCAATTGCAAAATGTAACATTAAAACCTATTGGAGCAATGAAGGAGAAGATACCTTACAAAATCTACTTGTCGGAGGACGAGATACCGACACAGTGGTACAACGTGCGGGCAGACATGAAGAACAAGCCCGCGCCGCTGCTCAACCCCGCCACAGGCGAGCCGTTGAAGCTGGAGGAAATGGAATCGATTTTCTGCACGGAGCTGTGCAAACAGGAGATAGACAACGATACCCGATGGTTTGACATCCCGCAGGAGATTGTGGACTTCTACAAGATGTACCGCCCCTCGCCACTTGTGCGTGCCTACTTCCTCGAAGAGGCTCTCGGCACGCCGGCGAAGATCTACTATAAGTTCGAGGGCAACAACACGTCGGGCAGCCACAAGCTGAACTCCGCCATAGCGCAGGCCTACTATGCCAAGATGCAGGGGCTGAAGGGCGTCACCACCGAGACCGGTGCCGGACAGTGGGGCACGGCTCTGAGCATGGCGTGCGCCTTCTTCGGCCTGGACTGCAAGGTCTACATGGTCAAGGTGTCGTATGAGCAGAAGCCCTTCCGCCGTGAGGTGATGCGCACCTACGGGGCCAGCGTCACGCCGTCGCCGAGCGACACGACCAACGTCGGCCGCAAGATTCTGGCAGAGCATCCTAACACCACGGGGTCGCTGGGCTGCGCCATATCGGAAGCCGTTGAAGAGGCTGTGACGCACGAGGGCTACCGCTACGTGCTCGGATCGGTGCTCAATCAGGTGCTGCTGCACCAGACGGTCATCGGTCTGGAGACGAAGAAAGCCCTTGACAAATACGGCATCAAGCCCGACATCATCATAGGCTGTGCCGGTGGCGGCTCCAACCTCGGAGGTCTCATCAGCCCGTTCGTCGGCGAGAAGCTGCGCGGCGAGGCCGACTATCGCATCATCGCCGTGGAGCCGGCATCGTGCCCGAGCTTCACGCGCGGCAAGTTCGCCTACGACTTCTGCGACACCGGCATGATCTGTCCGCTTGCCAAGATGTACACCCTCGGCAGCCAGTTCATACCGTCGGCCAACCACGCCGGCGGACTGCGCTTCCACGGCATGAGCACCATCCTGTCGCAGCTCTATCATGACGGACTCATGGAGGCGCGTGCCGTAGAGCAGACGTCGGTGTTCCAGGCTGCGGAGCTGTTTGCCCGCACCGAGGGCACGCTGCCGGCTCCGGAGAGCAGCCATGCCATACGCGTAGCCATCGACGAGGCACTCAAGTGCAAGGAGACAGGCGAGGCAAAGACCATCGTCTTCGGTCTGACCGGCACGGGCTATTTCGACCTCAAGGCTTATGAACAGTATAACAACGGCACGATGACCGACACCATCCCGACCGACGAACAGCTGCAGGAGAGCTTTGCCAAGCTGCCGAAGGTCAAGACGGTGTAAGTCGTCCTGACAGTAAATGCCCATGTAACGGGCGTGACATTCGCGTGTGTCACAACCTGTTACATGGGCATTGTCGTGTCTGCTGGGTTGTTGCCCGACTTTACTTCTCGGGTGTCTGTGCCAGTGTGGTTACAAGGAAGTCGAAGAACTTCTGCGAGCTCGGGATGTTGGCACGCTCGTTCGGCGTGTGCGGCGACTGCAGCGTAGGCCCGAAGGAAATCATGTCCATATTTGGATAGATGGCTCCTATGATGCCGCACTCCAGACCGGCGTGTATCACCTTCACCAGCGGCTTCTTGCCGAACTGCTGCTCGTAGCTCGTGACCATAGCCTTGAGTATCGGCGACTCGACGTTGGGCTGCCATCCCGAGTAGCCGCCCTTGAACTCCGTCTTCATGCCTGCCATGTTGAAGCACGACTCAAGACAGTCGGCAAGATAGTCCTTCATGTCGTCGTTCGAGCTGCGTGCCAGGATCTGGAACTCCGCATTGCCGCCGGCGATGTTGACGATGGCGAGGTTCGAAGATGTCTCCACGGTGTCCGGCACTGTGGGGATGTAGCGCACGACACCGTCGTGGCAAGCCATCAGGGCGTCGATGAGGTTGTCCTGAACCTCGACCGGCACAATGCCCTCGGGCATCTCGGCATCCTCGAGCTTGAGGGATATGCCGCTCTCTATCGGTGCATACTCCTTGTTGAGCTGCTCCTCGTACTCCTTTATATATGTATTGAGTTCGGCAACGTCGTCGGGGTTGACCATCATGACGGCCTCGCCCTCACGGGGAATGGCGTTGCGCATGTTGCCTCCGTTGAAGGCTGCGAGCTGCGAGTCGAACTCGACAAGCACGTCGTGGACAACGCGCGTCAGCACCTTCACGCCGTTGGCACGTCCCTCGCAGATCTCCATGCCCGAGTGTCCGCCGCGCAGTCCCTTGAGCACAATCTTCTTTGCCGTGAAGCCCTTGGCAGGCTCTGCCTCCTTATACTGCATGGTGGCAATGATGTCCAGTCCGCCGGCACAGCCGATGTACAGCTCGCCCTCGCTCTCGGAGTCGAGGTTGAGCAGTATGTCGCCCTTCAGCGTGTCGGGCTTCAGGTTGAAAGCCCCGTACATCCCCGTCTCCTCATCGCGCGTGATCAGGGCTTCGAGCGGCCCGTGCTTGATGGTCTTCGACTCGAGCACAGCCATGATGGCAGCCACGCCCAGTCCGTCGTCGGCACCGAGTGTGGTTCCCTTGGCACGCAGCCACTCGCCGTCGACCCAAGTCTCAATGGGGTCTTTGGTGAAATCGTGCTCCACGTCGGCAACCTTCTGTGGCACCATGTCCATGTGCGCCTGCAGTATCACGCCCTTGCGGTTCTCCATGCCAGGAGTGGCGGGCTTGCGGATGACGACGTTGCCGGCATTGTCCGTGAACGACTCCAACCCGAGATTCTTCCCGAAAGCCACGAGGAAGTCGCTCACCTGCTTGGTGTGTCCCGATGGGCGCGGTATCTGCGTCAACGAATAGAAGTTTCTCCAAAGCTCCTGCGGAGCCAAATCCTTAATTGTACTCATAAGTCTGTCTGTTATTAGTTTGTTGCATATTTTAGTATGTGCGAATATACGGACATTCCGCAACATTACCTGTCCGTCGCACGAACATATTTTTCTGCCATGGACGTTCAACCATGGAATCTCTGGACGTTCAACCAGAGAACCTGTGGACGTACAGTCAGAGAACCTGTGGACGTACAGTCAGGAGACCTGTGGACGTACAGTCACAGGACCTCTAAACGTACAGCCACAGCTTTTTGCTTGTGTCCCGAAAAAGTTTTACATTTGTGCGGTTACGAAACCGGACGTTATGCCTTATATCTTCAGAATACTATTGACACTGAACGTGCTGTTTCTGTTGCAGGGAACAGCCGTGCTGGCGCAGCCCAATGCCGCGCAGAGGGTAGCCGACATGCAGGCGGGCATCCGGTACAACGAAAGCATATACCTCGTCTCCAACTATTCTGCCGTCAACACAAACGCCGAGATCCGCGAAGACCTGACAGTCGGTGAGCTGCTGCGACGGTCGGTAGAGGGCTTCTACTTCTACCTGCGGCACAATGACAAGAGCGGCGGCGTTGACGTGCGCCGTCCCGACGGCACATTCACGGACTTCAGACCCGTGCTGGACGACATCCGCTTGGCTCTTGAGCGCGATTCGCTGAAGTTCGTCACGCTGTTCCTCGACTTCAATATCGACATCGAGCTGGGCGATGTGTTCAGTAGCAGCGGGCTGGCAGACATGGTGGCGGTGCACAAGGAAGGCGAGAACTGGCCGTTGCTGGCCGATGCCGTGAGGGACAACAGGCGGCTCACCATATTCGAAGTGACAAAACACGTGAACAGTCCGGCGTGGATGAACGTGATGGACGATTTCGTGGAGCACACCGACCGGTCGTGGGGCAACTACAGCCGCCTGCCCGAGCAGAGCGACCGTAAGCTGAAGAACAGCCTCTCGCTCTTCGACGGCTACCGTATGCTGATGAACCGGAACTTCAGCAGCGACGACATCACGGAGATGGCACGGCACACGCCCTACTTCATAGAGAGCTTCCGCGAATACTGGATCAGGGACGGACGGCTGCCGAACTTCATACTGACGGACAAGTACTATACGTGGATGGAGACGTTGCTCCGCACCCTGAGGAACTATGACATGGTGTACGGACTGGTGACGAGCGGCAACGAACCGATAGCCTACGTGAACTGGGACGAGATGTCGAACGCCACGACCGGCACGTTCTGCTTCCCGCTGGAACACGGGGCGGAACTGATGCTGGCACCTTCAGTGCCTGGCTACACCGTAGAGCCACAGAAGGTGTATGCCAAGAGCGAAGGACGGAGGACATACGTCAGTGTCTTCAGAGCCACACCGACGGAGATAGGCAAGGACGTGGAGCTGTACCTGACGTTCGACGGCGACGAGCCGGAAGACAAGTCTGCAAAACGGCGCACGGTAAGCGCGGACAACGTGTCTGCCAACTTCGAGACCACACGCGGCCGCTACTACGTGTTCGGCAACGACTCGCGCATAAGTCTGCCGACGGCATCGGAGATGAACATACGCGACCATGACTTCACCATGAGCGCGTGGGTCAAGATACCCGAATACCTCCCCGAGAAGGAAGACTACTGCGTTATCGGAGCACGCAACAACGCCTACCAGCACGGTCTGCACCTGGTGATACGCAACCAAAAGCCGTTCATGGGGTTCTTCAACAACGACCTTCAGGGCAACACCACCATCGAGGCCGGCAGGTGGTATAATATAATATGGAGATACAACAAGAGCAATGGCGAGCAAGCCATCTATGTGGACGGCAAGCTGGATGCCGTGTCGACAGACCGTCCTCCGTATATGGGCAGCGACTCGCTCTATGTGGGGTACAACCAGAACGTGCGGTCGAACTTCGTGGGCATGCTTGACAACGTGTGTATATGGTCGCGCGTGTTGAGCGAGAAGGAAATTCTCGGCATAAGCAATCAGATAATCGACATAAGCGTGACGGGCAACCCCGTCGGTCGCCGCACGGCAAACATCCTGCTTACGCTGGTCGCCGTAGCCGTGGCGTTCACCATCCTGTGGACGATACTGGTGCGCCGGATACATGTGTCGCAACGGAAGAGAGCGGCGGCATCCTCTGCTTTGGATGCGGGAAAGCACAGGAATGGCACAAACGAACCGCAGGAAGACGCAGTGCAAACCACGGCAACCGGTGCGGACGGCACGCCGGAGGAGAGAGCCGGACGTCCGAACTCGATAATGCTCTTCGGCAACTTCTGCGTGCTCGACAAGGACGGCGAGGACATAACGCAGCTGTTCACGCCCAAGCTGAAGCAGCTGTTCATACTGCTGTTGCTCTATTCCACAAAAGGCTATTCGGGCATCTCCGGCAGCGATATCAGTGATGCCATCTGGGGTGACCGTGACAGTAAGAACATACGCAGCCTGCGCAGCGTCTCCATATTGAAACTGCGCAAGATCCTTGAGCGCATGGACAAGATTGAGGTCTGCTATGTGGGCAACAGGTACGTGCTCCGCTTTGGCGGCAATGTCAGGTGCGACTACATCGTTTGTCTCGACATGATCGAGAGCCGCAGCATAAACACTCTTGATGACTTCAAGCGTTTCTACGCAATAATAGACAGAGGAGAGATTTTCAAGGACGAGTCGTTCGACTGGCTTGATGACTTCAAGAGCAAGGTCTGCAACTACATAGTGGATACGTTGACGAAGTACATCGGCAAATACCTGCTTGACAGCGATGCCGAGAAGATTATCTGCATTGCCAACCAGATTTTGCTTAACGACCCCTGCAACGAAGAAGCCCTGCGCTACAAGATTGCAGCCCTGATAAGGCAGAACAATGCCAAGAGTGCACAATATACGTATCAGAAGTTCTGTTCACTGTACTCGAAGATGTACGGCGAAGACTACGGCTTGAGCTTTGACCAGCTCTCCGAGGCGGCATCGGAGATGCAGGAAGAAGACGATGAAGAAGAAAAAAGCTAAGGAAAATGCAAAATGTTTTTCTTGGTGTGTATCAGAGAGATGCGATATAAATTAGCCGCAGATTAGTCGCTCCTTAACCTCCCTTTTGGTTGGTTTTAGGTTTCGGTTTACGCGCGCATCCTTACTTTGTGGACATTATCGTAACGGCAAGAAGAACTTAGTTCAAAATAACCTTTTTAATTCTAAAACACCATGAGTAAAGAAGAATCAACGATGAAATTCTCTCGCAGAAGTTTCATGAAGACAGGAGCAGCCGCTGTTGCAGGCTTCACAATTGCTCCTAATGTGATTTTGGGCAAGACCCACGGACACACACCTCCAAGTGACCAGATCAACATTGCCGGTATCGGTTTCGGTAGCCAGGGCGGTGGCGACCTTCAGAACATCATGTCGCCCGAAGTAGAGGTTAAGGAGCGCAGCTCCGGCATGAAGTATGCTTCGATGCAGCCGTATGCAGGCATACAGCAAAAGCGCGAACGCCGCCAGTCGGACCAGATTCTGCAGATGGGCGACGCACAGAAGGCCAAGAAGCACTTCGCAAACATCTACGCCCTGTGCGATGTAGATACAGAGTATGCAGCATGGATGTTCAACAGCTATCCAAGTGCAAAGCGTTACACGGACTTCCGTGAGATGATTGCCAAGGAGAAGGACATCGACGGATATCTGATCGCTACTCCTGACCACCTGCATGCCATCATCGCCGCTACAGCAATGAAGGCTGGCAAGGCTGTGTTTGTCGAGAAGCCTATGGCAAAGACAATCAAGGAAGTGCGCTATCTGGCAGAGCTGGCAAAGAAGACCGGCGTTGTTACGCAGATGGGTAACCAGGGTCACAACGTCGAAGGTACATACCAGACCGTTGAGTGGATACGCAGTGGCCTCATCGGCAATGTGAGCGAGGTTCACATGTGGTCAAACCGTCCGATGTGGAAGCAGGGATACTTCGACCGTCCGGCAGGACAGGCCATCCCTCAGCATCTGGACTACGACCTGTGGTTAGGTCCGGCTCCCGAGAAGCCTTACAATCCCAACTGTCTGCACTTTGCATGGCGCGGTCTGTGGGACTATGGTACAGGTGCTATGGGTGACATGGGCGCCCACACGTTCGACGCTCCTATCTGGGCACTCGGACTTGGCATGCCCGACAAGATTTCGGCTACGACTACTCCTTATAATAATGAGTATCTGCCGCAGTCAGAGCAGGTACAGTATCACTTCCCCGCACGCGAGGTTCCGTCGCTCGACGGAAAGAAGAAGATCAAGATGCCTGAGGTCAATGTCACATGGTCTGACGGCGGCATCAAGCCTCACCGTCCATACCAGCTGGAGAACGGCCGCGCACTGCGCGAGTGTCTCTATGTCGGCGACAAGGGCATGATGATGCACGGCACACACGGTGCAAGCCCCGAGCTCGTTCCCGAGAAGCCTGGCTTCAAGGCTCCGAACAAGGTCATCGAACGTCCGAAGAACATCTACGAAGACTGGATCGACGCTATCAAGGAAGGCCGCAAGGCAGCCAACGATTTCGAGATTGCATCGAAGCTGACCGAGATCATGTTGCTGACCAACATCGCCGTTGCTGCACAGAACACCAACATCACCTTGGAGTACGACGCAGCAAACATGCGCATCACCAACTGCGAAGAGGCAAACAACTACTTCCACTACGAGTACCGCAAGGGTTGGGAGCTTCCTGAGATCTGAAACCATAACAGGCAAAAGAAAGAACAATGAACAAATCAAGACGAGAATTTTTAGGCAAGTCCTTTGCAGCTCTTGGAGCAGTGGCATTGGCACCCTCCCTCTTGAGTTCTTGCTCTGGCAACAAGGACGCATCTGCAGCAGCCGCTGCAGATGCCGCCGCTGCCAACGGCAACCCGAACTCGGTGTTCAACGGCGTGGCCATAGGTACAATCACCTACAGCTGGCGTTCGATGCCTGGAGGATTGGAAAACATAGTGAAGTACTGTCATGAGACCGGTATCAGCACCATAGAGCTGATGAGCAACGATCTTGAGTCATACCTCGGAGCACCTGAAAGCCCCATGATGCGTATCATGCAAGAGGCAAGGAAGAACCAGCCGCAGCAGCCGGCAGGCGGTGCACCAGGTGGTGCTCCAGGCCCGATGCGCAGACCGTCGTTCACAGCCGAGCAGCAGGCAGAGATAGACAAGTACAATGCCGATGTGAAGGCATGGCGTGTCAACATCGACATGGACAAGGTCGCTCAGGCAAAGAAGTTGCTCGACGACAACGGCATTGAGGCACACATCGTGAAGTTCTCTCCGTCTTCATGGTCGGATGAGGAGATAGACTACGCTTTCATCGTTGCCAAGGCAATGGGTGCAAAGGCTGTTTCCGAGGAAGTGGGTATGGAGATGGCACAGAAGCTGGCTCCGTTCGCAGAGAAGCACGACATGTACGTCGTTTGCCACCAGCACATGCAGTTTGCCGACCCTGACTTCGACTACGACAAGATACTTGCCGTGTCGCCGCGCATCATGATGAACTTCGACTCCGGACACTTCTTTGGCTCGACAGGACGTAACCCCATCGAGATCATCGAGAAGTACCATGACCGTATCTTCAGTATCCACATCAAGGACAAGACAGGTCCCAACACGCAGCCCACACCCAACACCAATCAGGTCTGGGGTCAGGGCGAGATGCCGTTGGAAGAGGTGCTGACATACATCAAGGACAAGAAGTACCCGATCTATTGCGACATAGAGCTGGAGTATGAAGTTAAGCCTTGGTCGAATGCGGTTAAGGAAGTAAGGACGTGCGTCAACTACGCAAAGCGCATACTGCTTCTGCCGTAACCGCCCTTGAAGGTGGGAACTTATAGAACCCGCCTAAAACGACATTAAACGACTCTTGGAGCCGGATGCCTCACGACAGGTCTCCGGCTCTTTTTGGTGTGCCCTGCTGAAAAAATGTCCCGCATTTGCATTGCCGTTAATGTGAATGTACGTATTTTTACGCGGAGTTGAAAGACTCTTAAAAGCAACTTGTTTAATTAAAATAAAAGCAATCATGGGAAAATCAAACGATTCAATGATGTTCTCTCGCAGAAGTTTCCTCAAGACAGGAGCTGCGGCAATAGCAGGATTTACTATTGCTCCTAACACAATCCTCGGTAAGGCCAACGGCCACACACCTCCAAGCGATCTTCCTAACATCGCTGCAATTGGTGTCGGTAGCCAGGGCGGTGGTGATATCCAGAACATAGCTACACCTGATGTGCCTATCCAGCGCAGAACTTCAAAGCGCAAGTTCGGCGGATGGACGAACAACCACTATGCAGGACTTGAGCCGAAGAGAGAGGCTCCAAGAGCATCGGACCAGGCTGTACAGATGGGCGATGCAGGCAAGAAGGAGTTCCACCATGCCAACATCTACGCAATATGCGATGTCGATACCGACTATGCAGAGTACATAATGAACGGCTATCCCAAGGCAAAGCGTTATGTTGACTTCCGCGAGATGCTTGAGAAGGAAAAGAGCATCGACGGTGTACTGATCGGTACTCCGGACCATACGCACGCCATCATCGCAGCTTATGCGATGCTTGCCGGCAAGCACGTATTCGTTGAGAAGCCTATGGCAAAGACCATAGAGGAAGTCCGCTATTTGAAGGCACTTGCCAAGAAGACGGGTCTTCAGACGCAGATGGGTAACCAGGGTCACAACATCGAAGGTACATACAAGACTGTGGAATACATCCGCAGCGGTGCCATCGGCGACGTTAAGGAGGTTCACATGTGGTCAAACCGTCCGGTATGGGCACAGGGCGACATCCAGCGTCCCGCCGGAGAGCCTGTTCCTGCCAACATGAACTATGACTTGTGGTTGGGTCCGGCTCCCGAGAAGCCTTTCAGCGAGAATACGACTCACTTCTTGTGGCGTGGTCTTTGGGACTACGGAACAGGTGCTATGGGTGACATGGGTGCCCACACGTTCGATGCTCCTATCTGGGCACTTGGTCTCGGCATGCCCGACAAGATCCAGGCTACGACAACTCCGTTCAACGACGAGTATCTGCCTATGGGCGAAATCTGCCAGTATCACTTCCCTGCACGCATGGTTGACGGCAAGCAGATGCCTGAAGTCACAGTCTACTGGAGCGATGGTGGCTTGAAGCTGCCCCGTCCTTTCGAACTCGAGCAAGACCGTCAGTTGCAGGAGTGCCTTTACATCGGTACAGAGGGCATGATGATGCATAGCACTCACGGTGCTAACCCCGAGTTCATCCCTGCACGTCCAGGATGGACAGAGCCTGCAAAGACATTGCATCGTCCGAGCAACGTTTATGTTGACTGGGTTGAGGCAATCAAGGGCGAGCACGATGCAGCCAACAACTTCGAGATCGCTTCCAAGCTGACCGAGATCATGTTGCTGACCAACATCGCAGTCCTGTCACAGCAGCGCAACGTCACACTTGAGTATGACGCTGAGAACATGAAGATCACCAACCTTCCGGAGGCTAACCAGTTCTTCACTCGCGAATACCGCAAGGGTTGGGAGCTGCCTAAGTTCTAAGGAGAAACAGCAAAGACAACCTGAACACAGGTTGTTGCACGGAGAGAGCACGTCATTCTTTGGCGTGCTCTCTTTTTGGGGGTACGCTCGGCATGAGCATTATAGTTGTCCTAAACCTCATTCGACTTTTCAAGCCACAAACCTCCATCATTTCTCCTGTCGATAAAAAACATTGCTGTCCGCTATCCCGAACCCGCATATCCTTCTCTTGTTGCTGGGCTACTGCTTGCTGTCCCTCTCTCTCCCAGTACTCCTTTTTGTACCGATTAACTGGTACTGCAGTACCGATTAACTGGTACGCCAGTACCGGCTATATGGTACTGCAGTACCAACTATATGGTACTGCCCGAGAAGTTAGCCAACTTTTATGGAGAGGCTAATAGACTTCTTCAGGTCAGTTATACTGGTTGATGGTATCTTTGGTCTGTTGGTGTCATCGCCATAGATACGAACTGTCACTTCAAGTCGTTTGCCTTACCGTCACATATTTCTGTAGCCTACTGTTAGGTTTGTCGGGAATCGTCATAACAATCTTGGAGCCTAAAATATTGTCAAGGTATTTAGACTTCACCTTCTTCTTGTTGGAAGCACCTAAGAAGTCAGCTATTTCCCGTAGGGATTTTGGCTCAGAGCAAAAATCCAAGATCCTCTCCTGCAATGTCAATACATTCGACCCGAAAGGACGGTATTCGGAAGTTTGACTGGTACCCGACTGGTACCCACTTGCTGTTTGACTGGTACCCGACTGGTATCCACTCGCTGTCTGACTGGTACCCTTGAACACAGTCACGGCAAATGCGGTCAACAGATTTACATCAAACTCAGCCTTCGGATTCCCATTAGCACTCAGTTCCTTTTGTACTTGCCCGATGCCTCGGTTGTATTTGTTTACATACCCCAATGATTTCATGGCTCCCGCAATGATGGGATTACGATAGTCATTTATCTTCGGGAAGTTTTCGGGGCGTGCGTTCCCGTACAGTCCGCCGGCATTGGTTATTTCTAGATGGTCGCTAAACTCATAGAAGCGGAGAGGCGTATTGCTCTGCAGGTCTCTGTGCATACAACCGTTCATCAGCAACTCTCTAATAGCCCAATAAGGATAGTTCTTCACCATATTCTCACGCAACATGGACGCAGGGACGGGATACTGCTTGATGACAGACATTTCAAGGAGTGATTCCAACTTGGGCAGCAGCTCACAGTAGTTGCCGCTGAACTCCATCTCGTTAACCACATTAGAAGTCTTGTCAGTCCCCTCGAAGCATACATACTGTACATATGCTCCAGGCATAAAGCGTCGGGGATTGCGCCCAAACAACATAAGACCGGCAAAAGTCGGGCAGTTGTTTGCCAAGTCAAACATGCCAAGAGCTGCTAACTGTTCCTCTATCGGGCGAGTTTCCGATGCAAGTGTCTTAGGGCTGACAGCCTTCGGTACAAACCTGTTTCGGAACACATCAAGATCCAAGTCTTCCGGCGTAGCGGCAAAGCAAGGCGTAGCATCAAATGTCGCCATGTATGAGGCGCGACGTTCAAACAGGATGCGCTCTTCTGCCTCACTCGCAATGTCACGACGTGGGCCGATGCGTATAAACGTACGCCCTCTGTATCGAACAGGAGGAATCAGTGAGGGTGTCACCTCCACTACAAGAACATCGCCATCCGACGTCACTACCTTCTCTGTATTCATCACCGGCAAGGGAAGAACATTGCCATCAGAGCGTATGCCGCTCACCTTCTTCATCAAAGCATCATCCACTTTCAACCCACTAATGCGTCCGTCATCATACACACCTATCAGCAAGTAACCTTTTTGGCGCTTGCCAGGAAGGTCGTTTGCAAAAGCACAGATTGCCTCCTGGAACTTGTCCATGTTACCTGTAGACACTGTTCGTTCGATTCGGTAGCTTTCGTCTATTGACAAAATGTCTTTGAGATCTTCTATTGTCATATCATTCTATTCTGATTGTCCTTCTCGTCTCCACTGAACGAGTTCTTCAAGTTCTTGAATTCCTTCCATTCGCAGCGAGCATTCTCTTGTGGGTACTCACGTCGGAGGTATTGTTGTAGTTCGAATTCGAGCATAATTTTACACATGAAGTTATAAAGTTTGCCGATATTGTTCTAACAATACTCCGTTAATTCTAATGCAATCGTTTGAAAATGAGATGGTTAATTAACGT
>CAVERK010000009.1:0-24524 GCA_963618035.1 bacterium
TGCACCGGTCTTCCGTTCTCTTTCACTTTTAGGGGAGTGTGGTTATACAAATCTTCAAACAAGTTATACTAATCTTCAATCATCCACTGTACGGATGCCGACACACAGGTCTTTCGCAAGGATTTTCTACCTTTGCATGAGATGAAAGCCAGGAAGAGACACATTATAACTCTATACATTGTCTTGCTGTGCCTGTTCGTGCCGAAAGGGATGCACGCGCAGTCACGGGTTGCATTGGGGTCGACCACACTGTCAAGCCCGATAGTCTCGTCCATCGCTGAAGATGAGACCGGAAACATTTGGATTGGGACAAACCACGGGCTGAACAAGTACAACGGCTCCAACTATATTGCCTTCTATGCCTCTGTCGACTCTTTCGGGCTGAACGATGACGACATCGCGGAGATTGTGTTCGATGACAACCGCGACCTCCTGCTGAGAAACGAGTGCGGCCTGTGCATCAAGCGCGGAGACAGGTTCTTCCACAACAATAGCGGCTTTTCTTATTTCTATGCCATGCAGGACATGGACTCCACGTCTGTTGTCGTCGCGGACCGCTCGGGACTGTCAAGAATATCAAAGGAAGACTTCAGCATAATCGACAGGATGAATGACCCACGCTTCTATGACGGGTATCTGATTGCTGTGGACAAGACCTCACAGGAAGTGTGGACGTGCTACCTCAATGGCGAGACTGATGTCCTGTCCGTCACGGACAAGCATCTGAACATTCTCAGAAGATACAAGCTCCCATACAGGAACGGCGTGTCCTGTCTCACGTTGGACAGGGACGGCATCCTTTGGATTGCATATCACGGAGGACTTGTCTCGTGTTTCGACACGCGGTCACGTTGCCTCGTTGAAGTCCCGCAGCAGATTTCAGACTTTGTCGACGGCGGAAACGTCCTGTTTCTGAATTGCAGCCGCGCCGGCATCGTCTATCTCGGCGTTCAGGGCAGGGGCATGATGTCTTACAGTAAAGGCAGCCATCCGAAGCAGATCTTTCCCGAGGAACTTCTAAAGGAGGACGCTTACATAGCGTTCATGGACAGCCGCCACAACATCTGGTTGAGCGACAAGAAGAACGGAATGCAGTTCTTCAGTTCACGACATCTGCGCAGTACACTAACAGCCATGCTGTCCGTGATGAACGACACCTATATCAAGAACGTATATATAGACCGCTACGACCACCTGTGGATACGAAGCACGCACGACCTGCTGTGCTGTGACACATCTTCGGGTGTACCCATTGCAAAATACGGTGGGCACGACTACGGCCACCTCTATATCGACTCGAAGAACCGCGTATGGACTGTTGAAGACATGGTCACAGTCGCCTGCTACTCCACCGACAATGAGGGCAGGCTCCGTCTGATAAGGAGATTCAACTTCGACGACAATGTGTTTTCTGTCAGTGAAAGCGCGGATGGCACAATCTGGTTCACCCTTTCCGACCGCTTCGCATGTGCAGACGGTTCTTTTGACATAAGCTATCGCTATGCGCCAAAGGGCGTGTCGTTTTCCAGGGCATATACGCAGAAGGACAATGGAGCCATGTTCCTGTTCTCCATAAACAATGGCGTGTTTGAATATGGTGCAGACGGTCTGTTTACGCCCTTGGCTTCTGCCGCTGGCAACGTCAACTGTGTCTACAAGAGCAGGGACAATGTCTTTTGGACAGGTTCATTCAATCAGGGGCTGGGCAGCTACCGGCCTTCTGACGGCGACAGGAGCAGCTATGTCGGGCCGAAAGACGGACTGCTGAACACCGACATAAAGAGCATAACGCAGGATGACCTCGGCTATATATGGGGCAGCACTTCGGACAATGTCTTCCGACTGGACACGGACAGTGCTACGTTCCTCTACGTAAATGACCCCCATTATGCTACAGGAGTCTATTCTGCCGGCTGCGTGGCAAAGGACAGGTTCGGCAACCTGTATTTCGGAGGCAACGGAGGCGGCATAACCGTTATCCATACGCATAACGTGAGAAGCTACGGTGAGGTTGTCGTGCCGTTGTCTGTCGATGTACTTGTCGTGAACAGCGAGGTCATGCCAGTTGGCAGGAAGACCTATGATGTCCGGTTCGACCGGAACACAATCTCCATCTGGTTCTCCGGCACGAGCTTCGAGCACGGCCCTTATCTGGAATACAGCTACATGATGAGGGGATATGACGAGAACTGGGTCATGTCCTACAACAACAAGCGTGCCCTGTACTCGAAACTGCCGTCGGGCAGGTACTCCTTCCTCGTCAGGACGCGCATCAAGGGCGAGCACTGGAGCGAGCCGCAGGAGCTGCTGAACATAAACATCGAACCGGCACCGTGGAACACGTGGTGGGCATGGACGGCATACATCCTCCTGCTGGCTGTCCTGGCATACGCCGTATATAGGGTTGTGACCGTGACGAGACGCAGAAGAGCGCAGATTGCCGCGCTCGAAAGGGACGAGCGGTTCAGGCATGACCAGGTCAACTTCCTGACCAACGTGTCGCACGAGTACAAGACACCGCTGTCGCTGATATACGGGCCGCTGATGCAGCTGCTGCGGTCGGACAACCTGACACGGAGCGAACGTTCGCTGCTCAACCTGATGAAGTCGAATGCCGACAGGATGAAACAGCTGACGGAGCAGATATTGAGCGTCGACTCGCTCGACACCCGCCGGCTGCCGGAGGAGAAGCTGAAGGTGCAGCGTGTCGACATAGGCGATGGCGTGAGGCAGATTGTGGACAACTTCAGGTTCATTGCCGCAGACAGACACGCCGTGATTGAGTACACACAGGACACCGGCGGTCACGCCACGGTGTATGCAGACGTTGACAAGGTCAGGAAGATAATGAGCAACCTGCTGAGCAATGCCCTGAAATATGCAGTCTCCGACACTGCGGACAACAACGTCATAAGCGTGTCCCTGCGGATAACGCCCGACGGGAAGGCAGTCGTCAGGGTCGCGGACAACGGTCCTGGCATACCGGAAGACAAGGCCGACGAGATTTTCAGACGCTACAGGCGTTTCAGCGAGTCGGACGTGGAGGGTTCGGGTATCGGGCTTAACTACACCGCATATCTGGCACGCCTGCACAAAGGCAGCATTGCCTACAGCGGGGCTGACGGCAGTGGGGCAGTCTTCACCCTGCAGATTCCCGTGGACAGGGAGAGCTATACGGACGACGAAGTGGCAGACTGCGACGGCAACGACTTCGCGGCAACACCTGCGGCGGACATTGCCAACGTCACGGACGGTGCAGGCGAGGGCAGGGGCCGTACGGGACGCAGCATCCTCATCGTGGAGGACAATGCCGGCATCAGGGACTACATACGCTCCCTGCTTGCCCCCGACTACGACGTGACTGTGGCAAACGACGGGCAGGAAGCCATGGAGATGCTGCAGCTCCGTATGCCGGACATGATAGTCAGCGACATCGTGATGCCCCGCAAGGACGGCTTCGCCCTGTGTGCGGAGGTGAAGCACAGCGGGCAGTATGCCCACATACCCGTGGTCCTGCTCACAGCCAAGAGCGACCTTGCGAACCGCATCCACGGACTTGACAGTGGGGCGGACGGATACGTCTCGAAGCCCTTTGACCCCGCATACCTGCTTGCGGTCATAGCCAACCTGTTTGCCAACAGGGAACGCCTGCAGCGCAGGATGCTCGGTCTCACCTCGTCGTCCCTGAAGGATGAGATTGAGCATGGAGGCATCTCCCTCAACAAGGGCGAGCGGACATTCATAGAGGCTGTGCAGGGACAGATCGACCTGCATATAGCCGACCCTGACTTCAGTGCCAAGTCCATGTCCGAGCAGCTGAACATCAGCTACAGCACGCTGTACTCCAAGGTGAAATCACTGACAGGACAGTCCCCGCAGAACTACATCAGCACATACCGCCTCAACAAGGCAATGGAGCTGCTCCGTGCCCGCGACAGATCGGTCAGCGAGGTCGGCTACGACGTCGGCTTCAGCTCCGTGCAGTACTTCTCACGCGCCTTCAAGAAGCACTTCGGCATCAGCCCGAGTGCAGTGAGATAGTGGACATTAATCGTGCTGGCCCGAGACATTAATGTCCCTGAAAAATGCTTGTAAACACCTTGTCCATGGTGAAGTCGTGGCGTTCGGTGACGAGGTTCTCCAGCAGCTGGAATGAAAAGCACACGCCGGCCTTGCGGGCATTCACGAGTTTGGGCAACAGCTTGTCGTAGTACCCCTTGCCGCGTCCCAGGCGGTGTCCCGAGACATCGAACGCCATGCCTGGGACGAGGGTAAAGGCTATCTGTCCGTAGTCGGTGAACGTTGCCCCTGTGGGTTCCATTATCCCGAATGACCCTGCACGCAGGTCTTCGTCGCCACGGTATGTCGCAAGCTCCAGCTCGCTGCCGCTCACCCTTGGCAGCAGCACGTGCTTGCGCTGTGCCCACCGGCGCACGAAGTCGTGGGTGTATACCTCGTCGGGCAGTGACCAGTAGAGCAGTACGGTGTCTGCCGCAAGGAAGCCGGCATCGCGCTCGACCAGCTCCAGCACCTGCCGCGACTCGGCGCGAAGCACCGCACTGTCGGCCTGCGACTTCAGCCTGCGGATGTGCCTGCGCAGTTCATCCTTTGTCATCGTCGTCATTGTCCTGTCTGCTGCTCCGTGAGGCCAGCGGCTTGCGGGGCCTCGGGGAAGGACTTGCCGTCCTTGAGGATTTCCACCGCGCGGAGGAACGTGTTGTCGGTCTTGTTCCAGAACTTCACGTACTGTTCGGTGCCGAGGATGTTGCTGATGATGTTCGCGCAGAGATATTTCTCAAGCAGCTTGTGGGACTTGCGGATCAGCAGGTTGCGCCTCTTGATGCCTTTGGCATCGGCATAGCCTATGAACTGTCCGACGATGTTCTGCTTCAGCAGATAGCGTTCCATCTCCGCTTCGTCGGAGAGCTTGCTCAGTGTCTCGCGGTTCTTGTCTCCGTAGTTGAAGCCGAAGCGCGATATCAGTCCCTTGTTGCTGACTTCGATGAGGTAGGACGACACGCCCGTGGTGTCCTGCGGCACAAAGACGTCGGGCATGATGCCGCCGCCGCCGTAGACGGTGCGTCCGATGCGCGTGTGGTAGACCTCGTCGGTGTTCTGCTTGATGCTGTCTTCCGAGAAGAACTCGCCGTGCTGATAGCGTGTCAGCCAGTCGCGGTCATAGTCCTCGTCCTTGCCGTTGCTGTAGGGCCGCTGTATGCAACGGCCTGACGGCGTGTGGTAGCGTGCGATGGTGAGCCGTATTGCCGAGCCGTCGCTGAAGTCGATGGGTTGTTGCACCAGTCCCTTGCCGAACGAGCGGCGGCCTATGATTGTGCCGCGGTCGTTGTCCTGGATTGCCCCCGCGAAGATTTCGCTCGACGATGCCGAGCCTTCGTTTATGAGTACCACCATCGGTGCGTTCTGGCAACTGCCGGTGCCGTTTGCATACTCTTCGATGCGCGGATACTTGCGTCCTTGTGCGAACATTATCAGCTGTCCCTCCGGCAGGAACTCATTGACCATGCGTATGGCTGCATCCATGTAGCCGCCGGTGTTGTCGCGCAGGTCGATGATGAAGCCCTTGCATCCCTGATGGTTGAGCAGCGCAATGGCGTTGAGCAGCTCCAGGTGGGTGTTGCGCCCGAACTTGTCTATCTTGATGTAGCCGAAGCCGCCGTCGGTGAGGTAGGTCGCCGTGACCGAGTTCTGCGGAATGTCTCCGCGCGTCACCACGAAGTCGAGCAGCCCATTCTCCCCCGACCGCTTTATGCCGAGCTTGACCTGCGTGCCTTTAGGACCTTTCAGGTGTGCCTTGGCGGTTCTCTCGTTGACAATGCTTCCGACGAACAGGCTGTCGTCCACCGTCACGATGCGGTCGCCTGCCATGATGCCGACCTTGGCAGACGGCCCTCCGTCGATGACACTGTTGATGTGTATGGTGTCGGACTCGATGACAAACTGTATGCCGACCCCGCTGAAGCTACCCTCCAGTTCGGAATTGACCTCCTCGACGTTCTGTGCCGGTATGTAGACGGAGTGGGGGTCAAGCTCCGCCAGGATTTGCGGCATGGCATCTTCCACCAGACTGCCGATGTTGACGGTATCCACATACTGGTCTTCAACGATGTGCAGCAGTGCGTTCAGCTTGTTGGACGAGCCGTTGATGATGCCAAGGCGGTTGCCGCCGTAGTGCTTGGCATAGAACGTCCCGATCAGTATGCCCAGCACCACGCTGAACGCTATTATCAATGGTATGAACCGTGTGTTCTTGTTTGTTGACATGTTGTGTGTAGCCTTTTATGCTCTTTCAGATTATTGTTGTTTTCCGTTGTCCTGCCCGTCGGCGTTGCCGCTTGCGTCCACGCTCAGCACCTCGATGCCGGCTCTCTGCAACAGCTTGATGCCGTCGTCGAGACGGTATTGGCGTGAGTACACCACACGCTTTATGCCCGACTGGATTATCAGCTTCGAGCACTCGATGCACGGAGCGTCGGTGACATAGAGTGTGGAGCCTTCGCTGTTGTTGCCCGAGCGGGCAATCTTGGTTATGGCGTTGGCTTCGGCATGAAGCACGTAGGGCTTGGTGACGCCGTTCTCGTCCTCGCACATGTTCTCAAAGCCCGAGGGCGTGCCGTTGTAGCCGTCGGAGATGATCATCTTGTCCTTGACAATCAGTGCTCCCACCTGACGGCGTTTGCAGTATGAGTTCTCCGACCATATCATGGCCATGCGCAGGTAGCGCAGGTCAAGGTCGTGCTGTTTCTTGTTGTCTGTCTGTTGTCCGTCCATGCTTCACCTCTCTCTGTGTTTTCACTTTGTCTTTGATACGAATAGTGCCAGCACACGCTCCATGGTGTTCTCCTTGTAGTGCAGGTACAGTCCGTTTGAGTCGCCCGTGTACCGGTAGACGTTCTGCAACCCGCGCTTGAAGTTCACCGCCTGCACGTCTGTCTCGGCATTGCCGCCGAAGGTCAGGTTGCTTATCGTCAGCGCGTGTGTGGCGGCATCGGCCTGCCACTGTCCGGAGAATGTGGAGTTGACGATGCGCCCGTTCACCGCCCCCTTGAAGACCCCGTCCATCTCTGCACCGCTGAACTCGACCGTGTAGTTCCCCTCAACGTCGCGCAGCGTGCGGCTTGCCTCTTCCTTTGCCGCGTCGCCCTCCCAGAAATCTATCGGGATGCTGTATGCTCCTTCGGCATAGATGTAGCTGAGTTTCCATACCTTGCCGGTGAAGATTTCCTTTATGTCGTCCCCGTTGTCACAGGCTGTCAGCACCGGCAGGGCGAGCAGTGCCAGTGCGACCGTGGCGATGAGGGATATGGTGCGTCTTGCTGTTCTTCTCATTTCTTCAGTCCGTTTCGTTCCAACAATGCGTCAATCGTGGGCTCTTGTCCACGGAAGCGTTTGTAAAGCGTCATAGGGTCTTCGGTGCCGCCACGCGACAGGATGTTCTCCCTGAACGACGACGCGACCTCCGCATTGAACAGCCCCTTCTGCTTGAATAGGGCGAAGGCATCGGCATCGAGCACCTCGGCCCACTTGTAGCTGTAGTATCCGGCAGCATATCCGCCGGCGAAGATGTGGGAGAACTGCGTGCTCATGCACGTCCCCCCGACACGCGGCAACAGCTGCGTGCGCTTCCACGCCTCCTGTTCGTAGGCCATGACATCGCCGTCGAAAGGTTCCGTGCGTGTGTACCAGGCCATGTCGAGCAGTCCGAAGCCGACCTGACGCATGCAGGCATACGCCACATTGAAGTTCTCCGAGTCTTTCAGGGCTTGCACCATACAGTCAGGTATCAGCTCGCCGGTCTTGTAGTGTCTGGCAACGGTGTGCAGGAACTCTTTCTCCGTAGCGAAGTTCTCCATGAATTGTGACGGCAGCTCCACGAAATCCCAGTAGACGTTGGTGCCGCTCAGGCTTCCGTAGTGCGTGTCTGCAAACATGCCGTGCAGGCTGTGGCCGAACTCGTGCAGGAAGGTGGTCACCTCGTCAAACGTCAGCAGTGCGGGCTTGTCCTTCGTCGGCTTGGTGAAGTTCATCACCAGCGACACCTGCGGACGGCTGTTCTCACCCGTAGACGTGTCTTTCCACTGTCCTTTGTAGCTCGTCATCCACGCCCCTGACTGCTTGCCTGCACGCGGGTGGAAGTCGGCATAGAGCACGGCGAGGAACGTCCCGTCCTTGTCCGTCACGTCGTATGCCCTGACATCGGGGTGATAGACAGGAATGTCCTTGTTCTCCTTGAACGTTATTCCGTACAGGCGCGTCGCGAGTCCGAACACGCCGCTTATCACGTTGCCAAGCTCGAAATACGGGCGCAGCTTCTCATTGTCAATGTTGAACTTGCGCTCTTTCAGCTTGTGCGAGTAGTAGCTCCAGTCCCAAGGCATCAGCGTGAAGCCGTCGCCTTCCATCTCGCGGGCCAATGCCTGCACCTCCTTAACCTCGTCTTGGGCAGTAGGCATGTAGGCATCGAGCAGCTCGTCCAACAGGCGGTAGACGTTACGGCTGTCGTGCGCCATGCGGTTCTCCAGCGCGTAGTCGGCATAGGTTCTGTAGCCCAAGAGCTGTGCCACTTGCATGCGGCGGTTCACAATCTGCCGCACGGTGTCCGTGTTGTCCTGTGCGTCGCCATGCGTGCATCGGGTGTTGTAGGCCATATACAGTGTACGGCGCAGCTCGCGGTCGTCGGCATAGGTCATGAACGGCACGTAGCTCGGGGCGTTCAGCGTGAATGTCCACCCGCCTTGTCCGTCTTCCGCAGCCGCTTCTGCCGCCGCCTCCACGATGCCGTCCGGCAGTCCCGATATCTGCGCCTTGTCCGTAAGGTTCAGCTTATATGCGTTTGTGTCCTTCAGCAAGTTGTTGCTGAACTGCAATGACAACAGGCTAAGGCTTTCTGACAGTTCGCGCAGCGTCTTCTTGTCCGCATCCGGCAGGTTGGCTCCCCCTCGGGCGAAGCCCTTGTATGTGTCGTCGAGCAGTTTGTTCTGTTCGGCGTCGAGTGTTTCGCTTGTACGGTTGTTGTAGACTGTCTTTATTCGTGCAAACAGCTCCTCGTTCAGGCTGACGTCGTTATAGTGGTTGCTCAACACCGGCATCAGCTTGTTTGCCAGTTCCTGCATCTCATCGTTGGTGTTGGCACTAAGCAGGTTTTCAAACACCGTTACAACGTGCTCCAACAGCCGTCCGGATCTCTCGTATGCCTCCACGGTATTGTGGAATGTGGGCTGTTCCGGATTGCCGGTTATGGCTTTTATCTCGTTGTCGTGCTGCTCTATGCCCTTCCTGATGGCCGGCTCGAAATGGCAGGTGCCGATCTTGTCGAAGGGCACAGTGCCGTGAGGCGTATCATAAGGCAGGAAGAAGGGATTCGTCGTCTGCTCTTTTGTCATTCTCGGTTCTTGTATATAGAAATAGGACGTTAGTGTGCTTGTCTCTTGGATATGCAAAAGTGCGAAAAAAAACGGGCGACCCCGTTGAAGGCCGCCCATTTAATATGATATTTTAACGAACGTCTTAGCCGTTGTGCTTCTTCATGATCTTGATCAGGTCGACAACCTTGTGAGAGTAGCCGATCTCATTGTCATACCAAGAAACGACCTTGACGAAGTTGTCTGTCAAGTAAACGCCGGCGTTTGCATCGAAGATTGATGTCAACGGGCAGCCAAGGAAGTCTGAAGAAACTACAGCATCCTCTGTGTAGCCCAGGATACCCTTCAGCTCGCCTTCAGAAGCAGCCTTCATTGCAGCGCAGATAGCCTCCTTTGTAGCGGGCTTCTTCAGGTTGACAGTCAGGTCGACAACAGATACGTCCAGAGTCGGGACGCGCATAGAGATACCTGTCAGCTTGCCGTTCAGTTCAGGAATAACCTTGCCTACAGCCTTTGCAGCACCTGTAGAAGACGGGATGATGTTGCCGGAAGCGGCACGGCCACCACGCCAATCCTTCATTGAAGGACCGTCAACGGTCTTCTGTGTAGCTGTTGTAGAGTGAACGGTTGTCATCAGACCGGTCTCGATGCCGAAGTTGTCGTTCAGGACCTTAGCGATAGGAGCCAAGCAGTTGGTTGTGCAAGATGCGTTGGAAACGATCTTCTGGCCAGCGTACTTGTCGGTATTCACACCGCAAACGAACATGTCAGCCTGACGGCCATCCTCGCCCTTCTTTGAAGGAGCGGACAGAACGACGTATTTTGCGCCAGCCTTCAGGTGCTTCTCAGCCTTGTCCATAGCAAGGAAGAGACCTGTTGACTCAACTACGTACTCAGCACCGACCTCGTCCCACTTCAGGTTCTCAGGGTCACGCTCTGCTGTCACGCGGATGTGGTTGCCGTTTACGATAAGCTCGCTCTTCTCAACGTCTGCCTCGATAGTACCGTCGAACTGACCGTGCATTGTGTCATACTTCAGCATGTATGCCATGTAATCTACCGGACACAGGTCATTGATACCTACTACTACTACATCCTTTGCGTTCGCAGCCTCTACTGTGGAGCGGAATACGAAACGACCGATACGGCCGAATCCGTTAATACCAATTTTAATCATTTGTTTTTAAACTTTAAAAGGTTTGTTCTTAATATCTTTGTTTCGTCTTTTCTGATGCCTGGTGTGCGTCTTCGCCTCGTGTGGTTCTACACCGCCTGCAACGCCACGCAGAAAAATATATTTCTGCTCTCGGGGTGCAAATGTACGAATTTGTTTTTACATTCGTCCCCGAATCAACATTTAATAAATTTTAATTCTGTATATGCACAAACTTCTACAGGACTTCAAGGATTTTGCCATGAAGGGCAACGTGGTTGACATGGCAGTGGGTGTCATCATCGGTGGCGCGTTCGGAAAAATCATCACCTCGCTGGTCAGCGATGTCATGATGCCGCTCATCGGACTGTTGATCGGCGGCGTGAACTTCACAGGACTGAAGTGGGTCATCAAGCCCGAGACCAGGGACGAAGCCGGCAATGTCATCAAGGAAGCTGCAACGCTCAACTACGGCAGCTTCATCCAGAACGTAGTGGATTTCCTCATCATTGCCGCCTGCATCTTTGCGGTCATCAAGATTCTGACGACCCTGATGCGCCGCACCAAGGCTCAGGAGCCTGCTCCTGCCGCTCCGGCACCGCCGGAACCGACCAAGGAAGAGCAGCTGCTCACCGAGATACGCGACATACTCAAGGAGAAGAAATAACCGCCTGCCACCGTCGGAATCTTTTTTTTGAAAAATAAGGACGGAGCGTTTGCCGGAGAAAAAATACTTGCTACCTTTGCACCGCCTTTGAGAACGGGGCATCGGGGTGTAGCGCAGTCCGGTTAGCGCACCTGCTTTGGGAGCAGGGGGTCCCAAGTTCGAATCTTGGTACCCCGACAGTACACGGAAGGGGAGTTACGGCAATGTAGCTCCCCTTTCTGCTGCTCTTGAAACGCTGTTTTATTTGCCGTTGAGTTGCCGCACGAGTTCGCCAGACAGGAGTTCCTTAACCTCCTCCATGTCCACTTCCCGTCCCAATTCCTTCTGTATCGACGTGACACCCTTGTCGACAAAGCCGCAGGGATTGATGTAGCTGAAGTAGCGCAAGTCGGTGTTGACGTTCAGTGCCATGCCGTGCATGGTCACGAAACGCTTGCTCCTCACGCCTATGGCACAAATCTTGCGTGCCTTTGCGGTGTGGGCATCCAGCCACACGCCTGTGGCTCCCTCAAGCCGTTCGGCCACGATGCCGTAGGCGGCGCACACGCGCATCACCGCCTCCTCAATGGCGTGCACATATTCCTTCAGCCCCAGTCCGAAGTCCTCGAGATTGAGGATGGGATAGCACACGATTTGTCCAGGACCGTGGTAGGTCACGTCGCCGCCACGGTCGATATGAAACAGCTGTGCTCCTATCCGTTGCAGGAAGTCCGCACCGATGAGCATGTTGCTGTCCTTGCCGCTGCGCCCGATGGTGTAGACATGCGGATGCTGGCACAGGACGATGCGGTTCTCATAGTCGCGTCTGCCTGCCAGCTTCTTCTCCACCATCCCGTCGAACAGCTCCTCCTGCCTGCGCCATGCCTCGGCATAGTCCACGGTGCCCCAGTCTTCAATCTTCGTCTCCATTTCTCCATATTATATATTAGGGAGGGCAAAGGTAGTGAAAGTTTCGGTGGAAAACCGTTAACTTTGCGGCTCGCAAACCAAAACCTATCAGGGAGAGAGACAAGATGAAGATAAGCACCGCCGAGTTTCTGATCAGCAACACTGACGTAAGCAAGTGCCCGCAGCAGATGTTGCCCGAGTATGCCTTTGTCGGCCGCAGCAATGTCGGCAAGTCCAGTCTGATAAACATGCTCACCGGCCGCAAGGGACTGGCCATGACCAGTGCCACCCCAGGCAAGACGATGCTGATAAACCACTTCATCGTCAACAAGGAGTGGTTTCTTGTCGACCTGCCTGGCTACGGATATGCCAAACGCGGACAGAAGGCCATGGAGCAGCTCCGGCGCATGATTACGGACTACGTGCTGCGGCGACAGCAGCTGACGTGCCTCTTCGTTCTCATCGACAGCCGCCTTGCGCCGCAGAAGAACGACATCGGCTTCGTGAACTTCCTCGGCGAGAACGGCGTACCCTTTGCCATTGTGTTCACCAAGGTCGACAAGCAGTCGCGCAGCAAGACCAGCGGCAATGTCCAGACCTGGCTCGAGAAGATGCGCGAGACCTGGGAAGAACTCCCTCCGGTGTTCCTCACCTCGAGTCTCAACGGTGACGGCCGTGACGGGCTGTTGCAGTACATCGAAGACATAAACAAGTCGCTCTCCGACAGCGCGTCTGTGACTGAACGTCCATAGGTTCTATGGATGACCATTCACAGAGCTGTGGTTGACCATTCACAGCCGCACCCTCTGCGGACGTGGCGTTTTGAGCCGAAAAATGTCACATTTCGGGAAGTTTGTGCATAAAGCAGAACGCTCATTGTCCGTAACTTTGCAGTCCAAGACAGGGGTTATTCTATGAACAGGCTCAGTAGATTCTTGCTCGTGGCGTTGCTGCTTGCGCTTGCCTCGGGCGTGCATGCACAGTACATGGATTCGTTGCGGCTGGCACGTCGCAACACCGCTGCGGGGCTGAAGACCGTGCCGGCTGCTGACGTCAGCGGCAACCGCGACGGCCACGTGAAGCGTCCGTGGCGTGCAGCGTTTCAGACGGTCGTCATCAACGCCGGCGTGCACTCGTTCGACCGCTTCGTGCTGAACGAAGACTTTGCGCAGGTGCGCCTGAAGGACATCTGGCACAACGTGAGCCACCGCATGGTGTGGGACAACGACCAGTTCTCGACCAACCTCTTCGCCCATCCCTATCACGGCGGACTGTATTACTCCACCGCCCGCAGCAACGGTCTGAACCTCTACGAATCACTGCCATACAGCATCGCCGGAAGTCTCATGTGGGAGTACATAGGCGAGAAGGAGCCGCCTGCCGTCAATGACCTGATGGCAACGAGCATGGGCGGCGTGGCACTGGGTGAAGTCAGCTACCGCCTGTCAAACCTGGTTCTCAACGATGCCACGCGCGGCTTCAGCCGCTTCTTCCGTGAGCTGATAGGCACGGTCATCAACCCCATGCGCGGCCTGAACCGCATAGTGACGGGCGACGCATGGCACGTGCGCCATGACCACTACCGCTATCACGACTACGATGCCCTGCCCGTGAGGCTGACAGCGACGCAGGGACACCGCTACATGGCCGGAGGCGGGATGCACGGCGGGACACTGCGTAACGGCACGCACGCGGCATTCGTCAACCTGCTGCTCGACTATGGCGATGCCTACAACAACGACGATCCGCATCCCTACGACTGGTTCACGGGAGACATCATGCTGAGCAACAGCGCACCCCACGTCAGCGACCTGCACGTGCTGGCACGAATTTGGGGCACGGAGATGGATGCAGGGCCGCGTGCACGCGGCGAGTTCGGCTTCTTCCACCACTTCAACTACTACGACTCCGCACCCTTCGAGAGCGGCAGTTCCAAGACCGTGCCCTACCGCATATCGGAGGCCGCCAGCCTTGGTCCTGGTTTTCTTGTGTCGCTCGACCCGCGCGGCAAGTTGCAGCGCATGGAACACCAGGCCTACTTCAGCTTCATGCTGCTCGGAGGGGCATACACCGACTACTACCGCTTCGTCGACCGCGACTACAACATGGGCAGCGGCTATAGCGTGAAGTACCGCTTCATCACCGAGCTGGGCGCGTTCCACCTGCGCCTGCTCTCCGACTATTACCGTCTGTACACGGTGAAGGGCTACGAGACCAAGGACTACGAGAACATCAGCCCGCTGTACCTTGACTCGCAGGGCGACAGGAGCACGTCATCGCTGCTGGTGCTCCAGCCTGTGGCGGAGGTCAGGCTGTGGCGCAGCCTGTTCGCCCATGCCTCCATGCGCTACGTGATGCGCCACACAGACTACAGGTATCACCCCAACGTGCGCACCCATGCCTTTGTGCTCTACGCCGGACTGTCGTACAAGCTATGAAATCATCTTGCGGTACTGCTGCGGCGTCATTCCCGTGTGCTGCTTGAAGTAGTGGCAGAAGAAGGAGTTGTCGCTGAAGTGATACTGCCACGTCAGCTCCTTGATGCTCTGCCGCGAACTGCGGAGCTGCGTCTTGAGCTGCATCACCACGTAGCTGTCTATCAAGCTCTTGCACGTGTGTCCGCTGACTTTCCTTGCTATGGTGCCCAGGTACTTGGCACTTATGTTCATCCGTGCGGCATAGAACTTCACGTCGCGGCTCTCGCGGTAGTTCTCCGAGAGCAGCTCCATGAACTGCGAGAACAGTGCTGCGGCACGGCTGCTCTCCGTCTGTAGCGTCGCGACGGCAGGATTGCGCTGCACATAGTCGTAGAAGCCGAGGAAGAACGCCTTGAGCTGCAACAGCGTCATCCCCGCCGTGCACCGGCATCCTGGCGTGTCGAAGAACAGGCGCAACAGATCCATTATGCCTCCCACAATCTGACTGACAATGCGGTCGCCGCCACGGCAGCGGTCGGTGCGCAGCAGCGAGTAGACCGTATGTTCCAGCTGCATGCAGGCTTCGCGCAGCAGCGATGCGTCATACTCCAGCACCTCCACGAGCAGACCGTCCGTTGCCTCCGTGGCTTGCACCATGTCGCCAGGGTAGAGGATTATGACATCGTCTTCCTCAAGTCTCCACGTCCTGAAGTTGACGTGCAGGCAGACGCCGCCCTGACGGCAGTAGATCAGTGCGCCGCAGTCCAGCGACGTGGCTTCGTTTCTCCACCCGTCGAGACTGCTGACGTAGAGAGATGCGCCCTGTATGGCTGTTGTTTCCTTGTCCATAAATCCGTATTGTTCTCTTTTTTGCTGCAAATGTCGGCATATTATGTGGCATAACGGCACGGTTGTTCGCAAAAACACCGCGCAAAGCGAAAAATCATTAATCCCGCTGACCGTGGAAGGCCGTACTTTTGCCGCCGGATTAACGAAAGGGAAAAAGATTGGGAAAGAGAAAGACGAACATGAACCGTTTCATCACGGTAGTGTCTGCGGCGTGTATAGGCGTTGCCGCCGCCGCACAGACCACGACAAGCACAACGGCAGGACGGACAGCAGCCGTGACGCTGACCGTCGACAGCCTGTTCAGCCTTGTGGAGCAGGGCAGCAAGGCTCTGCGGGTGCAGCGCACGGGAATCGACGCTGCCCGCCTTGGCGAAGAGAGTGCCGCGAGCCAGCGGCTGCCCGACATCAGTGTCACGGCTTCTGTCAGCTACAACGGCAACGTGCTGCTGACCGACCGCGACTTCGGCAACAGACAGTGGCAGTCGTCGCCGCACTTCGGCAACAGCTTCTCCGTGGAGGCACGCCAGCTGCTCTATTCGGGCGGTGCCGTCAGCTCCGCCATCAGGCTTGCCCGCCTGCAGCGTGACAAGGCCGAGACCGACATGCACAGCACGCGCCAGCAGGTGCGCTTCATGGCTCTGTCGCAATATCTCGACCTCTACAAGACAGGCAACAGCATCGAGGTCGTGCGCAGCAACATCGCCCTCACCGAGAAGCTCATCGGCGACATCAAGGCACGGCAGGAGCAGGGCATGGCACTACAGAACGACGTCACGCGATACGAGTTGCAGCTGAAGCAGTTGCTGCTGCGGCTGACCCAGCTCGAGAACCAGCGCAGCATCCTGAACTACAGCCTCTGCAACACGCTTGGCGTGGACACACGGACGGAGATTGTGCCTTCCGGTGATGTCGTCAGCGGCGCATACGGCAGTGAGAGCGAAGACTGGTGGCACGCCGAGGCGCAGCAGTCGTCGCCGTCGCTGAAGCTGGCATCGCTCGGCACGCAGATGGCTGTGCAGAACGAGCGGCAGGCACGCAGTGAGCTGTTGCCGAAGATAAGCCTCGTGGCTGCCGACAGCTTCAACGGTCCCATCACCTACGAACTGCCGCCCGTCGACAAGAACATCAACGTGTGGTACTTCGGCGTGGGACTGACCTACAACGTCAGCTCGCTCTTCAAGGGCAACAAGAAGCTGTCGCAGTCGCGCACGGCCACGCTCCAGAGCCGTCAGGCGCACGCGCTGGCAGCCGAGGAGCTGGACAACAACGTGCAGCAGGCCTACACGCAATATCTCCAGAGCTACGTGGAGCTGGAGACACAGCGGCAGAGCGTGAAGCTGGCGGTGGAGAACTACCGCGTGGTCAACGAGCGATACCTGAACCAGCTGTCGCTGATCACCGACATGCTCGACGCGTCGGCGGTCAGGCTCGATGCCGAGCTGCAGGAGGTGGACGCACTCATAAACGTGGCCTTCGCCTTCTACCGCCTGAAGTACATCGCCGGCACGCTGTGACCGGCGGGGACACATGAACATACACCGACAAACATTAGAAACAGAAAGAGAAAGACATGAACAGGAAACTTGTAAAGAGAATATACAATGTAGTGATCATGGTGCTGCTGGTCGTGGCACTGGGTTGGGTGACATCACACTTCGTGCACCTGGGGCGCGTGGAGTACACCGACGACGCACAGGTGCAGCGGCACATCACGCCCATAAACACACGCGTGCAGGGCTTCATCAAGGAGATACGCTACGAGGAGTTCCAGCACGTGAGCCGTGGCGACACGCTGGTCATCATCGAAGATGCCGAATACCGCCTGCAGCTGGCACAGGCAGAGGCAAACGTTGCCGGCTCGCGTTTCGGCGAGAGGGCAGCCACCACGGGCATCAGCACTGCCGGAAGCAACGTCATGGCTGTGGAGTCCGGCACCGAGGAGGCACGCATCAATATGGAGAACGCCGAGCGCGACCTGCACCGCTATGAGGAGCTGTTGCGCCGTGAGGCCGTCACACAGCAGCAGTACGACGACGTGAAGACGCGCTACGAGACGGCGCGTGCGCGTCATGACCAGCTGAGCCACCAGCACCGCTCGTCGGTGCTCTCACGGGACGAACAGGCGGAGCGGCTCAGTCAGGTGACGGCAGGTGTCAGTGTCGCCGAAGCAGCCCTGAACCTGGCACGGCTCAACCTGTCATATACGGTCATCACGGCGACAGCCGACGGCTACATGGGCACGCTCGACATTCACGAAGGGCAGCTCGTAATGCCAGGACAGCAGCTGGCACGCATCGTCGACGATGCCGACGTGTGGGTGCTTGCCAACTATCGTGAGACGCAGATGGACAACATCAGCATCGGCAGCAAGGTCGGGTTCACGGCAGATGCCGTGCCTGATGTGGTCTATCACGGCGTGGTCGTGGCAATATCGGCGGCGGCAGGTTCGGCATACTCGATGATCCCCGTCGACAACGCCACCGGCAACTTTGTCAAGGTGGAGCAGCGTGTGCCGGTGCGCATCGCGCTCACTGGCGACAACAACTCCGGCGACGTGGCTCTGTTGCGTGCCGGACTGAACGTGCAGACAGAGGTGGAATACTGACCGCGCGGATAACGGATAGACGCACATATATACATTATATACTCTCTATATGGCAGGACCTCCAATGGGACCGTTCGCGATGCCCATGTTCCGCGACTTCGTTCCCAAACAAATCCGTCCGTGGATTTATCTGTGCTTCGCCTTCTGCTTCCTCCTCTCCGGAGGCATCTATGGCGGCACCACGGCACACGTCATGGGGCAGTACAGCCTCATGCGCGAAGATGTGACCATGATTGCCATGTGCAACGTCGTGGGCGTTGCCATGCCGTTCCCCTTCCTGTTCAAGATGAAGTTCGCCTTCACCAACCACAGGCTGCTCCTCAACGCTGCGCTGATGATTGCGCTGTGCAACACGCTGATGATGTTCACCTCGTGGATGCCGCTGATGTGCGTGCTGGCGTTCGTCTCGGGCTTCTTCAAGCTGTGCGGCTGCTTCGAGTGCATGTCCAACGTCCAGCTGTGGATGACCCCCAAGCGCGAGTTCACCATCTTCTTCCCGCTGCTCTACTGCCTGGTGCTCGGAAACCAGTTCCTCAGTCCGTGGATTTCGGCACAGCTGACATACGCCACGCAGGACTGGCGTGCCATGAATCTGCTCATCGTCGGGCTGATGCTGCTCATCGTCATCGTCCTGAAGCTCTGCACCCGCAACTGGCATTTCATGAAACAGCCCATGCCGTTCATCAGTGTGGACTACCTCGGTCTGCTGCTGTGGTCGTCGCTGATGCTCGAGGTGGTGTTCTTCTTCACCTACGGCGAGCATTACAACTGGCTCGACGGACGGCCCATGCGCCAGTGCCTGTGGCTGTTTGCCATAACCGCCTACTTCTGCCTGCAGCGCATGATGCACATCCGTCATGCCTACATCGACCGTGATGCCTGGCGTTATCCGCGCCTCATTCCGCTGCTCGTTCTCTTTGCTTTCGAGGTGCTTATGGGCAGTTCCATGAACGTGCTGCAGCCGGTGCTGACGGGCAAGGTGCTTCACTGGGGATGGACCACCACGTCCGTGTTCTACGTCGTGGAATGGCTATCTGCCATTGCCGGCTGTCTGTTTGTGATGCTGTGGATCAAGGGATGGCGGCAGGAGTACACGCGCCTGCTCACCGTCGCTGCCGTGACCATATCTGCCTATCCCGTCATGATGTACTTCCTCATCGACACGGGCACCTGCCTCTGGATGTTCTACGTCCCCATCGCGCTCTACAGCTTCGGCAATGCCATCTTCTTCACCACGCTGACCATCTACCTTCAGGAGCTGATGCCGTTCCACCATTTCTTCATGGGGCTGACCATGGCGGGAATGGTGCGCAACGGACCTGTCGGTGCCATGTGGTCGGGGCTTTACAGCTACGGACTGCGCTATCTCACCGCCGACAACATGTCGCGCGGACTGCCCTATGATGCCACCGGACTGACCATGCTCAGCCTGCGCCAGCTGTTCGGACTGACGTGTGTCGTCGGCTGTGCCGTGGCTCTGATATTCCTGCTGTGGGATGTCCAGCCTGTCCGCAAGGCGTTCAAGAGGATGCCGCTGTGGAGTGCCGTGGCGCGGATGATGCGTATGGAAGAAGCCAACGCAACACGCAACACGTAGCCCGTCATTCGTTCACGGCTCCGCAGTGCGGGCATATGCCCTTGCTGCGCAGGCGGTGGCCGCAGTTGCCGCAGACATACGGGTATCTGCCGAACGAGCGTGCCGTGCGCCACACGAAGAACGCCGCAAACGCTGCCAGAAGTGCGTAGCCGACATAGATCCTGACGGTGAGGATGAAGAGGAAGTAGCACGCGAAGCATGCCAGCGACAGCCCGATGACGTAGAACAGGGCACTGAACGCCGCCAGCTGGTCGAACGCCTCACTGCACGATGCGAGGAACGCCACCACGACAATCCAGAAGCACACGATGAACGCCCCCATCACGGGCGGCACCTGCAGGGGCGAGAACGTAGGGTTGTAGTAGAATATCTCCCATGTGTCGGGCGCGAAACGCTGCATCGACTCATACAGCGTGGCACAGACAGACACCATCAGACACAGGAACAGGGGATAGCCGCTGTCGATGTCGTTCACCAGCACCATCTTGAACGGCTGCCTGCGATAAAGCCTGACGAGCCACGCGACGAGGAACGCCGTGAGGATGATGAGCGTGTATGCCACGCTCTTGCTGCTGAACGTGTGTATTGCCTGGCTGATGCTGTCCACCGGCACGAAGTCCGACTTGAATTCGCCCTCGGGCACCCATCCCTGCACCTCCTGTGTATGCGCCAGCTTCACCCACACCGCCGAGTCCTGTGCCGTGGCTGTCGTGTCTGTCTGTATCTCCGCCACCACCACGCGGTCGCCGCGCCGCAGTGTGGCAGTGCGGTCCTTCAGCGGCAGGAACACCAGCCTCACGGAGTCGGCGGTGACTTCGAGGTTGATGCCGGTGGTGTAGTGATGCTCTGCAATGTAGCGCAGCGAGTCGGGCAGTGCCTGTACCGCCGCAATGCTGTCGCCATATTCTTCGCTGTCTTCTTCTCCGCCGTCATTCACGATAGGGTAGTGGCATCCTGCTGCCATCGCCGTCAGCAGAGCTGCCACAGCCAGAAGGACCGTCCGTATGCGTGCGTGCCGTCGTCCGGTCATGGCTTGGCGGTGTTTACGACGTTCATCGTGCAGTGGCGGCAGTCGAAGTCGAGGCGGAACGTGCGGCCGTCGGTGCCTTTCAGATAGTACGGCTCGCGGTATGGCGACTTGCCGTGCTGGTGTGTCGGGCACCATCCCATGCTGAAGCGCAGGCAGTGGCGGCAGAACATTATCACGCTGTCCGGCACATGACGTTTCTCGAAGGCATCGTCGATGTGCCGCACCCCGTGCCGCTCGTAGAAGCGGCGTGCCTTCTGGTTCATGACGTTGCCGAGATAGGTCAGGCTGTCGGTGACGTAAGGATGGCTTGTCGGCCGCCATACGGCGGTCTCGCGGCGGTAGTGCAGTCTCCTCAGCATCAGCAGCCTTTCCGCCACCTGCCTGCGCCACTCCGCCAGCACCGACGACGGGATGAAGCGGTTGCCCGACAGGCTGACGCTGACATCGTCCGTCCTCGTGCGGAACACCGTGCCTCCCAGCTTCGACAGCTGCGCCTTGATGTTGTCCGTCTGCGGCTTCCGCGCCTCCTCCTTGGGGTGTCCGAACGCCAGTGTCGCGCTGATGCCGTCCTCGTCGGTTGCCGTCAGTGCGAAGCCCCACGGTGTCTCGTGCAGCTCCCACCTCGTGTCCAACTTCCTCTCGGCGGTCTTCTGCGCAAGCGTGCGCTCGAACTCCTGGTCGTAGTTGCGCATCAGCACCGTCTTGGGCCTGATGCCTGGCACCGCACCTGCCGGAAACAGCTTGTTGCCGTCAACGCGGTTCACGCGGAAGCCCTGCAGGTGTCCTGTGCCGTCGGTGTAGCATGCGCCGTCGCCGTTGTGGAACGGCTTGATGCCGGAGACCACGATGTATCCGCCGCGCTGCTCCTTGACGCAGCCCATCGGTTCGCCGTGCGACTTCGGCGAGTCCGTGCAGCTGATGTCCTGTTGCCGCCCTTGCAGGAAGTAGTGTGTGAAGCCCCTGTTGAAGCTCTTGTCGGGCTGCGGGGCGAAGCAGGGTGTAGCCGTGCCCGACGAGGCACGCACGTACTCCGTGCGCCGCGCGAAGATACGGTCGAGGGCGGCGCGGTAGGCTGCCGTGATGTTCTTGACATACGACGCATCCTTCAGCCTCCCCTCAATCTTCAGCGACGAAGCCCCCGCGTCGAGCAGCGGCTCCAGCAGGTCGAGCTGGTTCATGTCCTTCAGCGACAGCAGGTGGCGTTCGTGCTCAATCTCGCGCCCGTCGCTGTCGACGAGACTGAACGGCAGGCGGCAGAACTGTGCGCACTCGCCACGGTTGGCACTGCGCCCGAAGCACGCCTCACTGGCATAGCACTGTCCGCTCAGGCTGACGCACAACGCACCGTGGACAAACACCTCGAGCGGCACCTCGGGACAGTCGGCGTGTATGCGTGCTATCTGCCCGACAGACAGCTCGCGTGCCAGCACCACCTGCCTGAACCCCGCCTCGTGGAGGAAGCGCACCTTCGCGCTGCTGCGGTTGTCCGTCTGCGTGCTGGCGTGCAGGGGTATTGGCGGCAGGCTTAGCTCCGTTATCCCCATGTCCTGCACAATCAGCGCATCGGCTCCTGCCTCGTAGAGCTGCCGGATGAGCCTCTCCGTCTCGCCCAGCTCGCTGTCCTTGAGTATGGTGTTCAGTGCCACGTACACGCGCACGCCGAATGTGTGGGCATAGGATGCAAGCCGACCGATGTCTTCCACGCTGTTGCCGGCGGCGGCACGTGCGCTGAACTGCGGAGCACCTATGTAGACCGCATCGGCACCGTGGTCCACGGCCTCGAGGCCGCACTGCAGGTCGCGCGCCGGAGCCAGCAGCTCGATGCGTCTTGTCGTCTTCATCTGATGTCGTCGGGATTGAACGGTGTCTCCTGATAGACGTAGTAGTTCAGCCAGTTGCAGAACAGCAGGTTGGCGTGAGCCCGCCAGCGCACCACAACACCGCTCTCGGGGTCGTCGTTGCGGTAGTAGTTCTGCGGGATCTCTATGGGCAGACCCTTTGCCTTGTCGCGCCGGAACTCGAAGTCGAGCGTCAGCGGCGAGTATTCCGAATGTCCGGTGACGAAGATCTCGCGTCCGCCGCGTGCCATCACCATGTGCACGCCCGCCGTGTCCGACTCTGACAGCAGCGTCAGCTCGGGCACCTTCACGATGTCTTCCTTACGCACCTCGGTGTGGCGGCTGTGGGGCACGAAGAACTCGTTGTCGAAGCCACGGAATATGGGGCACAGCGGCTCCAGCGCACGGTGGCGGAACACGCCGAACATCTTCTCCGGCAGCGTGTACTTCGGAACGCCGTAGAAGTGGTACAGTCCCGCCTGTGCAGCCCAGCAGATGTACATGGTGCTCTGCACGTGCGTGCGTGCCCACTGGAATATGCGTGTCATCTCGTCCCAGTAGTCCACCTCCTCAAACGGCATCATCTCCACCGGCGCACCGGTAATGATCATTCCGTCGTATTTCTGCGCATACATGTCCTCGAAGTCGGTGTAGAACGCCCGCATGTGCTCCACCGGCGTGTTCTTCGAGGTGTGGCTCCTGATCTTCATGAGCGAGATCTCGATCTGCAGCGGCGAGTTCGACAGCAGTCTCACGAGGTCTGTCTCGGTGGTGATCTTCAGCGGCATCAGGTTCAGTATGGCGATGCGCAGCGGACGTATGTCCTGTTTGCCGGCACGGAGGTCGTCCATCACGAATATGTTCTCTTTCTTCAGCAGCTCCACTGCCGGCAGTGATTTCGGTAGTTTTAGTGGCATAATTTTTCTTGTCTGTCAGTTGTTCTTAGGGTTTGTCACGAGGTACGCTCCCGCCATCACCAGTGCGGCAGCCACGGGCTTGTCCCACGTCAGCGTGTCCTGCGCCAGGGCTATCGCCACAAACGAGGCCACAATGGGCTGCAGGTTGGTGTATATGCTCACGGTCGTGGCTCTCAGGTATTTCATGGCGAAGGGGATCATGAAGTAGCCGAGCACCGTGGCGAAGATTACGATGAACAGCATCCCTGCCATGCCTGTCAGCCACTCCGCATCCACGGGACCGCCGTAGAGACGCGTCGTGCCGAACTCCGTGACGGTGTAGGGCAGCACCACGACGGACGAGGCCAGGAACACCCACTTCATCTGCGTCAGCGCGGTGTACTTCTGCGACACCTTGCGCGTCACTATCAGGTAGACCGCCCACGTCAGCAGGCTCATCAGTGCGAAGAAGATGCCCAGCAGGTCGTTGCTGCCGCTGTCGTCCTGCCACTTCAGCACTACCATCAGTGCCGCTCCCGCGATGCCCATGACCACGCCTGCTGCCTTCATGCCCGTGATGCCCTCGTTGAGGAACATGGCGGCGAGGACCATCGTGGCGACGGGTGTCAGCGTGGCAATCAGCGAGAAATATACCGGCGTGGTGTAGACCAGTGCCCATGCCGTCAGCGTCTGCGACACCACGAAGCCCAGCAGTCCCGACAGCACTATCACCGCCAGATCGCGTCCGCTCACACGCTCGCGCGGTGCGAACAGCGACACCGCCCAGAACACCAGCGCAGCCCCCACGCAGCGCGATGCCATGTAGACGTTCGGTGTCACCCAGTCACGCAGCAGAAACGAGCTTACGGGTACCCCCAACCCGAAAATCACGTTGGCTGCCATTATCGCCGCGTGTCCCTCCGCCCTGCCACGCCTGTTGCCTTCTGGTGTCATGCCTCTCTCTCTTCTTTCTCCCTTTCGCTGTGCAAAAATACGAATTGTTTCCCGTTAATGCAAGACATCGCAGCCATCAATATAGCCTAAAAAAAGTTTTCAACAAGTCATCAGCCGAAACCGTCATGAACACAATGAGGCTGGTTCCGTGATGTTGGTGCCAGTCTCAGTAATCTCAGTTTCGATAATATCATGTGCATATGTGTGTCCAGAAACTGCCAAGAATACTATGTATAGAATACTTATATAT
>CAVERK010000010.1:0-24455 GCA_963618035.1 bacterium
CTGTCCGCTAAAATGGTCTTAATATTAGTTTAAGTGGGGCTTACTTTTCAGGAATACAATTCGCAATGCCTGTTTATCGGCACTGCGGACACAAAATTCCTTGCTCTTTGAGTTTTAGCGGACAGCAATAATTGTAAATCCAATGGTCGGCAGAATAAGAGGGTGCTTATTCTGCCGATTGTGGGTGTTTTAGGTGCTGTGCGGCAGAATAAGATGCTGGTAAGGGCACACGGATTTTTCATTTAAACTTGAGCGTCAGAATAGCAGCCAGTAGCCAAGGGCGACGATGTGGAAGTTGTAGGCGTAGGCGGTGCCGGCGTTGCGGTGCATGTCGTCATAGAAGTAGCGCAGGCGTATGGAGCTGTGGCGTGCGGCGTTCCAGTCTGCCCCCGCAGTGTAGCGTGCCCTCTGTATGTTCCAGGCGTTGAACAGTTCTATGCTGGCGTATGGGCGCAGGCGTAGGGTGGTGATGCTGCGGTCTATCTGTATGCGTGTGCGCAGCATGTGGCTCGCGTTGCCGTGGAAGATGTATTCCTCTCCGTCCCAGCTCTCGGCGTTGTAGTCGTAGCGTTGGCTGTTGGTCTGCTGCGGACGGTAGTCGTATTGCCAGCGTTCGCGCAGTGAGAGGCGCACCGTCCCGATCCTGTAGCTGGCCTGTAGGGCAGCATTGACCTGATGCTGCGTGTAGTGGCCGCGCTTGCCGTAGGTGCCGTCGGCATTCAGCGTGTGTGACTTCACAAGGAACAGCTCGTAGCCGGCCGTTGCCGTCAGCCATGGCTGCAGGCGGTAGGTGGCACTCGGCCTGATGCCCCACCGGTTGACCTTGTGCAGATTGTCGATGAGCCTTAACTCTCCGAGGACGGAGGCTGTCCAGCGGCTGCCGAGGCGTTTCTCCACCCCTATCTCGTGCCACATGCCGAAGTCTTGGCCTTGTGCCATGGCTGCAAGTGTCGTCGTCAGTGCCACGATTGCTGTGAACAGTGCTTTCTTCATTCTGCTGTAGATATTTGCCGGTGGTGCGGCATAAAAAGCATCACTGCTTGGCGATGCGCTTGATCTGCTTTTTGCCCTTGCCGATGATCTCCTTGTTGCGTTGGGCTATGCCGTCGAAGAACTCTTCGTTGACCTGTCTCAGTCCGCTTATGACCTCCTGTGCGCGTTCCAGCATATTGGGGTCTCTTGTCTCGTTGGGGGCTATGACGCGCAGTCCGGCGGGCACTATGCTGACGGCGATGTCGCTGCCTGTCATCACGGGTTCGCCGTCATAGTGCACCACGCCTTCCGTCTGACGGGCTATGTGCAGGCTCTTGCAGCGCAGGGTCTTGATGTGGCTGTTCTGGTCGATGGTCTTGGTGAAGAGCTGCAATGCCAGCTCCGGCACATCGAGAGGCGTGAACGGCTGTAGCACGGTGACATCGAGCAGACCGTCGGTCAGCGTGGCTTTTGGGGCTATGTAGGCGTTGTTGCCATACTGTGCCGCATTGCCGCAGGCAATCAGGAATGCCTTGTAGTGCTCGGTGTTGCCGTCGATGGTGAGTTCGTAGGTCTCCGGCTTGTAGTTGAGGCTCTCCTTGAGTGCCTGTTCGATGTAGGTCAGCGGACCGCGCTTGCCCGCCTGTGCGAACTTGAGGCTGACGAAGGCATCGAAGCCCACGCCGCAGGTGACGAAGAAGTCGTGGTCGTTGATGCGTCCGTAGTCGATGTCTTCTACCCGTCCCTCGTTGATGGTGTCGATTGCCTTGCGTGTGCTCATGCCTATCTGCAGATGGCGTGCCAGTCCGTTGCCGGAGCCGCAGGGGATGATGCCGAGAGCTGTGCCGGTGTGGACCAGTGAGCGTGCCGTCTCATTGACCGTGCCGTCGCCGCCAACGGCAACGACGGCAAACACACCGTCCGCCGCGCACTGTGCAGCTATCTCCGTGGCATGACCGGCATATTCGGTCTCGCGTATCTCAAAGGTGTATTTCTGCCGGTCAATGCCTTCGTGCACAGCCTGCAACACAGATTCCTTGTCCTGCGTGCCCGAGACGGGATTGACCACAAACACTATGTGCTGCTGCTTGTTGCTGTCCATCGGCAGTCTGTTTTTGTGGCGGCTTTCTTACTTGCGTCCGCCTTGCTGCTGGCGACGCTGCAACTCTTCCTGCTGCTTCTGCATGGCTTCGAGGCGTGCGGCAAAGCCAGTCTTGCGCATCTCCTTTGCCGTCTTCTTGTTTGCCTCAAGCTGTGCCAAGAGCTTCGTGTCGTCAGTGAGGCGGCGCATGACAATCATCGTCACGACACTGATGAGCGTGCTGAGGAAGTAGTAATAGTTCAGTCCGGCGGGGTAGTCGTTGAGGACGAACAGGAAGATCACCGGCATGAGGTAGTTCATCCACTTCATGGCTGCCATCTGCGGATTGGCTCCCGTGTCCTGCATCTTCATGGTGTACGTCATATACATCAGGTTGGTGACAGTCATGAGCAGGCAGAAGAGGCTCAGATGATTGCCAAGGAACGGTATGCTGAACGGGAATGTCAGGATGGCATCATAGGTGCTGAGGTCATCAGCCCAAAGGAAGCTCTGCTGACGCAGCTCGATGGCACTCGGCACGAAAAGGAACAAGGCCATGAGTATGGGGAACTGTATGAGCATAGGCAGACAGCCGCCCATGGGGCTGACGCGGTACTGGCTGTACAGGGTCATTATCTCCTGCTGCTTCTTCATGGCATCGGCATCGTTGGGATACTTCTGGTTTATCTCGTCGACCTTGGGCTTCAGTGCCTTCATCTTGGCACTCGATATGAAGGTCTTCCACGTTGCTGGGAAGACGACAGCCTTGACGATGAGCGTCATGAACAGCAGTACCAGTCCCATACCCATGCCGAGCCGTGACAGCCAGTCGAACACGTTGATGGTGAAGAACTGGTTGATCCAGCGCACGACAGGCCATCCCAAATAGACCAGGCGGTTCAAGTCCCAGTCGTTGTGGCTGCCGTCGTCGAGCGACGAGAGTATCTTGTAGTGGTTGGGGCCATAGTACATGTGCAGCTTCGTAGGCTTGGCACCCGTGGGGTCGAAGGCTGCGTTCATCTCTGACGTGTAGCTCTTGATATATCCGCTGCCGCGCTGCTCCAGCGTCGAGCTGACCTTGGCATCGCGGAAGCCGTCGTCGCTGATCATGACAGCAGAGAAGAACTGGTTCTTGAAGGCAACCCACGTGACGGGGAACTCAATCTCCTCGCTGTCTTCATTGCTCGAGGCGGACAGGTTGTCGATGCCCTCTTCTTCGGTCTTGTATGTCAGCTCGGCCAGACGGTTCTCATAGGTGTAGCCCTTCTCAATCTGCCGTGCACGCTCGCTCCATTCAATGTCAATATGGTCATTGCTGCGTGCCAGCTTGCCGTCCATGCCGACGGCACGTATGTCAAGGCTGACGAGATAGGAGTCTGAGCCGGACAGCGTGTAGGTGAAATCCACATAGCTGGACGCATCGGCGGAGAGGCGCATGGTCACGGAACTGTCGGACTGCTGCACAGGCGTGAAGTAGTAGTCCGTGGTCTGGAAGATGTCGCGTGCGTTGTACATAAGGAAGTTGAGCGACGCATCCTCGCCCTTGAACAGGCTCACCGGTGTGGTCTTGTCCTGCTCCTTGTAGTCTTTCAGCACGGCCTGCCACGGGGTACCGCCCTTGGTGCTCAGCGTGAGTGCCAGCACGTCATTCTCGATGGTGACGTGGCTTTCGGTGCCGGTCGTCGCGCCGAAGAACAGCGATGTGGAGTCGCGGCGTGCATCGGCGGTGCGCTCGTTGGCCAATGCAGCCTCGGCTTTGGCCTTCAGGTCGGCATTGCGCTGTTCCACTTGTGCTATGGAGTCATAGTAATGTTGCTGCGCCTCCAACTGCTCCTGGCTGGGGCGGCTCAGGAAGGTGAACACTATCAGTACCAAGGCAATGAGCACCAACCCAGTTATGGTGTTTTTATCCATTTCGTTTCTTCTTTACTCTTTTTAGGTTTTCGTGTTGTTGTGACGAATTCTTTTTGGCCTGCGGATGCACACACATGTGTGTGGACATATTGCCATCTTCATTCGGCAGCCTCACTGCCCTGCGCTTCATTGGCAATCGCTGCCTTGACAAACGACAGGAACAGAGGGTGGGGGCTAAGCACCGTGCTGCTGTATTCGGGATGGAACTGCGTGCCGACAAACCAGCGCAGCTGCGGGATCTCGACAATCTCCACCAGTCCAGACTCGGGATTGGTGCCGGTGCACTGCATACCCGCATCTTCATATTGCTGCTTGTAGTCGCTGTTGAATTCATAGCGGTGGCGGTGACGTTCCTGCACGCGCTCCCTGCCATAGGCTTCATAGGCACGCGAGCCTTTGCGGATGTTGCACTCGTACGCACCAAGACGCATGGTGCCACCCATGTTCGTCACGGCTTTCTGTTCCTCCATGAGGTCGATTACGTTGTGGGATGTCTTGCTGTCCATCTCGCTGCTGTTGGCATCGCCGTAGCCCAGCACATCGCGTGCAAACTCCACCACCATCATCTGCATGCCAAGGCAGATGCCGAAGCATGGGATGTTGTTCTCGCGGGCATAGCGTATGGCAACAATCTTTCCAGGTATGCCACGGTCGCCAAAGCCAGGACCGATGAGTATGCCCGCCTTGCCTTGCAGCTGCTCTGCCACGTTGTGGTCATCAAGGCGTTCGCTGTTGATGAAGTCGACCTTGACCTTGCGGTCGTTGTATGTTCCCGCCTGCGACAGAGCTTCGCGTATGGATTTGTAGGCATCCTGCAAGTCATACTTGCCCACCAGTGCGATGTGCAGCGCAGGACTTTCCTCGGCCTTGATGCGCCGTTTCAGGAATGCTTTCCATGAGTCCAGCTCGGGCTCGCCGCTGAAAGGCACGCCCATCTTGTTCAGGATGGTCTCGTCGACATGCTGTGCGTGCATCTGCATGGGCACCTCGTAGATGCTCGGTGCGTCGAGGCTCTCGATTACGGAACTCTCGTCGACATTGCAGAACTGCGACACCTTCCGGCGTACGCTGGTATTTATGGAGTGTTCGGTGCGGAGCACGATGATGTCAGGCTGTATGCCGACACTCTGCAGCTCTTTGACCGAATGTTGTGTGGGCTTCGATTTCAGCTCTCCAGCGGCGGAGAGATATGGCACGTAGGTGAGATGCACGTTGAGGGCATTGCGTCCCAGCTCCCACTTCATCTGCCTGATGGCCTCAAGGAAAGGCAGTGACTCGATGTCGCCGCACACGCCGCCAATCTCGCAGATTATGAAGTCATACTCCTTGCCGTCTTTCATGCGGATGGAGCGTTTGATCTCGTCGGTGATGTGCGGGATGACCTGCACGGTGCGTCCCAGATAGTCGCCACGGCGTTCCTTGTCAATCACGGTCTTGTAGATCTTGCCCGTGGTGAAGTTGTTTGCCTTCGATGTGTGGATTTGCAGGAACCGCTCGTAGTGTCCCAAGTCAAGGTCGGTCTCGGTGCCGTCGGCTGTGACGTAGCACTCTCCATGCTCGTAGGGCGACAGTGTGCCTGGATCGATGTTCAGATAGGGGTCGAACTTCTTGATTGTTACCCTGAAGCCCCTGGCTTGTAGCAGTTTGCCGATTGACGAGGAGATGATGCCCTTGCCCAATGAGGAGGCAACGCCACCGGTGACGAAGATATATTTTGTTTCGCTCACAGTAATACTGTTTTTATGGGTTATATTTTTACTTTTGCAAACATCAAAGCGCAAAAGTAGGCAAAAAACCGCTGATGAGCCAATGGCGGCTGAAAATTTTCAATCCTCTTGTTGCATAGATGGATTTGTAATATTTTTGCGGAAAGAAAAATGGTTTCGCTCTTAACCCGTTAATACTTAGGTATGATATGAAGAGACTACACCTTATTATATATATAGCAGCTGTTGCCGCTGTCTGCATTGCCATACCTGCTTCCGCCCAGACACCACAGCCCGCTGACTCCGTGGCACAACGGACAGCGACAAACCGCATTGCCGCCACGCCCAACGATGGACTGCAGGGGCTTTTGGGACGCTACTTCGTGCTGAAGCTGGTGCCGTTCGACAATAACAATAATTTTGTGCTCGACACGGTGTCGATACTGCACGAACGCCTGATAGGTGAGTTGGACTATCTGAATGACCCTACGACACCGCAGCGTTATATCCCCGTCAATCCGCAATACTTCAGGTTGTTTGTCCCGCTGACATACTATCGCTCTGCCATAGGACAAAGCTCTGTCATCGAGACACCCTCCAACCCGCTCTCGCAGTTGGGATGCCCGCCGAAGGATAATGTCGGTGTGCTGATAAACGATACGCTGCGCACCGCCCCTTTCAGGACACTGCATCTTGCCGACGGCACGGCAGACGTGCAGAAGCAGGTCGACAATGCTCTCATGAGTGTCTACCTGAACCGTCCGGATGTGGTGGTCTTCACGCAGGATGAGCTTGATGCCATTCCCGAATTTGCCGAAGACCTGAAAGCCGAGGAGAGGACAGCACAACGCATCGTCAGGAGCAGGATGGAGCAAAAGCTGGATCTGGAACCGGCACCGGTCATCGATGAAACGGCCCGTGTGGAGATAAAGAAGCCTAACTGGTGGACGGTGAAAGGCAACGGCTCGTTGCAGTTGTCGCAGCTCTATCTTTCCGACAACTGGTATAAGGGTGGTGAGAGCAGCAACTCCATGCTGGCCACATTCCAGGTCACGGCAAACTACAACGACCAGGAGAAGGTGCAGTGGGAGAACCTGCTTGATGCCAAGCTCGGTCTGGCATCGACACCGTCGGACACCGTGCACGACTATCTGACCAACACCGACCAGCTGCGCATATACAGCAAGCTGGGCGTGCAGGCATCAAAGCACTGGTACTACACCATCTCGGCCGAGTTCAAGACGCAGTTCGTTCATGGCTACAAGTCCAACAACCCTACGCTGATATCGTCGCTCTTTGCCCCTGCCGACCTGACGGTGGCTGTCGGTCTTGACTACAAGCGCAAGAAGGAGAACCGGTATACTTTCTCCCTGTTCCTCGCTCCGCTGAACTGGACCATGAGGTATATCGGCGACAAGAATGTCGACGAGACGACATACGGACTCAGTGAGGGCAAGAACGTGAAGCACAACCTTGGTTCGCAAATCCAGCCGACCTTGCAGTGGCAGATTACGAAGAACATAACTTTCGACTCGCGTCTGGACTATCTGACCAGCTATGACTGGGTGCGCATCGAGTGGGAAAACACGCTTAACATGGCACTCAACCGCTATCTCTCCACCAAACTCTATGTGCACGCCCGCTATGACGACAGTGCCGCGCCAATCAGTGGCGACAGCCATTTCCAGCTGAGCGAGCTGTTGAGCTTCGGTATAAACTACAGATGGTAAAATTTCTTGCATAAGTTTGCCGGTTATGATAAATGTACCTACTTTTGCGTCAATTGTAATGTGGAGATTGCAAAAATGAGTAATGAAGCTGTCAGGTACAGAGGTGTGGTGCAGGATGTTGGCGACTCAAGCTTGAGCGTGAAGATAATGAAAGCATCGTCGTGTGCCTCTTGCAGCGTCAGAGGGCACTGCTCCACCGTAGGGGCGGAAGAGAAAACCATCGAAGTGGACAATGTGTCGGCTGCCGCGCAACTCTATAAACGCGGCGACGAAGTGTGGCTCATGGGTACAGAGAGCATGGGGCGCAGTGCCGTCCTGTATGGCATCGTCATCCCGTTCTTGGTGATGGTGGCATCGCTTCTCGTCTTCAGCCGTCTCAATATCAGCGAACCGCTCATGGCATTGGGCGCATTTGTGATGCTCGTCCCTTATTACGGTCTTCTTTATGCCAATAAGGACAAGTTGAAGCGCAAGTTCGGCTTCCTTGTGATGCCCAAAGAAAATGGCGGAGGACAGACAGAATGATTTCCGAAAAGTAAAATCCTAATATATTATCTTTTACTATGAACGTAATTATGATTGCAGTGGTTTCTCTCGGAGTGATAGCTCTGGTGTTGGCCTTGGTGCTCTATGCCACCTCGAAGAAATTTGCTGTACATGAAGACCCGCGCATTGCGCAGGTCACCGAAATTCTCCCTGGAGCCAACTGCGGAGGCTGCGGCTTCCCTGGCTGTGGTGCCATGGCATCAGCCATTGTCGAGTCGGGCTCTTTGGAGGGAAAGTTCTGTCCTGTGGGTGGACAGCCGGTCATGGACAAGGTTGCCGGACTTATGGGACTTGCGGCTGAGGCATCAGAGCCTATGATTGCCGTGGTGAGATGCAATGGGTCGTGTGCCAACCGCCCGCGTCTGAACAGCTATGACGGTGTCAGGACCTGTGCCATTGCCGCACAGCTGTATGGTGGCGAGACAGGTTGCAGCTATGGCTGCTTGGGCTGTGGCGACTGCACACGTGCCTGCAAGTTTGATGCCATACACATGAATCCCGAGACCGGTCTGCCTGAGGTGGACGAAGACAAGTGTACGGCATGCGGAGCATGTGTCAAGGCTTGTCCCAAGAGCATCATCGAACTGCGCTACAAGGGCAAACGCGGTCGCCGTGTGTTCGTCAGCTGCGTCAACAAGGACAAGGGGCCTGTGGCAAAGAAGGCATGTGCCGTCAGCTGCATATCGTGCGGCAAGTGCCAGAAGGCCTGCAAGTTCGATGCCATCACCATCGAGAACAACCTGTCATACATCGACTTCAGGAAGTGCAAGCTGTGCCGTGCGTGCGTCACGGAATGTCCTGACAAGACAATCATCGATGTCAACTTCCCGACACCGGCAAAGCCCGCGCCGAAGCCTGAACCCAAACCGGCAGACGGCAATAATTAATCTTATTTTCTCATACACAAAAAGCATAAGTTTCATAATCAGCATATGTTGAAGACTTTTTCAATCGGTGGAGTTCATCCACACGGAAATAAACTTTCAGCAGGGCAACCGATAGTGACTGCCGAAATACCCAAGAAGGCATACATCCTGCTTGGGCAGCACATCGGAGCTCCGGCCAAGCCCATAGTGGCAAAGGGAGATATGGTGAAAGTAGGGCAGAAGATTGCCGAAGCCGGCGGCTTCGTCTCGGCAGCCATACACTCGTCTGTCAGCGGCAAGGTGGCAAAGATAGACAACGTGATTGATGCCAGCGGTTATCCCAAACCGGCAGTGATCATCGACGTGACAGGCGACGAGTGGGAGGAGAGCATTGACCGCACAGACACCATCGTGCGGGAGTGCAGCCTCAGTCCCGAAGAGATAGTGAAGAAGATAGCCGACATGGGCATTGTGGGCATGGGCGGTGCGTGCTTCCCTGCACAGGTCAAGCTGACACCCCCTCCGGCATTCAAGCCGGAGTGCGTCGTCATAAACGGTGCAGAGTGCGAACCCTACCTCACAGCCGACCACAGCCTCATGCTGGCACATCCCGAAGAGATAATGGTGGGCATCACCATCCTCATGAAAGCCATCAAGGTCAACAAGGCATATATCGGTGTCGAGAACAACAAGCCCGATGCCATAGAGGCGTTGAAGGCGGCTGCCAAGTCATACAGCGGCATCGAGGTGGTGCCACTGAAGATGAAGTATCCGCAGGGAGGCGAGAAGCAGCTCATACAGGCCATCACCGGACGTTATGTGGGCAGTGGCGCACTCCCGATATCCACGGGTGCATTGGTGCAGAATGTCGGCACCGCATACGCCGTATACGAGGCTGTGCAGAAGAACAAGCCGCTGTTCGAGCGCGTGGTCACCGTCACCGGCAAGTCTGTCAAGACCCCCAGTAACTTCCTGGCGCGCATAGGCACGCCGGTGCAGCAGCTCATTGATGCCTGCGGCGGACTGCCGGAAGACACGGGCAAGATCATCAGCGGCGGTCCCATGATGGGAAAGGCACTGGTCAACACCGACGTGCCGACAGCCAAGGGAACGTCGGGCATCACGATAATGAACACGAAGGATGCCAAACGCGGCGAGGTTCATCCCTGCATACGCTGTGCCAAGTGCGTCAGCGCATGCCCGATGGGTTTGGAACCATACCTGATAGCCCAGCTCGCCGAGCACGGTGAGTTCGGGAGACTTGAGAAAGAAGACGTGATGGACTGCTTGAGTTGCGGCGCATGCCAGTTCACTTGTCCTGCCAACCGTCCGTTGCTCGACTTCATTGCACTCGGCAAGGCAAAGGTGGGAGCGATAATACGTGCCCGCAATGCAAACAAATAAAAAAACAGACGAAGAGATGGAAAATAAATTGTTAGTGTCGCCTTCGCCCCACGACCATGCCGACGACAGCATAAAGAAAAACATGTACGGCGTGCTGATTGCCCTCATTCCGGCATTCATCGTATCGCTGTGCTTCTTCGGTCTGGGAGCATTGATTGTAACCCTTACTTCAGTCCTGTCGTGCCTCCTGTTTGAATGGGCAATAGTCAAGTTCATAATGAAACGGCCGGCAACGACCATCACCGACGGCTCTGCCGTCATCACCGGTGTGCTGCTGGCATTCAATCTGCCGTCAAATCTTCCTATTTGGATCGTCATACTCGGTGCTCTCTTCGCCATAGGTGTGGCAAAGATGCCGTTTGGCGGCTTGGGCAACAATCCGTTCAATCCTGCATTGGCAGGACGTGTGTTCCTGCTCATATCGTTTCCTGCACAGATGACCACGTGGCCTGTGCCTGGTCAGCTCTTTGCCTATACCGATGCCACGACGGCAGCCACGCCGCTCGGTCTCATCAAGGGCATTATCAACGGTGCTCCCGGTGCTTCGCTCGACCAGCTGCCGGCATCGTTCGAGATGCTCATCGGCAGCAACATGGGCGGCTCGCTGGGCGAAATCAGTGCGCTGGCACTGCTGCTTGGCGGAGCGTTCATGATTTGGCGGAAGATCATCACGTGGCACATTCCCGTTGCCATCATCGCTACGGTGTTTGTCTTTGGCGGAATAATGTATCTGGCCAACCCGACTGTGTATCCGTCGCCCATGACACAACTGTTCACCGGCGGTCTGATGCTTGGTGCCATCTTCATGGCCACAGACTATGTGACATCGCCAATGAATCATCGCGGACAGATAGTATATGGTGTTTGCATCGGACTCATAACCGTCATCATCCGTCTGTTCGGTTCCTATCCGGAGGGCATGTCGTTCGCCATCCTCATCATGAACGCCTTTGTGCCTCTTATCAACATCTACATTAAGCCGCAGCGTTTCAGCAGCAGAGCAGTAAAAGCAGTAAAGAAATGAAGAAGTTAGAATCGTCACTAAAGAATATGGTGCTGGTGCTCACGGGCATTACAGTCATCACCGTAGGCATACTGGCTTTTGTCAACGAGCTTACCAAGGCTCCCATCGCCGCTGCCAGTGCCAAGACACTGAGCGATGCAGTGAGTGAAGTCGTTTCGGGGTTTGACAACGACCCCATAGCAGAGCAGCAGACCGTCAGCTCCAATGGCTCGACCTACATAGTCTATCCTGCCTCCAAGGGCGGTGAGAGCATAGGCGCAGCCGTGCAGTCGTCTGCAATGGGATTTGGCGGTGAGCTGACCATCCTCATCGGCTTCGACAAGGACGGCAACATCAATGACTACTCTATCCTCAGCCATTCGGAGACTCCAGGGTTGGGAGACAAGGCCGGTCTGTGGTTCAAGAAAGGAGCCAAGGGCGACATCATAGGCAAGAACCCTGGCAAGGACAACCTCACCGTCTCCAAGGACGGCGGTGACATCGATGCCATAACGGCATCGACCATCACCTCAAGGGCTTTCCTTAGTGCGGTGAATGCGGCGTATGCCGTGTTCAACGGCAGGGCTGCCGATGCCACATCGGGTGCATCGCAGCAGAGTGGCAAGTCGGAAAACAAATCTGCCGATGCCACATCGGGTGCATCGCAGCAGAGTGGCAAATCGGAAAACAAATAAATGGAGGGGAGATATAAGAAATGAACAATTTGAAAGTATTCCTTAACGGTCTCATCACAGAGAACCCCACATTCGTGCTGATGCTTGGCATGTGTCCCACGCTCGGAACGACATCGAGTGCCATCAACGGCATGTCGATGGGCTTGGCCACAGCCTTTGTGCTGATATGCTCCAACACCGTGATTGCTGCGGTGAAGAACCTCATACCCGACATGGTGCGCATTCCGGCATTCGTGGTCATCATAGCCTCGTTCGTGACGCTGCTGCAGATGGTCATGCAGGCTTATGTCCCTGGTCTCTACAAGACTTTGGGACTTTTCATTCCGCTGATTGTCGTCAACTGCATCCTCTTGGGACGTGCCGAAGCCTTTGCCTCGAAGCACGGGCCGCTGCCCTCGTTCTTCGACGGACTGGGAATAGGCTTGGGCTTCACTGTGGCTCTGACAATACTCGGTTCCATACGTGAGCTGCTCGGCACGGGCAAGATATTCAATACTGCCATCTTCCCCGAAGACTACGGCATGCTCCTCTTTGTGCTTGCCCCAGGGGCATTCATTGCCTTGGGATTTCTCATTGCCGGCGTAAACCGCCTGAAGAAGTCGAAAGCATGAATAGGGGACACGGAGCTAATATTGACGTTCAATCCTTAATACAAACAGAATAAATGGAACTTATATTGATATTCATATCGGCGATATTCGTCAACAACGTGGTCTTCTCGCAGTTCCTCGGCATCTGTCCGTTCCTCGGTGTCTCCAAGAAGCTCGACACGGCAATGGGTATGGGTGCTGCCGTGACTTTTGTCCTCACCATGTCAAGCATCGTCACCTTCATTCTTCAGAAGTATGTGCTCGACACGCTCGGACTTCAGTACCTGCAGACCATTGCCTTCATACTTGTCATTGCAGCCTTGGTGCAGATGCTCGAGATTGTGCTCAAGAAAGTGTCCCCCGCACTCTATCAGGCACTGGGCGTATTCCTGCCGCTCATCACCACCAACTGCTGTGTGCTGGGTGTTGCCATCTCGGTCATCCAGAAGGACTATGACCTGCTCACCGGCACCGTCTATGCCTTCTCCACGGCTGTGGGCTTCGGACTGGCGTTGGTGCTCTTTGCCGGCATCCGTGAGCAGATGAGCCTCACCAACATACCCAAGGGCATGCAGGGCACGCCCATCGCACTTGTCGTTGCAGGCATGCTTGCCATGGCTTTCATGGGCTTCAGCGGCGTCGTGAAGATCTGACGTGTGCACAGACACTGCCCCGTTGGGCGTGAAACAAAAAAAGGAGGATGGTTGCTTCACAGTAGCCATCCTCTTTTGCGTATCACGAGAATACGCTGAACTAATTTGTTCTCATTAACAACCTTAAATCAACCTATCAATTTTGTTCGTTTCAGTCTTTGGTCTTGTCTGATGCGGCATCCCGCACACGCCTGTCCTTCATCTTGTTCCAGTCGGGACGCTTCAGGTTGTCGTCCTCTCCGTGTCTGCCGGCTCTGAAGTCCATGTGCCGGCCTCCTATGTGCCTGTCCATGTTCAGCACACGTGCTGTCTGCCGTGCTGTCAGAATCTTCCTGAACTCCTTGAAGTATCTCTCTCTTACCTCAGCCGTCTTCTTCTCCTGTTTGATGCTCTCTTCAATCATCTTGTCTATCTCGGCATCGGTCAGTGTCTTTCGGTCGCGTCTGCTGTCCTTGTCGGCTTCGGGCTTCTGTCCTCTGGCTTTCTCCATCTCCTCGGCATACTTGCCGAACAGCTCCTTGAAGTCCTTTGATGTCTTGTCATCCAGCCCCATGTCCTCTGCCATGCGCAGGGCTTGCGTCTCTCGGAACTGCGTCCTGTCGTTGTCTTTGCTGTTCTGTGCCGTCAGCGTTGTTCCTGCCGAGAGCAATGAAAAAACTAATACCATTGAAAATCTGTTTCCTCTCATAACCTCACTTCTTTTGTTAAACTTCGCCCTTTTGACAAGAGTAGCCGCACCGAGTTTAACCTGCATAGTGTTATTTGCTGTTAACGATCCACATCGAGAGCCAAGTAAGTACATCTTCTCAAGGAATAGGAAAGGTGTCAGAAGATATATTAAGTCGTCTCACATCGTACGTTGTGAATGCTCACATCGAACGTTGTGAGTGTTCACATCGAACGATATGAATGCTCACATCGAACGATGTGAGAGGACATGAGCTGGTCTCGGACAAAACTTTGACTATATTCTGAGGGCATTGCAGCTATAGAACATCATGATGGCGTTATTTTTAAAACAGTTTTTCAGAATAGAAATATTTTTCACACCTTTGTCCTGTCTTGACAAGCCGTGGGCAGAGGGGGTGTAGAGTTTGTACACTTTATGCACAAGGCTCTTGGCATGGTTAGTTGATGTTTTGTAACATATTGAATTATAATGAATTATAAGCCAATTAGGGGGGGTACTCAGAGAGTATCACGATGTTGCGGTTCCCCCTCGCCATTCTTGTAGTGTTCGCCCACTCCTTTGGCTCTGCCGTTGATGTGGAGCAACTTCATGCCGACGGACTGTCGGGCATGGCAGTGTATGACTACCTGAGGATATTCATATCCGCGGTGATAGCGAGGAGCGCGGTGCCGCTCTTCTTCATCTTTTCGGGATTCCTCTTCTTCAAAGGAGTGCAGCAGTTCGACAGAACGGTTTATGTTGAGAAACTCCGCAAGCGTTGGCACAGTCTTGCACAACCATATCTGCTGTGGAATATTCTTTTTATACTTTGGACTTTGGCACTCATGATACGCAGCATCCTGCTTCGCGGCAAACCATGGTCGGACATAGGCGATTACTTTGCAGAGAGAGGGTACTTGCATATACTGTGGGACAGTCATGCATTGGGAGAAGACCGGACTACATGGTTGGGCGTGGTGGAACACAGTAGCGGACCAGAACTCTATCCGTTCTGGTATATGCGCGACCTTATGATTATGGTGGTTCTGGCTCCTGTCATCTATTGGCTTATAAAACGTCTGCGTCTTGGCTTCGTCCTGCTGTTGATGGCGATATATTTGCTCGACATCCGCATGCCGTGGTTCGGCGACACCGAAGCGTCTGCAATATTGTTCTTCAGCATCGGAGCCTACTTCTCCATCATGAAGCAGGACTTCACGCAGGTGCTGTGGCGTTGGCGGTACGTGATATGTCCGTTGGCAATCATCCTGATAGTCGCACAGACGGCTACGGGTTCTGCCATGGGCAACTATACCTCACTGATGGTGCACCATTGGCTTGTTGTAGTACAGACCTTTGCCTTCATCATCATGGCAAGTGCCCTGTGCAGATACAAAAAGCTGTATGAATGGAACAGGAAACTTGCTCCAACCTCCTTCTTCATCTATGCCCTACACCCGTTCATACTGGGGGTGCTGAAGAAGATTGTCGTCAAACTCACTCCGATGAGCGATATGTGGTATATGCAGTGCATTGACTATCTCCTCGCTCCATTAGCCTGTGTCGCCCTCTGCATAGCAATCTACACCGTGGGCAGACGCTGGATGCCTGGTGCGATGAAGCTGCTGATGGGAGAGAGAAGGGGTCAGTAGAAAATCAGTGGTTTGGAGCAAGAAAAAGACCGGACAGTATCTTTCGATGACTGTCCGGCTTGAGAGCGGAAGACGGGGCTCAAACCCGCGACCCTCAGCTTGGAAGGCTAATGCTCTATCAACTGAGCTACTTCCGCATGTTGTCTCCCTCCTCGGGAGCTTGTGGGCAAAGATGGATTCGAACCACCGAAGGCATAAGCCAGCAGATTTACAGTCTGCCCCATTTGGCCACTCTGGTATTTGCCCTTCTCTTGCAGCACCCCACCGCCGTGAAATGCGGTGCAAAGATACCGCTATTTTTTTACCGTGCAAGCGAAATCAATCATTTTTATCGCCGTGACTGCACATTCGCTGCCCTTATTACCCATGCTGCCGCCGGCACGCTCTTCTGCCTGTTGCATGTTGTCGGTGGTGAGCAGTCCGAAGATGACGGGGATACGTCCCTCGGCATTCAGCATGGCCACGCCTTGCGTCACGCCCTGACATACATAGTCGAAGTGGGGCGTTCCCCCACGCACCACGCTGCCCAGCACAATCACTGCATCGACCGTCCCGCTATCAGCCAGACACCGTGCACCGAATGTCAGCTCGAAGCTGCCAGGGACATGAAACACGTGTATGTCCGTCTCGTGTGCCCCATGGGCTTTCAGTGTGTCCACGGCTCCACGGAGCAGTGCGCCGGTGATGTTGCTGTTCCACTCTGACACGACAATGCCAAACCGCATGCCCGCCGCGCAGGGGACATTGGCCTGTCCTGCTGCCGCCTCGTTCTGTATGTGGTATGCTGTAGACATGTGTGTGCGTGCTGGTGCAGTGCCGTGTGTTATTTGCCGGCCTTCAGCTGCTTGGCCTCATTGATGTAGCGGTCGATGTCCATGGCCTGATAGGAGTTGAAGTACTTGTCCTTGACGGTCTGGAACGCTGTCTCTGCCTCGGCATAACGTCCTGCCTGGATGAGCAGCTGTCCTGCCTGAATGAGGTATATGGGGCTGAGGGTGTTGTTGTCTGCCTCGCGTGCTGCTGCCTGAAGCAGGCTGATGGCACGTTCGTTGTCTCCTGTCTGCACGTAGCAGTTGCCCATTGCTCCCTTGATGGCAGGTGCCACCATCTGGTCGTCGGCACTGAACTTGTCAAGATAGGCGATGGCATTCTGATACTCTCCCATGTGGGCATAGCTGAGGCCGATGTATGCGTTGGCAAGATTGGCAGCCTTGGTGCCGCTGTACTCGTCGGCAACCTTGAGCAGGCCGTCGAAACCGATGCTGTCGCCACGCAGAACCTCGTCGTACTGACTGTTCTCAAAGTACTGTTCGCCCTTGAACAGAGCTGCCTGGGCATTGCGCTCGCGCGGAGCCTTGTAGAAGTTGCTGTAGCAGAAGATGCCGGCGATGATCACAATCAGGGCGATGACTGCGCCGACGACGGCCTTGCTGTTCTTCGTGATGAATGCTTCCGACTGTGACAAAGCGCCCTCGACGTTCAGAATCTCTTCGTTCTTCTTCTTATTGTCTGCCATTTTCTTTACTTATATTTACTTGTGTGATATGTTTTCCTGTTAATGTCTAACGAACGGCAAAAGTACGCTGTTTTTGTTTATTGAGGAAATAAAGCCCCATCTTTTTTGCCGCACCCATCCCCGATGCTGCGTTTTTCTTCATACTTTTGCGCTATGATACTCGACCGCATCAGCATACTGAACTACAAGAACCTCTGCGAGGTGAACGTCTCTTTCTCGCAGAAGCTGAACTGCTTCGTGGGACTTAACGGCATGGGCAAGACCAACCTGCTCGATGCCATCTATTTCCTGTCGTTCTGCAAGAGTGCGACCAATGCCATCGACTCGCAGAACATCAGGCACGATGCCGGCTTCTTCATGATACAGGGCTTCTACCATGCTGCCGACGGCACGCGGGAGGAGGAGGTGTATTGCGGCATGAAGCCTGGGCGGAAGAAGCAGTTCAAGCGCAACCGCAAGGAATATCAGCGGCTGTCGGACCATATAGGACTGATACCGCTGGTCATGGTGTCGCCCGACGATGCCGTGCTGCTGCAGGGTGGCAGTGCGGAGCGTCGCAGGTTCATGGATGTGGTGATCTCGCAGTATGACAAGGACTATCTGGAACGCCTGATAAGATACAACAAGGCACTGGCACAACGCAACGCCATGCTCAAGGATGAGGAGCGTGCCGACGACGGGATGATGGACATAATGGAGGAAATGATGGCTGCCGAGGGTGAGGTGATATATGCCCGCCGCAAGGCATTCGTGGAGGAGTTCATCCCCATATTCAGGGATTTCTATTCGTACATATCCGACGGCAGCGAGACAGTGGACATAGAGTATCTGTCGCACTGCACGCGCGGGCCGTTGCTGGACGTGATACGCGACGGTCGCAGCAAGGACCGCATAATGGGCTTCTCGCTGCACGGCATACACAAGGATGAGCTGCAGATGAGCATCGGCAGCTACGCCATGAAGCGTGAGGCATCGCAGGGGCAGAACAAGACATTCCTCATTGCCCTGAAGCTGGCACAGCTGGAGTTCCTCAAGCGTATGGGCGACATGCCCATACTGCTGCTCGACGACATCTTCGACAGGCTCGACGCACGGCGTGTGGAGAAGATTGTGCGTCTTGCCGGCAGTGACCGCTTCGGACAGATATTCATAACGGACACCAACCGCAGCAATCTGGACATGATACTGCAGGCGGCGGACGTGGACTACCGGCTGTTCAGTGTGACGGACGGCATTGTGGAACCAATGAACACGGAGGAGGGCGGACATGCGCAGTCGTGATGCAGAGAGCGTGGGCGCATTGGTGATGCGTCTGCTGCGCAATGAGGGATTGGAGACACCGCTGAACGAGCGGCGGTTGGTGAACTCATGGACGCAGGTGCTGGGACCGGACATCGCGGCATACACTAAGAGCGTGTATATCAGAAATCAGGTGCTGTATGTCGAACTTGCGTCGTCGGTACTGCGGCAGGAACTGCTGTCGGGCAAGCAACGGCTGATACGGTGCCTCAACGACAGTGTCGGTGCACAGGTAATCACCGACATCGTGATGCGGTAAGGCACGCCAATACTTTTCTACTTGGGAGCTTTCTTGTACAGCACAAAGGCTATGATGGCATAGAGTATGTTGGGTATCCACTCCGAGATGGCCGGCGGCACATTGCCGTTGACGGCAAAGGTGGACGAGATGGTCTGGAACAGAATGTAGGAGAAGCTGAGTCCCAGCCCGATGCCGAGGTAAAGCCCCATGCCGCCGCGCGTCTTGCGCGACGAGAGCGACACGCCTATAAGCGTCAGGATGAATGAGGCAAACGACATGGCTATGCGCTTGTGATACTCAATCTCAAAAGTCTTGGTGTTCGACAGTCCGCGCTGCTTCTGCCGGTCGATGTATTCGCTGAGCTGCGGACTGGTGAGCATCTGCTCCTGGTTCTTGGTCTGCAGGAAGTCCGACGGCTCCATGAGCAGCGTGGTGTCCATGCGTGTCCCGCGCATAATCTCTTCGCGCTCGCCGCCCAGCTCGCGTATCATGAAGTCACGGAGGGTCCAGCGGTTGACGGCCGTAGTGTCATAGGTAATCTGGTTGGCAGTGAGGTGGGAGACGAGCTGCTTGCCGTCGAACTTGTCCAGCGAGAAGTGATAGCCCGTCTTGTTGTAGTCCTCATATCTCTCTATGTATGCCACCACGTTGGTGTCGACCTCAAGCTGTATGTTGCGGGCAGAGGTGGACTTCCGCGATTTGTAGTACTTGTCTTCAAAGTCGATGCGCGTGACGCTGCCCTTGGGGATGACGTATGCACCGAGGTAGAACGTCACGCCTGCTATGATGGCTGCCGACAGCATGTAGGGACGCAGCATGCGCCTGAAGCTCATGCCGCTGGCAAACATTGATATTATCTCCGAGTTCTCTGCCATCTTCGTGGTGAAGAAGATGACGGAGATGAACACGAACAGCGGACTGAACAGGTTGGCGAAGTAGGGGATGAAGTTGGCATAGTAGTCGAAGATGATGGCCCGCCACGGTGCCTCGTGGGAGGTGAAGCGGTCCATCTTCTCGTTGAAGTCGAACACCACGGCGATGGAAATGATGAGGACTATGGCAAAGATGTACGTGCCGAGGAACTTGGCCATGATGTAGTAGTCGAGCCGCTTCAGCGGACGGTGCTCCTCATACCAATCCCAAAGCCATGCAACACGGCGCATGATGTCCGTGTCTGCCAGCCGTCTCCATATCTTGCTGTCCCTGATCTTCATGCTTGTTGTGCCGTCCTTCTCTCCATATTATATAATATGTATGCAGCAGTGCGTCACAGCCGCTGCGAGACTTCCTTCACGGTCTTCTCCTTCCACTGCCTGAAGTCACCGGCAATGATGTGCTGCCGTGCTTCGCCGACGAGCCACAGGTAGAATGCCAGGTTGTGCACCGACGCTATCTGCATGGCCAGCAGTTCGCCGGCATGGAACAGGTGGCGCAGGTAGGCCTTGCTGTATGTGCGGTCCACGATGGACGCACCGTCCTCTTCTATCGGCGAGAAGTCTGTCTCCCACTTCTTGTTCTTCATGTTCATGATGCCATGCTTGGTGAAGAGCATGCCGTTGCGCCCGTTGCGCGTAGGCATGACACAGTCGAACATATCCACTCCGCGCTCAATGCCTTCGAGCAGGTTTGCCGGTGTGCCGACACCCATCAGATAGCGCGGCTTGTCCTTGGGCAGTATGCTGTTGACAAGCTCAATCATCTCATACATCGTCTCCACAGGCTCGCCTACTGCCAGTCCGCCAATGGCATTGCCGTCGGCGTTCTTCGATGCCACGAACTCTGCCGACATCGTGCGCAGGTCACGGTAGACACAGCCCTGAACGATGGGGAACAGCGTCTGTCCGTAGCCATAGAGAGGCTCTGTCTCATTGAGGCGCGTGATGCAGCGGTCGAGCCAGCGGTGCGTGCGCTCCACCGACTGCTTGGCATACCTGTAGTCGGCAGTGCCAGGCGTACATTCGTCGAAAGCCATGATGATGTCGGCACCGATGGCACGCTCTATGTCCATCACCGTCTCCGGACTGAAGAACAGCTTGCTGCCGTCGATGTGCGAGCGGAACTCGACACCCTCCTCCTTCATCTTCCTGATGCCGGCAAGCGAGAACACCTGGAAGCCGCCGCTGTCTGTCAGCATCGGACGGTCGAAGCCATTGAAGCGGTGCAGGCCTCCTGCCTGACGCAGCACCTCCAGCCCTGGACGCAGATAGAGGTGATAGGTGTTGCCGAGTATGATCTGTGCCTTGATGTCGTCCTTGAGGTCGTGCAGCTGCACACCCTTGACAGACCCTGCGGTGCCGACAGGCATGAAGATGGGTGTGAGTATGCTTCCGTGGTCGGTAGTGATCTTTCCTGCACGGGCATTGCTCTGACTGTCGGTGTGTTGCAGTTCGAATTTCATATTCTCACTTGTCGGCTTTCTTCTTCTCCTCCTTGTCGTCCTTGACGTTGAGGTCAAGGGGCTTGTCGACAAGCTCGTCGGTCAGGGCTATGCCGAGCACTTCCTTTATGTCGTTGACATAGTGGAACGTCAGTCCCTTGAGGTAGATGTCCTGTATCTCGTCGATGTGCTTCTTGTTGTCGGCACAGAGAATGATCTCGCTTATTCCCGCCCGCTTGGCAGCCAGTATCTTCTCCTTTATTCCGCCCACGGGCAGAACCTTGCCGCGCAGCGTGATCTCGCCGGTCATGGCGAGGTTGGCTTTCACCTTGCGCTGTGTGAAGACCGATGCCAGCGATGTCACCATCGTGATGCCTGCCGACGGGCCGTCCTTGGGTATGGCTCCTTCCGGCACGTGTATGTGGATGTCCCAATGGTTGAAGATGTCGGGGTCAAGTCCGAGCATGTCGGGATGCGCCTTGATATATTCCACAGCCAGCATCGCCGACTCCTTCATCACGTCGCCGAGGTTGCCTGTCAGCGTCAGCTGTCCCTTGCCGCGGTTGAGGCTGCTCTCGATGAACAGTATCTCGCCGCCCACAGCTGTCCATGCCAGTCCGGTGACGACACCGGCATAGTCATTGCCCTGATATTTGTCGCGCGAGTATTCGGCTACGCCGAGGTAGCCGGTCAGGTCGGCTGGCTTGATGCTGCCTGTCGGCAGCTCGCCGCCGCGGGCATAGTTGAGTGCAATCTTGCGCAGCACCTTGCCAATCTTCTTCTCCAATTCGCGCACGCCGCTCTCGCGGGTATAGTTCTCGATGATTGCCTCAAGCGTGGCCTTGCCGAACTTCACCGCTTTGTGCTTCATGCCGCAGGCCTCAAGCTCCTTGGGCACGAGGTGATGGCCGGCAATCTCAATCTTCTCCTCGGTGATGTAGCCGCTCACCTCTATCAGCTCCATGCGGTCGAGCAGGGGCTGGGGGATGGTGTTCAGACTGTTTGCCGTGGCTATGAACATGATGTGCGACAGGTCGATGTCCACATCGAGGTAGTTGTCGTGGAACGTCGTGTTCTGCTCGGGGTCAAGCACCTCGAGCAGTGCGGACTCGGGGTCGCTCTGACGGTCAGAGCTTACCTTGTCTATCTCGTCGAGCACGAAGACGGGATTCGAGGAGCCGGCCTTTATCAGTCCCTTGACGATGCGCCCTGGCATGGCGCCGATATACGTGCGCCTGTGGCCGCGTATCTCGGCTTCATCGTGCACGCCGCCGAGGCTCATGCGTATGTACTTGCGCTTCAGGGCGGCGGCTATGCTCTTGCCGAGCGATGTCTTGCCCACTCCAGGAGGGCCGTACAGGCAGATGATGGGCGACTTCAGACCGCCGTTGAGCTTCAGCACTGCCAAGTGCTCCAGTATGCGTTCCTTCACCTTCTCCATGCCATAGTGGTCACGGTTGAGCACGCGCTCGGCATTGTCGATGTTCAGGTTGTCGCGGGTGTACTCGTTCCATGGCAGGCTGAGCATGGTCTCAAGATAGTTCAGCTGCACGCTGTAGTCGGCAGACTGCGGGCTCATGCGCTCGAGCTTGCCGACCTCTTCCATGAAGGTCTTGTTGATGGCTTCGCCCCACTTCTTCTTCTTGGCCTTGCCGCGCAGCGACTCGGCATCTTTCTCGGCAGTGTTCTCGCTGCCCAGCTCGTTCTGTATGGTCTTGATCTGCTGCTGCAGGTAGTAGTCGCGCTGCTGCTTGTTGATGTCTTCCTGTGCACGCATCTGTATGGAGGCGCGTATCTCGGCATATTCGACCTCGCGGTTGAGCAGCTCCAGAAGCCTGTAGCCGCGTCCCATGATCTCGTCTATCTGCAGAAGCTCGGCTTTCTCGCTGATCTTGATGGGCAGGTTGCTGCACACGAAGTTTATCAGGAACACCGAACCCTTGATATTGTTTATGGCGAAGGTCATGTCGTTGGGGACATGGTCGAAGGATCGTATGTATTTCGTGGTGACATCCCTGATGGTCTGCACCAGCACGCTGAAGGTCTTGTCGCCTTTCGGCGGGAGGATGTCCTGCAAGCCCTCAACCTTGCCCGTGAGATAAGGCTTCTCCGAGGTAATCTCCTTCAGCCTGACGCGGCGCAGGCTCTGCACGATTGCCGTCATTGTGCCGTCGGGCATCTCGATGGAGCGCAGTACCTTGCCTATGGTGCCGGTCTCGAAGAGGTCGGCCATCGTAGGGTTCTCCACCTCGTTCTTTCTCTGCGATATGATGGCTATGAGCGTCTGTCCCTTCTCGGCCTTCTTGATCAGCCTGACGGACGAGTTGCGTCCCACGGATATGGGCAGAACCACCCCAGGGAAAGATATCATGTTTCTTAGCGGCAAGATAGGGACATCATCGTCGGGCACATCGACCTCCATCAGTTTGTCGATGTCACCGTCAATGTCAGCAAAGACCGATACCCTGCCGTTGTTGTCGAGGTCGTCGCCGGCTGCGCTGTAGACCTCTTCTCTATCCACGTAGTAATTGTTCATATAGTCCTCGTTGTTCCTTTTCCTGTGTCTTTGCATCCGCATAGCCGTGCTTTTCCGAGGAATGAAGGCCGCTTTGCAAAGAATTGCAAAGGTAGGCTTTTATTCCAAAAGTCTGATTTGTCGGCACTCTTAAAATTATGAAAACGCATGCCGGCATACGGACATCGGCGTTATTCATTACTTTTGACCCCCGAAACGACACCTTATATATATATGTGTGTATGGGAGCACCTTTCTTCAAGTTCAAGCGGTTCACGGTGTGGCACGACAGGTGCAGCATGAAGGTTGGCACCGATGGTGTGCTGCTGGGGGCATGGGCAGATGTCGCCGGAGCTACGGACATCCTCGATGTAGGCACCGGCAGTGGGGTAGTGGCTCTCATGCTGGCGCAACGCAATGAGACGGCACATGTCTGTGGCGTGGAGCTTGATGCCGATGCCGCACGGCAGGCTGCGGAGAACGCTGCTGCCTCACCGTGGGCGGAGAGGGTGGAGATAGTCCGTACGGACTTCACGGCTTATGCCCCGAGACATACCTTCCGGCACATCGTGTCGAATCCGCCTTACTATGGCGACTCGCTGTGCAATCCCGATCCGCGCAAGAGCATGGCGCGGCACCTCGGGACATTGAGCTATGAGAGCCTGTTCGCACATTCGGCACGTCTGCTTGATGCCGGCGGACGGCTGAGCCTGATATTCCCCTCTGAAGCAGAACCTGCCGTCAGCAATGCGGCATGGAGGCATCACTTCTTCCCGCTACGGCAGACGCGCGTCTTCACCAAGCCCGACAAGCCATGTCGCCGCATCCTGCTTACCCTGCACTATAATCCCACACCCGATGCCTACGACACCGCCTGCCATTGCGATGAGCTTGTGCTCCTCGACAGTCAAGGCAACCGCTCGGCAGACTATGTGCGCCTGACGCAAGACTTCTATCTGTAGAGCTCTCCACTATCAAATATATTCATTACCTCTGCGTGGAATAATATATTGTTTGTTCTAAGG